>JBBDXJ010000144.1:0-4961 GCA_040902445.1 Cyclobacteriaceae bacterium | reverse complement strand
CTCCACTGTTTTTCAGTTTGTCAGCGCAATTGTACTCATTGTATGGTTGTTTTCGGTTTCCACGCAAGTAGAGTTTGTTACAAAGGACACCTGGGGAATTGACCGGAACAGAGTTGTTGTGATTGAAATACCACTGGGCATTGACACCAAAGAGTACTCGGTGGAAATAAATTCTCTCAAAAATGAACTGTCTTTCATACGGGGCATGGAAGATATTACATGGAGCACCACAGTCGCCGGAGACCTGTTTGAAAACCCCATAAATTTTAGCAGGACAGATACAACAGGCTTTTGGAGTGTATCAAAAAGTAATGGCGGGGTTGACGCACGATTTATTCCTTTTTATGGACTGAAGCTGATCTCGGGCCGGAATTTTCTGCCCGACCACCCTGCTGACAGGCGCTCCGTGATCCTTAGCAGGCTGGCAGCAAAAAGTATCGGACTTGAACCGGAAAATGCCATCGGAAAAACCGTGAGCGTTGGAAAGCATCCCTGGAGGCCTTTCCAAACAAACGCCGAGATCATCGGCGTGATAGAAGATCACCGCTACACTCCTCTTTATCTGGAAACAGGGATCGCTGATGCCAACCGGGGAACAATACTTACCTACGGCGATTACCTGTTCGCAAAAAACAAGCCGTTAAAAATGTCCCTTCGAATCAAAGGCCAGAACATCGCAGAAATAATTGACAGGATTGAAAAACAGTATCGCCAGGTTTTTCCTGGCCAGATTTTTCACTGGTATTTTCTTGACGATCACATGAATGCACATTACAAAAACGAAAACATAGCCCGTAACCAGATCCTGCTGTTCACCTGCATCGCCATTGGCATTGCATGCCTTGGGTTGCTGGGCATGATCTCCAACAAGGTGGTGCAAAAAACCAAAGAGATCGGCATACGAAAAGTATTGGGCGCTGAACTCCATCAGATCGCGCATGTACTATTGAATACAACCATCAAACAGGCGATCCTTGCCACGGTTATCGGCATACCGGTATCCTTCTACCTGACTGTGCAATACCTGCAAAAGTTTTCAGAGCGAATAACGCTCCAGTGGTGGCACTTTGCTCTGCCTGTAGTGATTTTGATGACCATTCTGTTGGTTACGATCTCTTCAGTTCTTTGGAAAGCTACACGAACGAATCCTGTTGATTCGCTTCGTTATGAATGAGATCGCTGACGTATCAACGTGCAATCGTATCCCTGAGCTCTGGTATTTCAACCGTTCATTAAAAGCGTTTTCTTTGGTAAAAGGAGTTATTGGCAATTCTGCGAGCGACTATTTGCGTCAAGGACATTATAGAATTAAATAATCGATTATTAAACCCACTTTTATGAAAACAAAACATTTGTGTCTGGCAGCCCTGCTTCTGAGCAGCCTCGAAATTTTTGCCCAGCATCCTCTTGTTGGAACCTGGGAAATGGTCTCAATAAAAGGTACAGGCTTTGATGGAAAAACTTTTTCCGCCGATGCTTCTTCGGCGAGAGAAATTAAGATCATTACCCCCACGCACTACATGCTCATCGCGCAGGATGTAAAAGGTGATTCCCTTGTGTTCAACCGAAGCCATTCCGGTACGGTCCACTTTGACGGAAACAAATACATCGAACGCCAGGAAATAGCTTCATGGGAAGACCTTAAACCGGTGAGCTATACTTTTAACTGGAAGGTTGAAGGGAATAAATTTATTCAATCCGGAACAATAACCCGGGAGGATGGAAAAACTGCCACATTGGAAGAATTGGTATTTAAACGAATGAAGGCTGAGAACGCCTATCCAAAGAACCCGTCAATAGGCACCTGGGATCAACTCTCTTCTCATTACACTACAACGGAGGGTAAAAAGGAATCTCATACAAGGGAAACAGCTATACGTTTTCAGATAATTACTCCAACGCATTGGATTCGCATCAACCGCCGAAACAACAAATTTGAAAGCGCTCTGGCTGGAACTTATACGATGAAAGGAAATACTATATTTCCTCTAATCGAAGTGGCATCCTTCCCGATAAACAACAAGGATAAAGCCCAATTTAGTCAGCGTATTGAAGACGATAAACTTTATGTGGCCGGCAAACTCATTTTTGAAAACGGGAAAACTCTAACCTGGGATGATGTGTACCAAAAGGTTGATGTTAAGTTAATCAAATAACATATGTATCCCAGGTCTGTTAATCCTTTCCGTGGGTTACTCTTATTGACGAAACTATCCCGTTTCAATGAATGTAACGCGCTTCGCTTTTGCATTTCCATGGTGGCCATTTTCTCAGCCACCTGCGGTCTTTCGCAGTCGCGCATCGAAGGGGAAGTTAAAGCTGACAACGGACAACCTGTTCCCTTTGCGAACATTCTTCTGATGAATGCTTCTGATTCCACACTGGCAAAAGGCGTGGTCACAACAGCAGATGGTAAATTTATTATGGAAGATGTCATACCAGGCAATTTTTTCATAGTCGGCACGATGGTGGGATTTAAAAAAACTACGGCTCCGGTTTTTACAGTATCCGGTCAGAAAAATCTGAGCGTGACACCATTGGTTATGTCAGAAGAAACCGTCCAGTTAAATGAAGTTACCGTTGAAGCCGAGAAGGCCATGTTTGAGCAGAAGGTAGACAGGCTTGTTATCAATGTTCAGAACAGCATTACCGCTGCAGGCAACACCGTGCTGGAGGTACTTCAAAAGGCGCCTGGCATCACTCTGAACAGGCAGGATAACAGTATCAGAATGAACGGGAAAACAGGCGTGCGAATCATGATGAATGGAAAAATAATGCAGTTGCCCATGGATGCGGTTGTCCAGATGCTCGATGGCATGAGCGCAGCCAATATCCAGCAGATCGAACTTATCACCACGCCCCCGGCAAAGTATGATGCAGAAGGTAACTCAGGCATTATTCATATCGTGATGAAAGAGAGTGCCGACTTTGGCACCAGCGGGACGGTTGGTGTGACCCTGGGGTATAAATGGGCTGAAGTATATGGCACTAACTTTAACTTGCAGCACCGGTCGAAAAAAGCGGCCTATTTTCTGGATTACAGTTTCCTGCGTCAGAGAAATCTGAATATTCTGAACATGCACCGGGAATCGGTTAACGACGGCTTTAATCAGGAGTTTCAGATTTGAGTCGCCGTAAAGCGATCACCACCGTACAAAGCATCCGGGCAGGCACCGAAGTTCCTATTGCCAAAAACTCCTCACTTGGCTTCCTGTTTACAGCCTCCATGAACAAGTGGGATATGAACGCTTTAACGCATGACATCAATCACGCAGCGGCGGATTCAAGTGTTATCACAGATATGAAGATCCGGGAAGTTAACAACTGGCGAAGCGCAACAGGTGGAATAAACTTTCAAAGCAAGCCCGGTTCGAAAAGTGATATTACCGTTGATCTGGATTACATTTTCTACACCAATAATAATCCATCCGATTATAATAATGCTGTTTACTATCCTGCAGACAACAGAAATGTGAACGATAAGATCGATGTCTCAAAGCATACACCGATGACATTCGTCGTTGGCAAGTTCGACTATGTCTACAACCTCACTCCGACCCTTACAGTCGAAACAGGATTGAAGGGTGTTTTATCACGGCTGGATAATAAGGTAAGGGTCAGTCGCTGGAACAATGACTCCTGGATGGTAGACCCTGTTTTAACATCAGACGCTGATCTTACCGAGAACATTGGCGCAGCTTATTTTTCTGCGAAATGGCAAAGCAAAAAAGGTGTTCACCTAAGCGCGGGTATGCGGTATGAGCATACCCATACATATATCAGTACGTCAACAGTGAGAGGTGTAATAGACAGGAGGTATGGAAATTTTTTCCCAAGTGTTTTTATCAAAAAAGACATTGACAAAGAAAAAGACATTTCATTTTCATATTCGAGAAGAATTACCAGACCCACTTTCAGGGATATAGCCCCGTTTGTCTTCTTTTGGAGCCCGAATACATTTTCATCAGGCAACACCTCACTATGGCCCTCCATTTCCGACGGTGTGCGAGCGGGTTATCATTCCGGACCATGGATACTGATTCTCCAGTATAATCATTCTTCAAATGAGATAAGCTTCTTTCAACCGGAAATTGACAACGCCGGCAATCTGATATATAAGTCACAAAACCTTCGGTATCTCAACACGCTCAACTTTACAAACTCCTTCAGCTTTAATGTTGCACCATGGTGGGAAGTTCAAACCAATTTTACGGGCCAATATCAAACAGCCCGAACAAATCATCTTGAACCCAATGCAAGCCTGAGTGTTTATAATGTTAATATCAACGTAAGCAATCAAGTGAAGTTAACAAAAGACTTTTTAATTGAAATATCAGGATTCTATCAGTCCAGATCGGTTTTTGGAATATCAGAGTTTATGCCATTGGGTTCGCTGAATGCAGGTATCCAAAAGAAATTTGGCAATAATGGAATTCTTAGATTGGCGATGGATGATATCTTCTATAACAATTACTGGCGGGTGATTACAAACCTTCAGCAGATAAATCTTAAATCCAGCATTAAATACGACTGGCATAATCAATTTGTACGTTTAACTTATTCCCGGACCTTTGGAAATGGAAAATTAAGAACCGTTCAGGTGCAAACCGGATCTGAGGAAGAAAGGAGCAGAGCAAATTAGACCAAGCCTTATCGTTTCGAAGGTGAAGTTTGGTTTACACGGTAGGCATCTAAATTAGTGTAAACACCCCTGGGAGGATGCATTCCAAAAAGTAGCTGAATAAGATAAACGAACTGCCCCCGCGACCATCTTAATAATTTACGAAAATAACCGGTAAAGTAAAAGTCGATCGTCTGTGGAAAATTACCCGGTTCTTACATGGTGCAGGTTTCATGCAAAAAACAAGAGGGCAAAAAAAACCCCGAACTTCTTTCGGGGTTTATACCAATTTGAAGAAAGACCCTCTCTTTAAAACTTCAAAAAGGCACCCGAAGATAAC
>JBBDXJ010000143.1:0-32278 GCA_040902445.1 Cyclobacteriaceae bacterium | reverse complement strand
AAAGATAAGATAATAATCTATATTTACGCGTATTTTAACAATTAAGTACTAGTCTATTCCAAGCCCCAGCGTTCCACGCCGTTTATATCCTCCGAAGCTGGTAAAACGTTGATGTTGCCGGAAACATTTTTATGAGAATATACAGCACGGGGAAATGAAAGCGCTTTGTCAATAAGGGTCGTGGGCGCAGGTTCTCGCATTTGATCTTTTAATCCCACCAAAGTAATTTTTCTGGGCGCAATAAATCCTATAAGATCAGGTAGGTCATAAGCGGTCAACGCTCCGGCCACGCCATCATTGAAAAAGCTCCCGTCATAAAATTGATTCATGGCCATTGACTTATATGAGACCGGAGAACCTACAAGTGAAACAAAATCTATCGATTTATCAAACGCTGCGGCATGAAGTAACGTTGGACACATTTCGTCAAAAGCAATTGCGCCAATTTTACCAGAATCGACCTTCGGTTGACTTTTCAAAAAAAGAACAACCCTACTTACGTCTCCTGCCTGAATCCCGGCCATACTGCGCCCTATCAACATAGCGACACTGCTTCCATCACCTCTTGTTTCTCCTGTGCCAATCACATCAGGCGCCGCTACGACGAATCCCTTTTTGACCAATTGTTCAATCTTGCCACCCACGGCCGCATCGGCTATTTTCCCGTCAGGATGGATATAGATCACACTCGAAAATTTACCATTTCCATCAGGCACAAAAAGTAATAAAGGAATAAAATAATCGCCTTCGCCACGCAATGCATACATCTCCACAGAATAACCGTCTCTATGATATCGCCCGCGAAAAACCGATTTCACTTCTGGCTGAGGGGCCCCATATCCTGAGAGCCTTTTTGCAAGTGAGCCAACTTCTTTCAAATGTGGATCAATATTTTTTCTCGAAGTTTCCAATTTATCAATCAGTTTTTCTGTTTCTTTTTTGTTAAGACTGAAAACTGTTTCTGCATTGACAAAAGAGGTTGCGACCTGGCCACTGGTGGTTATTTTTAACTCTTCAGGATCCAATATTTTGATCTCTTCATCCTGGGAGTTACCAGGAAGATCGAGATGCTTTTGAAAAAATGCGTATATCCCCTCTCTTAATTTTGACGTATAGCCATGGCCCCAGTCATCTTCCACCATTCCCACATTTTCGTTCGCACCGAATGCGGCATAGGTATTCTTCACCTCATCATACGTTTCCCGCGCACCTTGTATACTGAAAAAATCACGCGTCCCCGCAACGATCAGTGCAGGATTTGGGGCTCTCACTTCAAGTAGGTCAGCATGCGTTATGCCATTGGCGACACCATGATAAAAATTCTGCTCGGCATCCTGGGGACCAATGGACTCAAGAAGCCTTCTGAATCCAGTGATAAAATTCACAGGCGCTCCTGCTTTAATACGTTTATCAAATGCGAATATGTACGCTGCCTGTGTTCCGCCTCCGGACTGCCCTGTGATCCCTATCCTTGAAGGATCGACTTCCTTTCGGGTAAGAAGATAATCTATGGCGCGTATGCCATCCCAAATAAAATATCTGGCGATCGAGGCACCTGAAAGAAAACATTGATTTCCAAGGTAACTATGCTCTCTTGTCATGGATCCAACAGCGGATGCCTTCTTTTCACCATCAAAATGCTGAATCCTCTCGCCCTGACCGATAGGATCTATTGCAAAAACAATAAAACCCTTTTTGACAAGGTTGAGGATCATGGTTTGATAGGATGGATACCGGAAGGCATCTATGGTATGCCCGCTCGTAAAGAGGATCGCAGGATTGTTTCGTTTAACGCCATTGGGTATAAATAAACCTGCGGTAACATAAAATCCAGGTATGGATTCATATATTATTTTTTCAACCCGGTAACCTTCCTTTTTTAAAGTACCCGTGACTTTTGCAGCCATGGGGGTCTTTTCAGGAAACGGACCTACCATGTCTATTAGTATTTCATCCACCCTGGCCTGCCTTTTTGCCCAATCTTCTTTTGTGGTTAAGCCGGCGATCTCTTTATCCCTTTCATCAAGGAGGGAAAAGGCCTGTTTATTAAGATGCTGAACGAGCATGTTCTTTCCATTTGCCCAGTTTATCCATCGGTCATAAACTTCCAGGTTCTCCTCCTGGCCAAAAACAAGACCAGTGTTAAACATGATAAAGACAATGAATAAACCTGTTTTGATATTCTTTTGTACGTGAATTAATCCCATTTCTTTTTTATTAGTAATGATGTGTATGCCTTAATGAGAGAAGACTACTTCTTTGTACTATCAAAAAATATCAGATTTCAGGTTCCCAGCCAGGCTCATATTCGCGTGACCAGTATTTTGAAGCAACTTCCTTGTCTTTGATATGGCCATTGGTTGGATCGATATGCAATGTGGTTTTGGAGCGAAGTGCGATGTTCCCTAATTGAACGAGTAATGTACTCTGGTGGCCGCCCGATATATCCGCGTTGAGTTTGGTTCCGTTCTTAATGCCCTCAATGAAGTTTTGAATATGGAGCATATCCCCGCCCGGAGACGGGTTCATGCGATCACCTGCCTTGACTTCGATGGTTTTCTTATCGTTCACCTCTTTCACAAGTTTACCTTCCTTGTCGAATATTTTATAAGCGTTTTCCTGGATCGACAAGGTGCCGTTATCCCCAAAAAATATCACCCCTACGCTGGTGCCTTCTGTCGGATAGAGATTACAACTGCGTCCTTCCCATACCATGCTGGTATTATTAGCAAAGTCCATCGTGATTACTTGTGTGTCCGGTGTCTCCTGATCGTCCTGATAATGGTACCGTCCACCTGAAGAGTTGACAAGTACTGGATACTCTACGCCCAGGCCCCAGCGTGCGAGATCTACAAAGTGGGTACCATTGTTTAAGGATTCCCCTGTGCCCCAATGCCAGAACCAATGCCACTTATAATGAACAACATTGTCTTTGTACGGTTTGCGTGGCGCCGGGCCCTGCCACAGTTCATAATCAAGCCAGTCAGGTACGGCAACTTCTTTTCCTCTGCCGATGGATGGCCTGGCATCGTCATACCATGTTTTCGCAAAATATACCCGGCCAATCACGCCTGCATGCAACTCGTTGATCGCGGAAATGATATTAGGGAATGATCGACGTTGATTGCCCATTTGGATGACTGTTTTATATTTCGCCGCGGCTTTGACCAACAACTCACCTTCATGGGGATTATGACTGCATGGTTTTTCGAGGTACACGTGTTTACCGGCCTTTGACGCCAATATCGCGGCAGGTGCATGCCAGTGATCGGGTGCGGCAATCACGAGCGCATCCAACTCTTTATCATCGAGAGCTTTTCTGAAATCCGGTGCTGCCTTTGGAAGTTTCTTCTGCAAGTCTCCCAGAGCACCAATGCACTTAGCCGTTGCACGGGTATCGACATCGCTTACATATATTATTTCACAATTACTTTCCTTTGCGAAATTCTTCGCCAACTGAAGTCCACGGGAATTTACGCCCATCATTCCAATTTGAACCCGCTCATTTGCACCTACTATATTGTCATAGCTTTTTGCACTGAATCCCGGCAAAATACCGCCGAAAGAAAGCGCCGCTGTGCCCGCCACAGTTTTCTTGATAAAATCTCTGCGTTTAAATTTCATAATCGTTTATTTTGATGGATTAGATTATCTGATAAGCTATTAATAGCTGATCTTCTTTGCTTTTTTCTCTGCTCTCTGAACGATGGTTTCCAGATCAACTGAAACACCTCCTTTGTTTTTACTTTCATCCGCAGCTTCCATAAAAGCCAATTCTTCCAGGCTTTCTTCAGCACTTACGGGAACGACACCGGTGTTAAAGAAGTCTATGACCTTGACCCATAGGGCCTCGTATCCCTGCGATTTGGTGAGCAGTTCAATGCCCTTTTCTCCGAATACAGTAGCACCCATTTCTCCAGTGCCCGAACGGGTTCCTCTATACGAACCGATGCGATCATCCTTCCAGGTTCCCACAACCATGTCCGTTTTATCGAGATGAACACGGACAACACTTTTACAACCTGTGCCCATAACGGCATACAATATCTCTACACCATGGATGCCATAGAAAAAAAGATCCGGGTGGTGTGGTTCAATATAACAGTCTCCATAGGCGTCAGCGCCCAATACTTTCCCAATCTTTCCCTCCGCTACTTCCCTGGCGCCTTCAATATACCGTAAAGAGGACGCGGAAAAAGTTGGATTATTATATTTTTTGGCGGCATCAAAAATAACCATGGCGTCAGCCAGGGAAGCGGCTATGGGTTTGTCAATAAACGTTCGTTTTCCTGACTTCAATACGGGCAACGCTTCCGCCAGGTGCCTGCGCCCGTCGACAGATTCAAGCAGCACGACGTCTACTTTTTCCAATAGCGCTCCTATGGAATCCACAATCTCAACACCCTGATTTTTTACCTTTTCAGTAAACCCCGCGAGTCTTCCGATACTTGACTCCATGTCAGCGCTTCCCTTTGTAGGAAAAGCGGCCACCACTTTATACCCATCCCAGCTAACACCTTCTTTAGGATTGTTTAACGCATTGGTAACAGCCGTAACGTGCGAAGTATCAAGACCAATGAGGCCGACTCTTTTTCCTGGGTCTACACTTTTATTAGCATTCCGGTTGGTTGACACATCAGCCAGGGAAGTAATCCTATTTAAGAAAGTGAGACCCGCGCCTGTCAGTAGCGAGGTCTGCACAAACTGCCTGCGACTATAATTTTCTTTCATACTTTTTTATTTAGATTTAGGCCAATGAGCTTGCCATACCCTAAAATAGAAAAATTCAATCACTAGATCTGCCAACCTGTTGTTAAATCCTGCACTAATCCAAGGTACTTGAGACCGTCCTGAGGTACTGTTTACATTTATCGGCTCTCCTTTTTCGCCGAGCAGATCTTCACCATTTTTCAAAGTTGAATGACTGATCCATATATGGAGGATATGGGATTGAAGTGGCCTTGTGCCTACAGCTAGTGATCAACAACAAAGAGGTGATCTTTGCTCGCGTCGGCAAAAACTACCGCGCATCGTTTACATTTGTTTTACCTGAAGCGGCCATATCGCGTCAGCACGGAACGTTTCTTCTCATACAATCATTGGTAACCAGCCGTTACACACTCTGTATTCACCCTGCGAATCTAAATTCACTGAGATCAAAAAACCATCTGTGTAAATTTCACAAAAAACATTCTTGACTTTGATCCTGTCAAGGATGGTTTCACATTAGATAAAAAATATCCTTTGCACTTTTCAAACGGTTTTGTTTACCTTGCCGCCAATCCGGAATGAATTTCCGTGACCAATAAAACGAATGCATACGCCTAATACCTACAATGAAGAAGAGTGCCGTGAGACTACCTGTGCAAGGAAGTGCGTATGCATTGATGCTGATATTTGATTGGTCTCGCGCGCGCAGTGAAAGCGGACCGTTGCCATCATCACCCCGATGAAGAAATGGCAGTCGACATCATCACAAACGACTTAGTACAGAAAAAGGCGGAAGCTGAACCGTCGGATCTTTGGAGGACTTGTACTTCAAAGTGACGAACGTTAGTATGGAAGATGCTGTAGAAATACAACATCAAAGTTATGCTCGTGAACGATAACGCGAAAAAGTACAAGACCAGCGCCACCTCCTCAACGGAAGGATTTTCACCAGACGGTCACCGTTGTAACGGGTGTGGTGCATGCTAATTATACCATACCGCCAGACGGGAAAGTGAAGATTGGTGCAGAAGGATGTGGAAAAATGAACCGAACAGATAACCCCAAAATAAGAATGCAATGAAAACGAGAAAATTATCACCTCAAATTGACGATGTTGGTTAGCCAGCCACTCATGAACCTTGATGATTCGAACCGATGGGCAACTGACGGGAAGGAGCGGAAGGAAAAAAATGTAATCGTGTGAGTAATCATTAAAAAACAAAAAGCCACTTATGTATCTAAAATTTACAGAACCAGGGTATTCCGATGACCCGAGGCGCTTAATGCAGAAGCCCCAAATAAGGAGATTTGTTATGCGTACAGGTCTTTTTTACCTGTTCCTTCTCGTGTTCACCATGCAGTTGGTGCGCGCGAATTCCGATGGCGCAAAGACGCTGTACCCGATCATTGAGAATGAAACGTTGGCCGCCTCCACCAGAGGAAGAGTGAGCGATGCTGAGGGCAATCCCATGCCGGGTGTGAATATCATTGAAAAGGGGACCAATAACGGTACCACTACGGATGCGGGTGGTACCTACTCATTGGAAGTACCAGACGGCGATGTCATTCTCGTATTTTCATTTATTGGATTTGTCACGCAGGAGATTCCGGTTAACGGAAGATCTGTGATTGACGTTTCTTTGGAGGAGGATATTCGGAATTTGAGTGAGGTTGTGGTGATCGGATATGGTGAACAAAGAAAAACGGAAGTAACTGGTGCCGTTGCAAACGTAACCTCTGAAGATTTCATTCAGGGAAATTCCCGCGATGCTGCAGACTTAATTCAAGGCAAAGTCGCCGGCCTTACGGTGGTATCTCCCACCGGCGATCCGACTCGAAGATCGCAGATTTTATTGAGAGGAAATTCTACGTTGGCAACGAGTACCCAACCATTGATTTTGATTGACGGAGTTCCCGGGGATCTAAATACGCTGGCGCAGGAAGATATCGCCAGTATCGATGTGTTGAAAGACGGTTCAGCCGCCGCCATCTATGGAACCAGGGGCACCAATGGTGTTATCCTGATTACTTCCAAAAA
This sequence comes from Cyclobacteriaceae bacterium, assembly GCA_040902445.1. Classification (GTDB taxonomy): domain Bacteria; phylum Bacteroidota; class Bacteroidia; order Cytophagales; family Cyclobacteriaceae; genus Chryseosolibacter. The sequence goes on along the minus strand of JBBDXJ010000143.1, from coordinate 25,530 downwards.
GAATACCGGAAAGATAAAGCCTACGCTGAGTTATAACGGCTATGTAAGCGCTGAAGAATGGGTAAGGGTTCCTCAGATGCTGACTGCGGCGGATTATCGCACGAGGATCGCAGCGGGCGACGCATTCACTGATCTCGGTCATGACAACGACTGGGTGAGCGAAATTTCGAATGAACCTTCCATGACGCAGTACCACAATTTGTCTCTGAGAGGCGGAAACACCGAAACCAGTTATATGGGTTCTGTGAATTACCGTAAGTCTCCTGGTATGATCGATAATTACGATTACAGCATTTTTAATACCCGGTTTGACCTCAACCACGCCATGTTCAATAACAAGCTGCGTGTTAATATGAACTTCATCGGCAATGAAAATAAAAGAGGTGTGGATTTTAACCAGCTCGGCCAGGGGTTAACAGATTCATTTAGCTCCGCGGTTTTCAATCAGGCCTTATGGAGAAACCCCACGGCGCCGCTAAAAAATGCAGATGGCACATGGAATGAGCAAACCTCCATCTCATATTACGAAAATCCGCTTGGGTTGCTTCACGAAACTTATGGTGATTATAAATCAGTTTCAAAAAGGCTTACTGGAAGCGTGACCTGGGAACCCATCAAGAATTTGTCATTGAAGGCGCTCGCCTCCAATATCACCGATAATGATGCGCGAAGCCAGGGGCACACAAAACGCCATTTGTCAACAGTGAGAGATGGGCTTCAGGGCTATGCAGCCGTATCGTCTGGCCAGAGCACCACAAAATTACTGGATCTGACAGCTGACTATTCCAAACAGATAAACCTGCATGGTTTCAGACTGATGACAGGATACAACTATCAGCATTCTACGTGGCAGTCGTCTTCCATGAGAAACTGGCAATTTCCCGCCGGCAATTTTTCATATCCTGACAATATTGGCATGGGGCAAAGGGCTGGTCTTGGAGGTCCGAACTTAATGTCAAGCGCTAAGTATGCGTATAATCTGATTGGTTTCTTTGGAAGGTTTAACTACAACTTTAACGATAAATATTTATTCATGGCCAGCCTTCGTCATGAAGCCTCATCAAAATTTATTGGCACTGATAAACCGTGGGGAACATTTCCTGCCGTTTCTGCGGGATGGAGAATCCATGAAGAAGAATTCATCAAAGCAACCGGTCTGTTTGACGAGCTCAAATTAAGAGTTGGATATGGAATAACCGGAACCGCGCCGGATCAATTTTTCCTCGGTGTGCCGCTGCTCGGCTTCCAGGGTTCATTCCTGATCAACGGTCAGTGGGTGCCCAGCTTAACGCCAACCAGAAATCCCAATCCTTCGCTGCGTTGGGAGGAGAAAAGAGAGACAAACATTGGACTCGACTTTGCTATCCTGAATGGGAGAATAAGTGGAAGTATCGATTACTACAATCGTACCACCGACGGGCTATTGTATGACTTCACAGTGCCGACCCCGCCGAATGCTTTTAGGACAACAACAGCCAACGTCGGTATAATGGAAAACAAGGGTCTGGAAGTACTCCTCAATTTTGTTCCGGTACAGACAGCAAAGTTGGTATGGAACTCTACCGCTAATTTCTCGACCAATAAGAATAGGCTGGTATCCCTTTCAAATGACCTTTACGAAACGACTAATCCCTGGTTTAACGCAGGAAGTACCGGTTCTCCCATCTCAACCTATACACACCGCGTTGAAATAGGTAAGGAAATCGGTAATTTCTACGGGTATAAGGTCATTGATGTGACTGAAGACGGCAACTGGGTCTATGAAAATAAGAATGGCGAACCCTCCGAGACAAGAGTGGAAGAAGATAAGAAATACCTGGGTAATGGACTTCCGAATTATTATGCCGGCTGGAATAACAACATCAAGTATGGTAATTTTAACATGAATGTTACCATGCGAGGTGCCTTCGATTTCCAGATTCTGAACTACCAGAGAATGTTCTATGAAAATCCTGGACGAACCATCTACAACCAGTTGACTACTGCCGATGACCCGATTTTCGGAAAAACCCGTCTCAACAATAACGCTCCCATTGAGTACAACAGCTACTATGTAGAAGATGGAGACTACTGGAAGATTGATAATGTACAGCTTGGATACGATTTCCAGGTAGCTCAAAACAAACACATACAAAGGGCTCATGTGTACATATCCACCCGAAACACATTCATTCTTACCAAGTACAAAGGCATGGATCCTGAAGTTAACCAACTGGGCCTGACTCCGGGCAATGACGACAGAAACAAGTATCCATCGACGAGAGTTTATTCCCTGGGAGTAAATCTCACCATTAACTAAAAACCACTTAAGATGATGAAAAATCTAATTTATAATTTAAGAACCCTGGTGGTTGTTTTTACGTGCCTGATTGCAGGAGCGTGTACGACATTAGAGGATGAAAGTTTTACCGATATCGTTTCCACGGATTTTGTTCCCACCGAAGGGGATGTTGGCGCATTGTTGGGAACCGCTTACTCCGACTGGAGAAATGTGTATCACCGCGGAGGCAGGGCTTACTGGACCATCCAGGAGGAAACCGCCGACGGATTGGTGAAGGCGAGAAAGCCCTACGGATTTTACGATGGTGGCATTCATCAAAGATTGCATTTACATACCTGGACAAGTGAAGACCAGGCTTATGGAAACGTTTGGTTATCTGCCTACGGCGGTGTCACGAGTTGTAACAGGTTGATCTTTCAGATCGAGTCTGGCCAGATACCTTTGACTGGTCCGATAAGAGATGCGGTTCTTGGTGAAATACGCGTTTTGAGAGCATCTTTTTATTACGTCTTGGTTGACATATTTGGCGATGTGCCGATTATGACCCAGTATGATGTGCCCCAGGGTTTCTTACCTGATCAAAGTGCAAGGGCGGATGTTTACAACTTTATTGTAACTGAGATCACCGAATCCATACCTTTCTTAAGTGAAGACCATGGCGTTGAGACGTATGCCAGGTTTAACAATAAATGGTCGGCCAATGCGCTGCTGGCAAAAGTTTATCTGAATGCGGAAATTTGGTCCGGCGCCCCCAAGTGGGAGGAAAGTCTGGCGGCGTGTGATCTGATCATCAACGCTGGTAAGGGCTTTGCGCTGGAGCCAGTGCAAAAAAACGCGTTCATAGAACAAAACCAGGGTTCCAATGAACATCTGTGGACCGTTCCATTTGATGAGACGTTTGCCCGTGGCTGGAATTTGAATGTATTTACTTTACCGCATCAATCTTCTCAAACCTACAACCTCCGGGCTGTAGGTTGGGGAGGCCTGGTTTCTATACCGCAATTCATAGACACTTATGATCCCGCGGATAAAAGGCTCACCGATGGATGGCTTTATGGTGAAGTCCGCACATCGTCAGGAGAACTGTTGAACGTAAATACCGGAAACGCAGCAGGTGATCCGATGATCATTGTTAATGAACTCCCCGGAATAGATTCCAGCGAAGAAGTGCATAGCTACAGGATCAAGAAATATGAAATCCCTATGGGCAGCGATCCGACCGCGATGAGCAACGATGTGCCAGTGATCCGCTATGCTGACATATTGATGATGAAGGCCGAAAGTCTGATGCGATTGGGAAGGCCTGGAGCCGGAGCCCTCGTAACGGAGGTAAGGATGCGCAGCTTCCCTGATAATCCAGCACTTGCTACGGTAAGCGACGCTGAATTGCTCGAGACCAGCAGCTATGACTATGGATTGAGAGATTACATCTTAGGGGAAACACACGAAACGGCACCTATCCAGTATGGAAGATTCCTCGACGAACTAGGATGGGAATTTGCCGCCGAAGCACATCGCCGGCAGGATATGATCCGCTTTGGAATATTTACTAAAAGGTCACGCCTTTCTTATCTGGGGCATCCTGACGGTAGCCAGGAGTATAAAACAATCGGTCCAATCCCGCTGATTGAATTGAATACGAATAGTAAACTCAAACAGAACACCGGATATTAACCCGGTCCTATAAAAATTGAGTACATGATCACCATACACTGTGTATGGTGATCATGTCTTTTTAGAAGGTGTATGTGATTCTCTTTTTGCTTTTATCCTAGTAACAGATCTAGTTCATTATAAATTGTTGGTATGCATCAGTATAAATTGACAGCGTTAAAAGCTGTGAAAACATTCACACGTCGAAAAATCGCGCTGTGTTTTTTAATTCTTTTTTTTGCCTCCTGTAACCCTGATCCCTACCATGATGTTTCTTTTTATAGTGAAGCCTTCAAGTCCGACCGGATGTACCGCATTTACCTGCCCCCAAACTATGATGCAAATTTGGATACCCGCTATCCTGTGGTTTATTATTTCCATGGATGGGGAGGACGATACAAATGGGATAGTTATGATGTTGAAGATGATATCCATTATCCCGGTAACGGAAGGAAAGAACCGCCCTTCGTAATGGAATGGAAAAATTTCGTGAAGAATAATGATGTGATCATTGTAACATGGGACGGATATGAGCCCAACCTGCACCCGGGAAAAAATGAGCGGGAGGAAATTACTTATGGTAATGCGTCACCCTACGACTATGTGCGTGCACATGAAAAAGAAGACCATCATTGGGGATGGGATTACAGAATGTATTTCCGTGACCTCGTAAGTCATGTGGACGCAAATTTCCGCACGATTGCTGACAGAGACCACCGCGCCATCTCCGGACTGAGCATGGGCGGCTTGACCGCTTATTATGTAGCTGGACAAAACAGGGACTTGATAAGTTCAGTCAGCGCCTTTGATCCGGCTGATAATATTCCACTCTATGGCCCCAAAGGGCACCAGGCGGTTTTTCCAATATTGGAAATGTACCGACCTCTCAAAGGTCTTTCCATTCGCCTGACGATGACTGATGGCGACTGGCTTAAGTACAATGACTGGAAAATGAAAGGGGTGTTCGAAGCTGCCGATGTGCCGCATTTCGAATTTCATTTGGCTGATTATCCTGATCACTGGTCCGCAGATGCAGACCAGCAACTTGATTTTCATATGCGCGAATTTCAAAAGTCCCACCCATTACCGGATGACTGGAGTCATGTTTGCCCGGGGTTTCCCGCTTTCGAAAGCAGGAACTATCACATCAGTGTCAAACGTACAGAGCCTGCTCTTACCATCATGGAAAATGTTTCCATTGGTGATTTAAAGATATTGTCGCGGAAGTTCTTACCCGATGGACCTATCGTCGCAGATGAAAAGATCACCATCTCCACCGACAGCATTTATTCCCCCAATACTTCTTATAAGCTCACAACCTACAATCTTCTAAGTGAGGAAGTCAAATCTCAGGAGGTCAATGCGTCAGCCGATGGGAAATTGGTTTTTGAACTTGGAGGTGGCGGCCACGCTGTAGGGATCAATGGCCCCGGTTCAGACACCGGTGCAAAGTTGAAGATCATACCGGACCATAACCAGGAATATTTCTACTTCGAAGCGGGCAAGCGCCATGGCCTTGACTTCAAATTGGTGAATGTTGGTACTGAAGAAGCAAAGGACATTGTAATAACTGTGTCTTCTAACCGCCCTGAAATTAACTTCCTGAACAACAAGATACAGGTACCAAACGTCGATGCGGGTGGTATAGTAGACCTTGAAAAACAGTTTAATTTTACGCTTACTGAATTTAGTGATTCAACTTATGCAGGGTCGATGGTTTTTGACGTGAAGGCAAATGGCAAACCTTCCCGTAACTACAGGATCATGGTGTTTGCGATGGCTGAAGCTCCGTATATTGATGATGCTGATGTAATCATACTCGATGGTCAGACGGTAAAGGACGTTCCTGTTTACAAACAAGGACCGAACATCGTCGAGACACAGACGATCTCGGGAGGAACTGGAAATGGGAACGGAATACTGGAAGCAGGAGAAGCAGCATTGGTATACATCCGCTTGCCGAAAGGTATGGGACCCAATGACATCAATACATTCCATAGAACCTATTTGGTAAACCACGCTGATGTGCCATATATTAGTGTTGAGCAATTGAACTATGAGGAGAAGTTGCGCCAGGCCGGTTCCACAAGCCTTTCGACCGTATTAGAGGTTTCAAATGACATACCGGATAATTACGAACTGGATTTGTGCTTTCAGGTAGAAAGTCTTTATAATGAACCAAACGACCAGCTCTCCAAGGCTACTATTTATTCCAATAAATCTGATTACCGGCGGATAAAATTAAAAGTAGATAACGTTAAGTGATGAAGTTGCCAGGCCGTGCCCGCCGGTAGGTGCAAGGCCAATTGAAGTGATAAACACAGGTGCGCCCGGATCAGGATAAGTGATGGTTGTTTTCAATGATTAATGGTGAGTTGCTCGATGAAATTGATGGGTAGATTATTCTTGAACGTTCTGACAATTGCTGTCGCTATATTGTTTCTGGAGGCATGCCAGGGCAGCGATGAAAAGGAATCTGAAAGCAACACATTGTTCCGGAAGCTTTCCTCACGGGATACGGGTATTGATTTTTCCAACAGGCTGCACGAAACCGATAGCTTCAACATCATATTTTTTGAATTCTTTTATAATGGATCGGGAGTGGCCGTTGGTGATATAAATAACGACGGACTCAGTGACATTTTTTTTGGAGGCAACATGGTTCCCTCTAAATTATATCTCAACAAAGGGGGCTTGTCTTTTGACGACATAACGGAAAGTGCAGGCATCGACACAGAAGGAAAGTGGGTCACTGGACTGAATATGGTAGATATTAACCAGGACGGCAAGCTCGACATTTACGTTTGTGCGGGCGGTAACATCGGCCAGTCATTCGAGAATCTTTTTTATATCAATACCAGCAATGAAAACAAAGTGAGCTTTTCCGAAAGCGCGCGGGCGATTGGATTGGATGATGATGGATATTCTATGCAATCGGCATTTTTTGATTACGATAAGGATGGCGATTTGGATATGTATCTGCTGACGTCGTCGATGGAAATTCCAAACAAGAATGAGATCCGGGGACGCAAGAATGATGGCTCTGTAATAAATACCGATCACTTTTACAGAAATGACGGGGTTAATCCGTCAACCGGATTGCCGCTCTTCAAAGACATTTCAAAAGAAGCTGGCATTCGCTGGGATGGTTTTGGTTTGGGACTGGTTGTATGCGACATCAACAAGGATCAGTGGCCGGACGTTTACGTCGCCAACGACTATATCTCCAATGACTTGTTATATGTCAACCAGCGTGACGGCACGTTCAAGGAAATGTTCCAGGATTATTTCAAACACAGCAGCTTTAGCGCCATGGGCACGGATGCCGCGGATATTAATAATGATGGATTGGTGGATCTCTTCATGTTAGACATGTTGCCGGAAGACAATTACCGTAAAAAAACAATGGCAACAAACACGCGGAGTATTGACCGTTTTCTCATCGAAAAGAAAGCAGGTTATGCTTCTCAATATGTCAGGAATACGCTCCAGCTTAATAACGGCGTGATTAATGGTAAACATACTTTCAGCGAGATCGGCCAGTTAGCCGGCGTGTTTGAAACGGATTGGAGTTGGGTGCCTTTATTTGCTGATTTTGACAACGACGGGTACCGCGATCTTTTTGTCGGTAACGGTATTGTACGTGACTTCACGAATATGGATTTCACCTCATTCTGGTCAAAAGAGGTTCAGACCTCTGGAAAAGTGACCGGTGCTGATCTGGTGAGAAATTTAAGGCGGGAACTTGATAAGAAAGGTCCGGTCAAAAAACCGAATCACATTTATCGCAACACTGGTAATCTTTTGTTTGATGATAAGACAACCGAGTGGGGCTTCGATGAGCCGTCTTTTACGAACAGCGCTGCCTTTTCAGACCTGGACAATGATGGAGACCTGGACCTGGTCTTGAATAATATTAACGATCCCGCATTTGTATATGAAAATGTCCTTATCGGGGCAGACAGTCTGGATAACCAAGGGCGTTTTTTGGAAATCCGGCTTGTGGGGGACTCGCTCAATACTGTTGGGATCGGCGCCAGCATTCACTTATTTTATGCCGGTCAACAGCAATACTATGAGCACTTTCCCGTCCGCGGATATCTGTCTATGGTAGATCCTCAAATACACTTTGGTGTTGGAGGCATTGCGACCATCGATTCTTTAATAATTGTTTGGCCGGATGGTAAAGAACAACTGTTACAAAACGTAAAAACAAATCAGCTATTGACATTGCATGCCAGCCATGCCCGGGAAGAAAAGGCAACCTATAAAAAACATGACAAGGAACAATTGTTTGTGGATGTGTCAAACACGAAGGGCCTTGTATACAAACACACCGAAAAAGAATTTATAGATTACAAGTTTCAGCCGCTCATTCCACATCAATATTCTAAAGAAGGACCGGGTCTTAGCGTAGGCGATGTCAATGGTGATGAGCGCGAGGATTTTTTTATCGGCGGGTCACTGGGTTATGCGGGAAATGTTTTTGTGCAACAGGCTAATGGGTCATTTGAACCTACGCCTTTGCCCGGCGACCGAAACAACGAAGACATGGGGTCCCTGTTCTTTGACGCAGATAACGATGGCGACGCAGACCTGTACGTAGTAAGCGGTGGGTCCGGCCTTCCGGCGAGAAGCCCTTACTATCAGGACAGGTTGTATATCAACGATGGCAATGGGCGGTTTTCAAAGGCAGAAGGTGCTTTGCCTGGTGTAACAGGCTGCGGTTCCGTAGTAACCGCTGCCGATTACGATAAAGACGGCGACCTTGATTTGTTTGTCGGCGGACGTGTTGACCTGGAGCGGTATCCCTTACCGGATCGAAGTTTTCTTCTTCGCAATGACAGTGATTCAAGAGGGGCGCGGTTCACGGACGTTACACAAAAAGTAAATCCCTCATTGGCCACGGTGGGCCTGGTTGCTGCGGCCCTGTGGACTGACTTTAACCAGGACGGATGGGTCGATCTCCTCGTTGCAGGCGAGTGGATGCCGATTACATTCTTTAAGAATGAAGCGGGAAAGTTTGTCGATGTAACGACCAGCACGGGACTGGCAAATTATACAGGTTGGTGGAGCAGTCTGAACGGCGCTGATTTTGATAAAGATGGCGACATTGATTATGTAGCCGGTAACCTGGGCTTGAATACACCTTATCAGATTTCTCAGGATCATCCTATGCGGATCATTGCAAAAGATTTTGATAATAATGGCGCCATCGATCCGGTTTGCACGTATTACATCCAGGGTACCAATTACCCCATGTATAATCGCGACTTATTGATAGGTCAGTTACCCTCCCTAAAGAAGAAATTCCTTTCGTACCACGGGTACGCTGTTTCCAGTACATCTGATATTTTTTCAAAAACTGAAATGGAAGGCGCCTATGTAGCGGATAGTCGCTGGCATGCAAGCAGTTATCTTGAAAATAACGGTGACGGCACCTATTCAGTATACGCTTTACGCATTGAAGCACAGTTCTCGCCGGTCTTTGGTATACTCGCAAATGACTACAACAACGATGGAAATACCGACTTGCTGCTGGCCGGAAATTCCTACGATCTGAACAGCGAAACGGGGCAGTATGATGCTTCCATCGGATTGTTTCTTTCCGGCGACGGTCAGGGTAATTTCACTTCTGTGGCAGGTCACCAAAGTGGTTTTTTTGCCGATGGTGACGTGAAAGGAATGGCGGAACTTTTAAGAACAGATGGCAGTAACCTTATATTAATTGCCCAAAACTCCGATTCATTAAAAGCTTATTCCACTGGCGGAAAACGCCGCATTATCCGCCTGAAGAAGAACGATGGGTTTGCCGACCTATATTACAAAAACGGCCGTATAGAGCGGAAAGAATTTTACCACGGCAGTGGATATCTTTCTCAATCCTCGAGGATAATCGCAGTTCCCGGACAAGCCATCTCGATTAAAATAACAAACTACTCAGACGGAGTGCGGGAAATAGTTTTCAACTCTGCCTTGTGAGGGCTGACCTGACTTCCGCTACTCCCAAAGAAAAATATTTACAATTACTGAAAGAAAGACCGAAAGTACTGGAGCGCGTTCCTCTTCATCTGATTGCGTCCTACCTGGACTTGACACCGGAACACCTGAGTCGCGTGCGAAGAGAAATAACGGACAAAAATCTCTGATTTACGCACCATAAATCTGGAAGTCTTTCAGAACCAGTGCGGAAAAAGTAGCCTCTCTGAGAACAAACCGCTTAAAACGTAAAAGTAAAATTAACAAATTCCCAATCAGATACAGCCATCCGCTTCACGAACTCCGGTACGCCATATCATACATCGAATGCACGTGCGGACCCAGGGAGATAGTGCTTGTTCATTCCTTCACTAATCTCTTTTCCAGTTCTTCCAGCGATACTCGCTTCGTCTCCGGCACTTTGAGAAAGACCCAAAGGAGTTGCAAGACGATGGAGGCAGAAAAGAAAACAGTTCCGCTGTTCGAGCGGCTAAATTTCTTATCCATTTTTTCTTCTAACCTGGACGAGTTTTATCGCGTAAGAATGCCAGCGCTTACTGCTTTGCACAGGCTTTACGGTAAGCAGATAGTCGATGAAGGATCAGCAGACACACCGTGGTTTAGTTTCAAAACGACTAAAGTACGATTTTCTTAATCCTTCCGCTTTAGCCATCCAAACACCTTCATGATCATCATGAGCGGGCCGGCCAAAAGATCGACCTGATGACCGATGCTGCCCATCATCAGCACTAATGGATTTTTAAATGGGTTATCATTCACCAGGTACGTCCACGTCGAAGAAGGCCGCTTTATTTTCAGCTCCGAAACATTGATACTGCCTGAATCGCTGAGTTTGTCTTCAAGGTCTGCTATCAGCTGCCGGAACATCGCATCCGAGCTTTTATAAAATTCCTGCAAGGGATTCTTTCCTGCTAACCGCTGCCAGTGAATTCCTTCCCGCAGGGCTGCGATATCGTTCATGTAATGCGACCAAAGGAAGTCATGCTGAAAGAGGCTATACTCCTTTAACCTGCTTTCTTCCGAAAAGAAAATGTCCTGTCTCCTGTCAAAAAGTATGGTGCGTTGCTTTTCAATAAAATGAGCATATTGATGAAGGTTGGTGCGTATCTGGTGAAGCTGTCCTTCAATGATGCGCTGGGCCTGCGCGATGCTTCTGGCCAATGGTGGCGTGGTGTATGGGCCCATCCTGGCGCAAATCCCTGAGGTGCTTCGGCAGCAGGCTCTTGAGTTCGTACTTAACCATCAGGTCATCTTCCATACTGATAATAAATTGTGAAGACCCGGGGTCGCCTTGTCTCCCGGCACGTCCTTTCAGCTGATGATCGATGCGAAGGCTCTCGTGCCGGTTCGTTCCAATGATGTGCAGGCCGCCGGATGCCACGATGGCTTCTTTTGAACGCTGTTCCATGCCGCCCAGCATGATGTCCGTGCCCCGCCCGGCCATATTCGTAGAGATCGTGACCGCTCCCGGCATTCCCGCCTGTTCAATGATAGCCGCTTCCGATTCATTGTTCTTCGCATTGAGCACGGTGTTGTCAATACCGTGGCGCTGCATTTCCGCCTGCAACTCTTCCGATTCCTTTACCGTTAATGTGCCTATCAAAATGGGCCTGCCAGTCTGATGGACCTTTTTTACTTCTTCGATAATAGCCTTTACTTTCGCGGCTTTATGCGTGAAGATCCTGTCAGGATGATCGATGCGCCGGCAGGGCTTGTTCGATGGGATGACGGTAACACCAAGGCCGTAGAGGCTGGCAAATTCTTCTGCGGCATGCTGCGCCGTACCGGTCATGCCTGAAACTTTCGGATAACAATTCATGAGATGCTGCAGTGAAATAGAGTTCAGTATCCTTCCCTCCGACTGCACGGCTAATCCTTCCTTCGCTTCCACCGCTGACTGCAACCCGTTCTGCCATTTTCGATCTTCTACGATCCTGCCGGTAAATTCATCGACTAGTTTTATCCGTCCATCTTCAATAATATAGTCAACATCTTTCCGGAGCATAGACCGGGCCTGCAGCGCGAGGTTAACGGCGATGAGCAGATCGCGGTGGGCATCGTCGTACAGATTCTGTACACCAAAAAAATGTTCTGTCTTTTCAATACCATGTTCGGTCAGAAAAACATTCCGGGCATATTCATCCAGCATAAAATCACGGTATGGTGCGAGATTTGAAACGTAGCGGGCAATCTGGTGATGATCTACAGGCTGCCCCTCTATATTCCCGGCAAAGACAAGCGGGTTCCGGGCTTCGTCTATCAAAATCGCGTCGGCCTCATCGACAATAGCATAGTTAAAATCGCGCAAAATGATCTCGCCCGGTTCATACGCCATGCAGGAACGAAGGTAGTCGAACCCTACTTCCTTGGCAGTGCCATAGGTAATGTCACAGCGGTATGCCATCCGTTTCTCCTCGGCAGGCATGTTCTCCTGAATAAAACCAACCGACAATCCCAGGAATTCATACACAGGCCGCATCCAGTTTGCATCGCGTTTAGCGAGGTAATCATTAAAGGTCAGGATGTGAACACCTTTTCCCGCCAGTGCATTCAGGCATGCGGTAAACACCGCCACCAGTGTCTTGCCTTCTCCGGTTTGCATTTCAACGATATTTCGCCGGTGGAGTGCGATGGCCGCCATGACCTGCACACGGTAGGGAATGATGTGCCGAGTTCGCTTGAATACCTCCGCGACAATGGCATAGAGTTCTGCCATGTGCCCATCCGGTGATTCGCCGGAGAGCACTTTCCTTCTGATGACGGCGGTCATCCGCCGTAATTCCACGTCGGCTTTGCTATTCATGCCGCCTGCAAGCTGAAGGGTTTGCTGCAGCGAACCTTCGTACGGCTCGACATCCTCGGTTACGGTGGTCTGCTTTAATCTATAGAGAAAAGTTTTGATCTTCTTAATCGCTTTCATTTTACGTTCAGTTGAAATTAAACATCGTCATCTGCGGGCATGTCCTGTCAGGACACCAACTGATGCAGCGGCAAAGATCCTACGTGAAGGGCTTAGAATGATGGAGGAGCTTACGCTACATCGGGCGATAAAATGAAGGCGTCATCCTCATCTGAATTTTGATGCGGGATATTAAATGGGCTTGTGTGGTCATGCGAAGAATAAAATGGCTGAGTGTTGACGACGCCGATGTTTTGTGTGACGAATAAAGCGGCACCGAAGCATGTTGCATGAAAATGTGATGGAAGAATGCGGTCTTCTCCAACGTCATTGCATGGTATGTCTTCGGAAATAAATAAAACAGGCGATTGTAAAGGGGACTCCGCATTAAAAACAAGTTCTATGCGATAAAGAACCCTGTGATCATTATAGCCTGAAACAGCATCACTCTCAAACAAGTCGAGGTTCAGCACTCCTGCAATCATTAACAGCAGCAGAAAACTGTTGGCAAATGAAGTTGTATCTGTTTTAAAGTGCGTGGTCATACTCATAGTGGACCTTGGGCATCGGCGGAATTTATCAAGAGTCAAAGGCTTAAGGAAATTCTACTTTCAGGCTGAGCCCTGCAATGATCTTACCAGGATGGTAGTTAAGAGGAAATTGTAGCAAATTGACAGTCGGCATCCTGCACCTGACCGTAATACCTGTCAAAACTGAAGTCTTTTATTAGTGGAATTGATCTTCACGACAGAAATTACTACAAAATTGAGGCAGATCAGTCTGTCTTACCTAGCTGGTGATAGAAAGAAGGATTAGATAAACTCCTGCACCGGAAAAATATCCAATCGAAGCGATGATGCTTATTTTCTTTACATACCAGATGAAATCAATTTTTTCCATTCCCATAACAGCAACGCCCGCCGCTGAGCCTATGATGAGAATACTCCCACCGGTTCCTGCGCAATAGGCCAGGTATGGCCATATCATATGGTCTTGTGGATAAACATTCAGGTCGTACATACCCATGCTTGCCGCAACAAGCGGGACGTTGTCCACCACCGCAGAAAGTAAACCGATAAGGGTGATAATGATGCGATTATCTCCCAGGGACTCTGCCAGAAATGCCGCGAGATGGTTCAACGTCTGCATGGATTCGAGCGCGCCAACTGCCATCAGAATACCGAGAAAAAAGAGGACACTGGGCACATCAATCCGCGAAAGGGCCCCTGCAGCTGTATAGTTTTTCTTTACTGCTTCATCTAACTCGGGATGAATGAGCTCCGATACGACCCATAAGACTCCCAACGCGGCGAGCATCCCTACGTAAGGAGGCAATTCCGTATAGGTCTTAAAGATCGGGACCGAAATCAGGGCGCTTATTCCTAATAGCAAAATCAACTTTTCCCCGCCGACCGCCTGGCCATCTTCCGCATTTTTGATCTTCCTTTCCCCAAGCCCTCCGGTCAGTGTAAAGCTTAAATAGATAAGCGGCGCCAGCATGCAGACCAGGCTCGGAATAAAAACCGCTTTCATGATACCAACCGTAGATATCTGGCCGCCAATCCATAACATAGTGGTGGTAACATCCCCTATCGGTGACCATGCTCCACCCGCATTGGCTGCGATGACAATCATGCCGGCAAAGAATAAACGCATCTGGTTATCTGAAACCAGCTTGCGGATAAGAGACACCATGACAATGGAAGTGGTCAGGTTATCAAGGGTGGCGGAAAGAAAAAATGTGATCCAGCAAACTATCCAAAGAAGCCTTCTAGGATTTTCTGTTCTGATTCTGTCTGTAATGATCCGAAATCCATGGTGCGCATCCATCAGTTCTACTATTGTCATCGCCCCCATCAGGAAGAAAAGAATTTCGGCTATCTTGGCCAGATGGTGTGACAATTCCGACACTACGAATCCCCGGAAAATTTCGTGCTCGCTTAGGGTGGAAATTTTATCTCCAAGATCAATCTCTAATATTTTTACATAGTCGAGGAAATGAGTACTGGTCAAAACTGATTCTGCCGGGGAGGAGAGTGCAAAAAGAGTCCAGCAGACAACTCCGGTTAAAAGGGCGGAAGCGGTTTTATTTATTTTAATAGAATGCTCAGCCGCAATAGCAATGTAGCCAACGGTAAAAACGATAATGATGAGGATTTCCATACTTTAGGTAAGAATCTGTAAGTGGTTTATCCCAGCGAACCCTGCTCTCCCTGATGTGGCGCCGAAAGCGGCGCCTGGTGAATTAGCAGCAAAGCTTACCGTCAATCCTGCGGTAAGATCTACCCGGAGCCTTTTTCTTTGCATGGTCCTGGAAAGTTTAGCATGAATAATAAGCTTTTAAACAGCAGAATACCCGCTAAATCATCAGCGCTGTTATGGTTTTAGACGCGGGTATCTGAGTTCAGGATTCGGGAGGTGGCGTAAAGGTTTCGCAGTTCCCCTGTGAAGGAATGCGATGATCAGATATATATTTTTGTATTGCGGAAAGCAGCACATAGCCACTGTGTGGATGAAGTTGGCTGCAAAACAGCAGATCAGTTTTTTTGGCGGTATCTTCTCCGGAAGCCTCTGTGCCGAGGTCTCTCTCTTCTTCAAAACAGGTACCGGATATGATTAAAGCAATAATTTTGGCGAACCCGCTGTCCCTATGCAAGTCAAGCATGCTGATCTCCGCAAGCAAAAAACTCATGTTCAGAAAGACCACGGTGATAACAACGGTGATGACCTTACTTACAAAATGTTCTCTGAATCGCTTCATCGTTAATCAACCAATACAGGCTCATTCCTTAGAATCGCTGCTAGCTTCAATATTAGTTTAAAACCTTCAATTCTCATAAATTACGGGCTACCGCCCGCCGACGAACGTCTTTGCCCGGGAATGAACATTCGAAATGTAGTGTGTGTCACTTCTGCCACAAAGCTCTTTTTATCGAAATGGCACGATAATAACAGATAATGAAAGCCAGCTTCAGCTTAACTGCAAAACCATGCTTCTAAACCACTTGAAAATCGCACTCAGATCACTCGTGAGAAGAGAGATCGTAGTTACACTTCCATGCTTGATTTCAGAATTTGGGTCGGCACAGCAAAGTATGCTGATTTCAGGAAAGGTTCAGAACAAAGATACCGGAGAACCTCCGGCCAGGGCGTCTACTCTGATCGCAACGATTTAACCGGATTCGTAATTGCAGCTTTGAAGGTCTGAAAACTAACAATTAGTAATGTGATTAATAAAGCACCTATACTTGCTGTTACAAAGATCCAGGCTGATATTTCAGTTCGGTATTCATAGCCCTGCAACCAATCGTTCATGAAATAAAAGGACACCGGGATAGCGACAACGCAGGAAATCACGACTAACACGACAAAGTCTTTGGACAACATCTGCCAAAGGTCAACCATAGATGCTCCTAAAACTTTCCGGATGCCCATTTCTTTAGTGCGTTGTTCAGCCACGAACGAAGCCATACCAAACAGTCCAAGGCAACTGATGACTATGGCAAGGGTGGCAAAGACTGATGTTAATTGACCAATTCGAACTTCATTGCTAAACTTATTAGCATATTGCTCATCCGCAAATTTGTAGTCAAAAGGAATGTCAGGCGCAAATTCTTTAAAAACGGAGTGAACTTTATCCAGCGCAACCTGGATACTTTGATCTGGATCTAATTTTAAAGATACAATATTACCACGACCGGTCATTGGCATGTAAATGGTAGGCGAGGTGGGTTGATAAGGTGATCCTGTTACCATATCTTTTACTACACCGAGGATCGTCCAGTTTCGCCCATCCCACTTCACTATTTCGCCAACGGGATTTCTTGAACCCATATACTCAACCGCGGATTCATTAATGATCAATCCTGATTGGTCACTTATGGCTTCCAACGAAAAGTCCCGGCCATCTGTAATTTCCCAGCCAACAGTTCTTCCGTATGTTGGTGTTATCCATTCTACTGTAAATTGTTCTCTGAAACCGGGATCTTTATCCTTCCAGTCAAAACCGAAAAGGCCCGGTCCGACTGTGACTATGGAATTATTGGATTCCGTCATTTCCACAATGGCCCCAGATGTAATTAATCTATGTCTTACTGCTTCAAAATGTTCATGGATGTGAGGAGTCTTCATCTCCACATAGATCAACAAGTCCCTGTCGAATCCGATAGGACGATCTTTGGTATGTTGAACCTGGCGGTAAACAACAATGGTCCCCACAATGAGCACTACTGAAACGGTGAATTGTAAAACCACCAGCACCTGGCGTGGAATAGAAGCGAAACGACCTGCCCGGAAAGTTCCTTTCAGTACTTTCACCGCGTGAAAAGATGATAAATAGAAAGCAGGGTAGCTACCTGCTATGATGCCGGTAAGCAAGGTAAATCCCAGGCATGATGCCCAAAAATACAGGCTCTGCCACGGTATGGCCACGCGCTTATCTGAAATTTCGTTGAACCAGGGCAATAAAGTGACTACTATACCAAGAGATATTATAAATGCAAGAGCTACTACCAAAAGTGATTCACTAAAAAACTGATTGATCAGTTGACTTCGAAAGGAGCCGATTGCTTTCCGAATACCAACCTCTTTGGCGCGATTCTCGGAACGTGCCGTGCTCAGATTCATGAAATTGATGCAGGCCAACAGCAGTATAAAAACACCTGTTCCCCCAAAGAGCCAGACAAACTGAATCCGACCTCCCGTGTTAATCCCATTGACAAATTCTTCGTGCAGGTGCCATTTGTTCATGGGATGCAGGAAGATCTTACGCTGAAATACTTTGAACTTGTCACTTTCACGTTGATATATTGTATTTTCAATTTTGCCCGAGACCCTTTCCTCCTCTGCCTGGGGAGTCAGTTGAACGAAAACCTGTACGCTATGGTAATCCCATGAGTCAATTTCTCTATTGATCCATTCATTCGATGTCACGAATAAATCCCAGGGAGCGATAAACGCCACTTCATGAAGCGCGGAGTTTTTCGGCAAGTCCTTATATACACCCGTTACCTTTACTTCTTTTGCATTGTCGATTGTTATTGTTTTGTTAATAGGGTCTTGCTCTCCAAAAACCTTACTTGCAAGGGATTCGGAAAGCATGATTGAATTCAGTTCCCTGAGCCCGGTCCGAGTGCCTTTCAGCATTTCGAGTGTAAACATTTCCGGCGCATCCGGATGCATATAATTACCTCTTTCATTAAAATGCAGACCATTGTTTGAAATAATATGTCCGGATGTGAAAGTTGACATTGCTACAAACTCGAAGTCATTTCCAAAGCTTTCCATTAATTGCGGGCCTAGCGGAAAGGGCATATGCATGCCGGTACCTGTCCTGCCATCTTTTGTCGTATGCTGCATTACACGCGCAATGCGATGGTAATTGTGGTGATATTTATTAAATGACAATTCATCATAAATCCATAAACCAATAAGAATGGCGACCGACATACCCATGGCGAGTCCACCTATGTTAATGGCTGAGTAGCTTTTGCTTCTGAACAGATTTCTCCAGGCAATCTTAAGATAACTATTGAACATAGGGTGTTGGTTTAAAATGCTGGTTAAGCACGAGAATACCGGTTGACGTTCCCAAATTATGTGCCGTTTTGAAATGATTTCAAATCAGCTCCATGCGTCAGTTGTTATTTGATTCCTGTTCATATTCGGATTACTTTGTGCGGATGCGGTCATGTTAGTCCCAATGCTAATGTTCGAACTAGCCCTTATCAGAGTACACGCCGTGCGCAGGATCGTAAGCGAAATCGCTTTCCCAATTATAGTACAAGCGGGAAATTGAGTTTTCATAATGGCTATTCTGAATTACAAGTGATACAGGTTACCATTGCTCATTCATCCTTAAGGCTATCCACAGGATTGGCCAGGGCTGCTCTTATCGATTGCCAACTCACAGTTGCCAGAGCGATCAGCGCTGCAGCTAATCCTGCCAATATAAATACTCCGACACCTACATCTATCCGATAAGCAAAATTATCCAGCCAGCCGTTCAACGCATACCACGCAATGGGTATGGCCACTAAAAAGCCGATCATCACGAGTTTTAAAAAATCTTTGCTGAGCAGTGTCACGACGTTAGCTACAGTAGCCCCCAGGACCTTTCGAATTCCGTCTCTTTAGTACGCTGCCGCGCCGTGAATGTAACCAAACCAAACAAACCCAGACAGGCAATAAAAATCGCCAATCCCGCAAAGCAGATAACGAGCTTTCCGAAGCGTGTTTCGTTCCGGTACTGCCGGTCAAAAGCCTCATCTAAAAAGAAGTAATCAAAGGGGCGTTGCGGCACCAATGCCGTCCATTGTTGTTCCAGGGCAGCCACAGTCTTGAGTATATCCTTCCCATCAATATGGGGGGGATCAGTTTGAAGTCATTGAGTGCAATACGCATTGTTAAAGGTTGGATCGTTTGCTGCAATGAGCGGAAATGGAAGTCTTTGATCACCCCGATGATCTGTCCTTCCCTACCCCATTGCGAAAAACGTTTGCCGACGGCATCTTCCGGCGAAGCATACCCGTACCTGGCAGCCGCTGCTTCGTTAATGATCAGTGCCTGGATTGAATCGGTAGGAAAATCCCGGGAGAAACCCCGGCCTGCTACCACTTCAATCTGATATTGATCCAGGAAATCAAAGTCTATAGAGTATAGATCTATGTTGGAACTCTGCATTTCGCCATCAGGGTTTTCAATATTCGTATAAGCACCGGAATTACTCTGGCTAGGAGTACTGGAAGAGGCAGCCACAGATAACACGCGGGGATGACTTTTGAATGAATTTTTGAGGGCTTCCATTTGCTGCATCACTTTGTCATCTCTCCTGAAATTAATGACAAGCATTTGCTCTTTGTTGAAGCCTAATTCCTGGCTTCGCATATAATTCAGTTGCGTGTAGACGGTGGCCGTACCGGTAACCAGCATAATAGAAATGGCAAATTGTACAACAACTAATCCTTTGCGCAACAGTAAACCACGACCGCTACTGCTAAAACGACCCTTCAGTACAGTAACCGGTTGAAAGCCCGACAACACAAAAGCCGGATAAATGCCTGCAAGAATACCCACGCCTAAAGCCAGGAGAAAAAGCAGGAGCAAATTGTTATTCTCACAGAAAATACTTTCGGCAATAATTTTTCCGGAAAGCTGATTAAAGGCAGGTAATAATAATTCAGCGAAAATGCTGGCAAGCACAAAAGCGAACAAGCTCAGCACGATAGATTCACTCAGGAATTGTACAGTCAATTGCCGTTTGAGGGCACCAATGACTTTCCGGATGCCCACCTCTTTTGCTCTTTCAGTGGCCCGGGCAGTAGCCAGATTCATAAAGTTGATGCAGGCAATAAGCAGGATAAATCCTGCGATGATGGAAAAAAAATAAATGTTAGAAAGACTACCCGTAACAGGGCCCCCTCGGTCTGAGTGCAGGTAAACACGGTGTAAAGGTTCCAGGAATAAGCTGTAGTACATGCCATTCTCATTCCTCTTTCCTATATGTTGTTCCATAAAAGCAGGAAACTTAGCCTCTAACGCTTCAGGATGAGTATGATCTGGTAAAAGTAAAAAAGTATAAAATCCAAAATTGCCCCACTCTTCTTTCCTGTCTGGATCGAGTTTTTCCAGGAATGTGGACACGTTTGTCGTCCCGGCAGTTGTATTACTGTTTATTTCGCTGCTGACTGTGAGTCTCCAAACAATCAGAACGGGTTCGGCAAATCCGGTGAAGTCGTTGAGATCAGAGTGAGGGTATCTCGTGTTATCTAAAATCCGCAGCTTGGGTCGGATACTTGGACGGGAATGACATGCCTTCAAAACCGATTTTTGAGTATGGAGGAGAAACAGGCTTTGTAAGAGCGTCCGCGTAGAAGCCTGTACTTCCCATTCGAGATGGGGATACCAGCGGGACGCGGATATTGGTTGATCAGCTTGGCAAAAACTGTCAAATGAGGCAGCGAGCTGGCTTGTCAACACAAATAAAACGGACAAACAAGGATTTGCGGGATTTTGAAATAGGTTCATTTTTACCATTGGTAAGAAGGGGTCCAGAAGTTTCCATAAGATGAGCCCGTCACATAGAACAGAAAAACACAAAGCGGCTGCTACTAACGATCGGGATTATCCCATCACATCAATATGGACAAGCCTTTTTTGCATTCATTGGATCATTCGATTCAAGGCGCCGGCAAGATCATTAAATTTCGGAATGAAATCTTGTCCGTCCATATTGTCCGCGTAAACCGAGCTTCTCGAATTCAACTGGAATATTTTATTTTACCGAGGAGATAATGAACAATTCCCCGGGAAAGGATGTTGCCGCAGCCAATGCAGCATGGCCATTACTTTGTGATGGTTCTGAATCGAATAGTATTATCCAACGAAAATCTGACGGCCTGGTCGCCAAGCGGGAAGATCCGGACACAATAGTTTGAGATCTTATTTCAATGTCGATTATCGAGAGTTAAGTTCAGAATGTAACGACCGTCGCCCGTGCTGAGGAATCAATTGTCTGCAAGCGGCCTCGGTTTGAAGGAGCTTATCCTGAGGACGATCTCCGAAGCATCCCCTTTTTTCAACCGCCTCAGATTCCTATTCGGGTACGACCCATTATGTGCACAATCTTTTAGAGATCACAGTCCATTCCCTGGAGTCTTCAACCCCACGGGGCGTGACCCGCGGATAAAGCCATATGGAAAAAGAATGACAATCGCGGAGATCGCCATGAGTTAAACAACACTTTTCCGAAGATGTATCCCCATGATGAGTTACCTAACTGCTTTTTTTGATATTCATCGTTAATAGAACCAGATCAGCATCTACAAAAAAGACTGAGACAAAACTATCAGATTATTTTTTTGAACAACTTGGATTATTCAGTGTGCTTTTTCACTTTTCAGAAAATTTCTAAAGCCGCTTCGCCCTATTACCTGGGTACAAAATGAATCGTAAATTCCCTCTGTTAATGCCGCTATTTCCAAAAGGGAAGGACCTTGATACATTTTACTCTTGCGTAAGATTTAACAGGCAAATCAAAATTCCCATCCGGTTAAATAAGAGACATTTAACCGCACCAAACAGGCGGAGGTATTGAAAATATAATCCGCCATTAATTAATCCCTACTTAACCTTCTCTTATGGACAAAACTTTACGCTGTTTAGTTGCGCTTTTTATTTCGATAACCAGCGCTTATTCATCGCAGGCCCAGGATTGTAACTGCGACCATGTGATCAGCCCTCCCGATTCGCGAACAACATCACTGATCATCGACGGTGAAGTGATGGGTGTGAAAGCCGGCGAAACTGTCTGCGTTTCCGGCGGATTCTATATGCAGATCCGTTTTACCAAAATGTCAGGAGAACCTGGTCATCCTGTGACGATCAAAAATTGTGGAGGCGTTGTCGAGATCGGCGATGCGGTAAATTTTGGGCGATGGTATGCAGTGGACATCGCATTTTCAAAATATGTCCGGTTCACCGGTACTGGCGTTGCAGATACCCGCTACGGAATTAAACTCGGTAAAAGCGGGGACACAGCGCTCAAAATCGGCGCCAGCACGGACATTGAAGTTGATCACATTGACGTCGGCAACGCAAATTTTGCAGGCATCATGGCAAAGACCGATTACGCCGGCAACGTTCCTGCCAACGCACCGGAGATGAATAATCTCAATATTCATGATAACTACATTCATGATACACGGGGCGAAGGAATGTATATCGGAGAAACCCGGACCCCGGGCCAGGACTTCAGACACCTGGAAATATGGAACAACGTCGTTACACGAACCGGACTCGATCTGGTTCAGGTAGCCAACGCTATCGAAGATGTTCATGTACATCACAATGTGTTATATAAAGGGGGACTCAGAAAACTAGTCGGACAAAACAAGGGGTTACAGATCGGTGATAACTCGGTCGGACAGTATTACAACAACTTTATTATTGGCAGCGCCTCAAACTTTTTTATCGTCATGGGATCCGGCGACATCGACATTTATAATAATTACCTGCAGGGCGCTGGTGATCCGGCATTCTTTATCGATAACCGCTCGGTAACATTAATGGGAGAACCCATTAATGTCCGCGACAACTTCATGATGGAGGTGAGGTTAACTGCTCCGTTCATTAACGTCTTTAATGAAAAAAATCCTGTCAACATTACGGGAAATCGTCTCGACGGCAGCAACGTGGACGTCGGCTACGGCTCTGGAGCCGGAGCCAATGTAACTGTTTCCGGCAATTCGAACATGGCGATAGAACGCGTACAGTTTATCGAAGCTGCCACGGATAATTTTGCCCTTGCTTCGGAGTCGCCCTACAGAGGACTCGGTTTGATGGAAGACGTAAGCAACAGGAATCAGAGACCCTACATCCGACTGATCGATAACCAGACCCTGATGGCAGGGACAAAACGCGGTGTGGTCGTTAACGCTACGGACCCTGAACATGACGCGATGAAACTGGAAGCGTTTAATTTGCCCTCTTTCGTGTCTTTCCAGGACAATGGAAATGGCACCGGTGTTTTCATGTTAGCTCCGGGGGTTGCAAATATCGGTGTGTATTACAAAGTACGGGTCAGGGTTACTGACAGTAAGGGCGGCATGAACACTCAATACTATTCGATCACCGTCCTCGACCCGCCGGGCCTTTCTGAACAAGTCAGGATCTATCCTAACCCGGTTCAGGATAAAGTGATCATCGGGTTCGAAAGCGAGGTGAACGGCCTTCTTACAATTCAGCTTTCTGATAGACTCGGAACACCTCTCCTCCAGAGTAGTTGGATGAATTCCGAACAAACCACCGAACTCGACATAAACGAGCTCAACCTTTTGCCGGGCTTGTATTATCTCAAAGTAGCTCAGGATGGAGTTGAGCCAAAAACGCTGCGGATGTTCAAAAAGTAACTTGAAGTATTACCTTAGCCAACACTGATGGCTTCTTACTTAATGGGTCAAAGCAACTTTTGATGGTTGCTTTGACCTTTTTTCATGATCATCGCAAATTCGTGTCAGAATAATATATCCGGTTAGATGCGAGACAACACGGCAAAAAGGCCAGCGAGCATATGTTCTTCAAAAACAACATGAAAGCCGCATAGTATTCATCGAACGAATAAAGTAGTCACAATGAAGAAAGTAATCATCAAAACAACAATAGGAATTCTGCTCGCGGCATTGTTGTCTTTGATCATATTCATGATTATTCCACATGGCGAAATGGCGAACTAAAGGAATACTACTCAAATGGAAAACTAAAGACTGTGCAACATTGGGAGCTTGGTCAGCACGAAGGGGCTTTTATTGATTACCATGAAAATGGCAACAAGTCTCTTGATATTCACTTTTCAAAATAATAAAGTATCCGGATCGATTACATACGCGGAAAATGGCGATACACTTTCCACGGCTGAATGTAAGGACGGTCGACAAATTGGATTGACCAGGAAATTCTACAGCGGTAATAAATTGGAAACGAAGCACAGTTTGATACTGAAACACGACTGCCCGCAGAGTCGGAAGGAGTCAGCATTTGTACTCGAAAACTCCCGGTAGAGACGACCCATATAGTTGCCCAGATCATTTGCCTGTGGAAATGATATAGATGGTAAAAAGAAGAATAAAACCGTTATTATCCTTTTCATATCTCGATTTTATAGCAGTTTTTTTCCCGAGCCTAAGGGCAACACCTGTCCGTTGTTTGTACTAAAATTCCTTCCCGGCCTCCTGGAATTGTCCCTTGAGCACAGGCAAATCAATTTGAGCAACCTCCCACACGATTTGATAATCGACTCCGAAGTATTCATGAATTGAAATATTCCTAAAACCGTTGATTTTCCTTCCACTTGATCTCAGGATGCCTGTCCGTGAATCCCTTGGATATCCGGTTACAAGCTTCGCCAATGATCTCCACTTGCTTGATTGTCGCGAACCTTTTTTCTGAGTTGGCGAAAAAATCGTCGTAGGACACGGCGTCCAGATATTTCTCTACTTCTCCAATCGCATCGAGGACATGCGATATCCTGACTTGGTCAGTCAGCTGCTTTTTCATAGATCAAGACCTTGTCTTTGTCAACGAAGGGTTTTACGTGATGAGAAAGTCCATCGGCACTCACAAGGTCAACCTTCCTCTTTAGGAGTTCCTCAAGTTCCAACCGGTAGCCAAAGAACTTCATCCCGATGGGCTCGCTGTGATCCAGTTCAACCAGGATATCGAGATCGCTCCCGCCGACCGCCTTCTTTCGGGCATATGAACCAAAGACGTAAGCCCTGCGAATCGGGCGATTCACGAAGTAGCGTCGGAGTAATTTCTTATCGTTGGCTGATAGTTCCACAGAACAAAGGTAATTCATTTTCAGCTGAGAAACCCCATTTTTAGATTCGGCTTAATAGAAGCTCCAATAAAAATCTTACCCCATTTTTACTTTAGTATTTCCACCCGTCTGCATTGATATATCAACAGGTGTATTTTTCTTCCAGGACCCCGCAGTGAAATCAGGTATATCAACCGCAGATGAGCGATTGCTCACAGACTTCTTACTTAAAGGAATAATTGCGCTCCACGCAGCAGCATCATAAACATCAATATCGAGTGGTAATCCGTTCCGAAGGCAATCAATGAGCCGCCAGTTCATGAGAAAATCCATCCCGCCGTGACCACCAACCTGTTTTGCAAGCTCACCTATTTTCCTGACTAT
>JBBDXJ010000142.1:0-4989 GCA_040902445.1 Cyclobacteriaceae bacterium | reverse complement strand
ACCCGCGACCTCCGGCGTGACAGGCCGGCATTCTAACCAGCTGAACTACCGGTCCTTAGAATGGAGTGCAAAGATAGCTTTGGCCGCCTTTTATCCAAAAGTTTCAGAAAACATTTTGCGGCGGGCATGCCCCAATACTAAACCTCAATGCTGATGTTCTCAAGATACTTGTTGAGATCGTATTCATTGGCGAGAGTGATCCAGACGATCGTATGAGTCTGAAGATCCAAAGTGAGTTCAACAAACTGACTCTTAACGCTGTATAGCATCACACAATAGTTGTTGTAGAGAACCGAATCGACAAACTTCCCCTTGGTCCACACCAGGTTCGCGCGGTCGGCGAGCGAAAGTCTTTTGAATTTTTCTTCATCCATGACAAAAATATTTCCTGTCATAGTGTAAAAAGTTATTCCAATGAGTACTTCACTGCCGGTGTGAGGGATAGTGGATTTTAATTTTAAATTCTCTCAAAACTAAACCTTCAGGGGCAATTGCATCGGGGATTCGACCAAAAAAAAAGCCCACCGGAAACGGCGAGCTCATTAGGTATAGGTAATGGGGTATAAAAAAATTCTTTTTTCTGCTGAAACGTCAGCGCATATTACATGAAGCGTCTGATCTTTAAATGATTGATAAAGTCTATCACCAATCCGATCACAGTCATGAATCCTACAAAAATGAAAAATAATCCTGTGCGCTCCCGGTTAGCGGCGAGGGCGTCAAAGCCGGCGTACAACATTGTCATCACACAAAGGAAAGCAAGTCCAAAAACCATCCATTTTTTCATCACTGCGGGTTTATTAATACTGGGACACGAAAGTAGTTCATTAAACGGTAGCAAAATTCCTTAAAAAAGGGGATTAAGTTACGCGTGCAGACAATCCTGATCTTTCATAAAACTTTTCTTTTATGGTGAGCAAGCGGCTGTTTTGGCAAAGAATGGGCATTTAAGACAATTGAGGGCTCTATTATTAAATGCTTTTAAAAGGGCCGATTGTAATTTCTTTTAATTTTGTGCTTCCTTTAACATAAAACCATGAGCCTTTTGGATTTCGAGAAACCTATTGCTGAACTGGAAGTGAAGCTGGATGACATGAAACATCTCGCTAAAGACAGCGATAAGGAAGTTCAGGCCGCTATCAAAGCCCTGGAAAGAAAGATATTAGAACTCAAAAAAGAAACCTTTGAAAACCTTACGGGCTGGCAGCGCGTCCAGCTTTCGCGGCATCCCGAAAGGCCCTATACGCTCGACTATATCTACGAGATCACCTCCGACTTTATTGAACTTCACGGAGACCGCACTGTAGCCGACGATAAAGCGATGATCGGAGGACTCGGTTCTATTGATGGAAAAACCTTCATGCTCATCGGGCAGCAAAAAGGCAGAAACACAAAACAACGCCAGATGCGGAACTTCGGCATGGCCAACCCGGAAGGCTACCGCAAGGCCCTGCGATTAATGAAGATCGCCGAAAAGTTTAATAAGCCCATTATTACTTTCATCGATACGCCCGGAGCTTTTCCCGGACTGGAAGCGGAAGAACGCGGACAGGGTGAAGCCATCGCGCGCAACCTCAAAGAAATGTTTCTGCTAACTGTGCCAGTGATCTGTATAATCATCGGCGAAGGAGCTTCAGGCGGTGCGCTGGGCATTGCCATCGGAGATCGCGTGCTCATGCTAGAGAATACATGGTACTCTGTTATATCACCTGAATCGTGTTCTTCAATTCTTTGGCGAAGCTGGGAATTTAAAGAGCAAGCTGCGGAGGTATTGAAACTTACCGCCAAAGACATGCTCCAACAAAAGCTCATCGACGGAATAATCCGCGAGCCACTGGGCGGCGCACATACCGATGTGAAATGGATGGCGGGTGAAGTGAAGAAAGTTATCCTGGAACAAACCGAGGCATTGCTGCAACTGTCACCGGACCAGCGCATCCAGCAGCGAATCGACAAGTTCTGCGCCATGGGCGTGGTGAAGGAGGAATCTCCGAAGTCGGCCGTTAAGAATGAGAAGTAGGAATCGTGAGTGGTGAGTGGTGAGTTGTGAGTGGGGGCGTGCGAGTGTATTGTTTCGGTTTTCTATCGCAGAAGTTCTGCCGATTAAAACCTCACATCGCAAAAGACTGTAATGCAACGAAGAGAATAACTATTTACCTGTCGTAAACCAAAAGCATTTCAAATGAGCGTTTTGAGCAATGAGCCAAACCGAAACAGCGTGATGAACTACTCACCACTCACCACTCACCACTCACATCCTTGAACCTCCACGTAATCAATACCGGTCTTTTTAAGTTGGATGGAGGCGCGATGTTTGGTGTAGTGCCAAAAAGTATCTGGCAAAAAACCAACCCCCCTGATGAAAATAATCTGTGTTCCTGGGCCATGCGCTGTCTGTTGATCGAAGACGGCGACAGGCTGATACTCATTGACAACGGATTGGGCAACAAACAGGATGCGAAGTTTTTCAGTCATTATTATCTGCACGGCGACGATTCTTTGCTGAAGTCGATACATGCAGCCGGGTTTTCTGAAGATGATATCACAGATATGTTCCTCACCCATCTTCACTTCGACCATTGCGGCGGCGGTGTGTGCTGCGATAACGACAAACTCTCCCTTACTTTTAAAAATGCAACATACTGGTCGAATACCGACCACTGGAAATGGGCCACCGAACCAAACCCCAGGGAGAAAGCAAGCTTTTTGAAGGAGAATATTTTTCCGATGAAGGAAAGCGGTCAGCTATCCTTTATCAATCGCGGAGAGCAAACTGACTTTGCTTATTTCGATATCCTTTATGTTTCGGGTCATACTGAAAAAATGATGATCCCCCGGATCAGGATAAAAGATAAAATCATTTGTTACATGGCTGATCTGTTGCCTTCGGCCGGACACATTCCGCTTCCGTATATAATGGGGTATGATACCCGTCCTCTTATCACTATGGAAGAGAAAGAAAAATTTTTAAATGAAGCCGCAGATCAGCAATACATTCTGTTTTTTGAACACGACCACCTGAACGAGTGTTGTACTGTGAAACGGACGGAGAAGGGAGTTCGGCTGGACCGCGTTTTTCCGCTTGCGGACGCCGGTTTGTAGGACTGAATGGTCTGAGGGGTTTGAAAAGTATGAGAAGTCTGAAAAGTTTTGGCACACGCATTTCATTGATGCGGGTATCCCGACTTTAATTTACCCTTTTTGGTGAGCGAATACTTAACCGGGAGCCTGATAAGATAAGCCTCCCTCCTCCTTCAGGAGCGGGATGCAGGGACGATGAGGCAACGTGCGAGAGAAGATAGGGTGAGGTGAATTCAGGTCTGAAAAGTTTGAGAAGTTTAAAAAGTCTGAAAAGTTGACGTTGTGGTTTGCACGGCGCGGCCTAAAAATGGCAAAATAAATTAAAACTTTGGAGCTTTGCCCTCCAGCGGGTGATGAAATAGGAATGGTTTGAAAGACTTTGAAAGGTACGTCCTGTGATTAGGCGACATCATGTTCAATAAAATGAGAAGACAATTAAAACGATCAAGCTCTGCAATTATCTTTGCGCCCTTTGCGCCCGCCCGAACGTCCGTCTCGGTTCGGGCGGGCCTTTGCGTGATGCTATCTTATCACGTTGCCATATGAAAGTTGGTCTCGTATTATCCGGAGGAGGAGCAAGGGGCGTTTGTCATTTAGGAGTGATCAAGGCCCTGGAGGAATTTGGCGTCAAATTCAGTTTTATCTCCGGAACCAGTGCCGGCTCCGTTGTGGGGTGTCTGTACAGCTATGGCTATCCGCCGGATGAAATACTGAAGATCATACAGTCAACAAGTTTTTTTAAGTCGCTGAAACTCGCCTGGACGTGGACAGGTTTATTATCCTTTGATGGCTTGCGCGATGTGCTCCTGAAATACATTCCGGAAAATACATTTGACTGCCTGAAGATACCCGTCACGTTAGCGGTGACAGAGATAAAAAAAGGCAAGATCGAATATTTGTCACAGGGCGAACTGATGACACCAATTCAGGCGTCGTGTTCCGTGCCCGCCGTTTTTAAACCCGTGCAATACATGGGCGGGGTTTATGTGGATGGCGGTATCCTTGACAACCTTCCGGTGAAAGCAATTCACGATAAATGTGATTTTATTGTGGGCTCGCATTGCAACTTCATTACATCTGAATTTGATATTAAGAATTTCCGGTCCGTTATTGAACGCAGCCTGCTTATGGCTATTCACGGCAATACAATGATCAGTAAGACCCTGTGCAACGTATTGATAGAACCTCCTGAGGTTGGGCTTTACAGCGGTTTTGATCTGAGCAAAGCGTCTGAAATGTTTGATATTGGCTACCAGTATACAAAGCGTAATTTTACGCGAGATCAGTTTCCTGTATGACTTCCGCGAAACCCTCTTTCAGGCAACAAATAGTGGAGGGGATTCCCTCCGAATTACCGGCTCCTAAACTGTTTGATGAATCAGTGAATCACGCGCCGCGGCGTAAAGATATTTTATCGCTTTCGGAAAAAAAGCTCGCTGTCAGAAATGCGCTGCGTTATTTTGAGCCGCGTCACCACGAATTGCTCGCACGTGAATTCTACGAAGAGCTCCTGCACTACGGGAGAATCTACATGTATCGCTTCCGGCCGGATTATGAGATGCGTGCCAGGGCAATTGAGGAATATCCCTGTAAGTCACTGCACGCTGCCGCCATCATGCTGATGATCCAGAACAACCTCGATCCTGCAGTCGCGCAGCATCCCCATGAACTCATTACGTATGGGGGCAACGGGTCGGTCTTCCAGAACTGGGCGCAATATCTCCTCACTATGCAGTATCTGGCCGCCATGAAAGATGACCAGACCCTGCACGTTTATTCAGGGCATCCCATGGGCCTTTTCCCCGCCTCTGTGGACTCACCGCGGGTGGTTGTCACCAATGGTATGATGGTGCCTAATTAGAGTCTGTCTTTAAAGTCTAAATAGCTGAAAATAAAGTAGTTACATCG
>JBBDXJ010000141.1:0-4998 GCA_040902445.1 Cyclobacteriaceae bacterium | reverse complement strand
GTCACGTACGGTTCTGTGAGCGCCTCGGGGTGAAACTCCTCTTGGCTACTCGACAATTGTGAGTAGCTCGTGCGACAATATGTTTTTGCCTTTCATTGCCTGATTTGTAGTAAGCGTGGTGCAAACAAATATTTTACGCTCCCAGCTTACGCATCAAACAAGGAAAGCCGCACCATCGCGGCGCATGAATCACTCACGATTCACGACTGACGATTCACGATAAGTCTACGCACCAAACAAGCAATGCGCACAATCGCGGCGTCGCACAAGCCCATTCACCATTCACTATTCACTACTCACCCTCTCCACCCTCAGGTGATCCTCACATTCTTCCAGCATCGTTGTTATTGTTTTTTTTGAGATCGGATGAACAAAACCGGCTGCGATCTCAGCGAGCGGAAGAAGTGTGAATCTCCGTTCGGGGATCCCCGGATGGGGGAGATGCAACGCGGCAGCGGTTCTCACTTGTTGCCCGTAAAAAAGTAAATCTATATCAATAAGCCGTGGTCCCCATTTCCGGAGGCGGATCCGGCCCATCTCTTTTTCGATGTCCAGAAGCTTTTCAAGCAGGAGCTCGGGGGAATGAGGCGACTCAATTTCCAGTACCTGATTGTAGAAATCGGGTTGATCCTCAATACCCCAGGCCGCACTTTTATAAACCGATGACCTTGTCAGGATCTTTCCCGCATCTTTTTCAATTCTTTCCGACGCCCGGGCAAGGTTTTCCGCGGGCTGTCCCTGGTTGGATCCCAACAACAAAAAAATGCCTTTATTCATCGTTTCGGTACCCAATAATATACTTTTTTATTCGACACAGTACCCGTACTTTTGACCTTTAAAATAAACCAGCGTATGGATTTTCTTAAAACTTATCTGTCTTCGTGCCTCGGAGCCTTAACCGCCCTGATCGCGTTTTTTTTCCTTTCGATCGTTTTTGTCTCTATCCTGATCGGCGGGTTGATGTCTGTATCGGAAGACAAAGTAATTCTGGAGGAAAATTCCGTTCTGCACCTTAAGCTCGATGCCCAGATCAATGAAATGCAACAGGAAAATCCTCTGGCAGGGTTACCCATCCCGGGAGGCGAAGTTCAAAAGATCGGATTACTGCAACTAAAACAGGCGATCGCCAACGCAAAAGACGATGATAAGATAAGGGGTATTTACCTCGAAGTCAGTCAACCCATGGCAGGCTTTTCTTCAATAGAGGAGATCCGTGAATCCCTTATCGATTTTAAGGAAAACGGAAAGTGGATCGTCGCCTACAATGAAGTGATGTCCGAAGGGGCATATTATCTTTCCAGCGTAGCCGATGAGATCTATCTCAATCCGCAGGGGGAAGTTGAGTTCAATGGCCTTACCATTAACATCGGTTTTTATAAAAAACTGTTTGACAAACTGGAGATCAAACCACAGATCTTCCGCGTCGGTGAATTCAAAAGTGCCGTTGAACCATTCCTGATGGAAAAAATGAGCGCGGAAAACCGGCTGCAGCTGACCGAGCTTGCCAACGGCATCTACGACTACATGCTCACACGGATCGCTGAATCACGGGACATTGAAAAAGCAAGGCTTGAAGAGATCTCCGACAAAATGCTGGTGAGAAATGCTCCGGCCGCTGTTGAACTTGGCCTGGTCGATTCCCTCCTTTACAGGGATCAGTTTATAGAAGTCCTTAAAAATAAACTTGAGATCGATGACGACGATGACATCAAATTTGTCAAATACAACCGCTACCGTAAAAGTTTCTCAACCTATAAGAGTTCTAAAAATGAAATTGCCGTGATCGTGGCCGATGGTACCATCATGCCGGGAGATGGCAACCAGAACGATCAGGTGATCGGGGCGGATAAGTTTGTGGAGGAGATCCGCAAGGCGCGCACAGACGACGATATAAAAGCAATTGTGTTGCGCGTTAATTCTCCCGGCGGCGAATTCAAAGCTTCGGATATGATGTGGCGCGAGATCACACTCGCCTCGGAAGCAAAACCTGTCATCGGGTCCATGGGCGACTACGCTGCTTCCGGTGGATACTATCTCGCCATGGCTTGCGATACCATTGTAGCCATGCCCCATACCATCACCGGTTCGATCGGTATATTCGGGATCATGTTCGACATGAGCGACTTCCTCGGTGATAAACTCGGAATAACCTTTGACGAAGTACGCACGGGCGACTTTGGTGATACCTATACCGTTACAAGACCTTTAACAGAGGCGGAGAAAAATTTCATCCAAAGAAATCTGAATGAATATTACGAAACCTTCACCTCGAAAGCAGCCGAAGGTCGCGATGTTGCGCATGAGGAGATACAGAAAGTAGCATCCGGAAGGGTCTGGACAGGCGCGCAGGCACTCGATCGCAATCTTGTTGACGTCCTTGGCGGATTCAACGATGCCGTGAAGATTGCCGCCGAAAAAGCCGGTGTTGAAGATGACTATAAAGTAAGGTTCTATCCCACGCCGAAAAATTTCCTGGAAGAGCTGATGTCAAGCCTGGAAGAAAACGCGGAGGCCGGCACCATCAAAGCGAGGTTGGGAGAACTGTACCCATGGTATCAGCAAGTCCGTAAGATCCAGCAATACCAGGGAGCCCAGGCCCGGATGCCGTTTGAGTTGCATTTTCATTAGTGTGGCATTTGGGATTGCACTAAATGATTCTATACTTGTTTCAATTTGAATGGGTGGTTATTGGTTGTTAGTTATTGATCCGGTATTTACCAGGAACCAATAACCAAAAAAATGGAATACAAAATTAAGATGACCCACTCACCACACACCACTGACTAAAATGACGCAGGCACCACTCACCACTCACCACTCACCACTCACCATTCGCACCAACTGGACCCGTGAAGAGGTCGCCGCGATCTACAATACCTCCATCCTGGAATTGGTTTACCACGGTGCTTCAGTTCACCGCCGGTATCACAACGCTTCCGAAGTTCAGGTTTGTACTTTGCTGTCTGTAAAGACCGGAGGTTGTCCGGAGGATTGCGCGTATTGCCCCCAGGCCGCCCGTTATCACACCGACGTGCAGGTGCATAAACTTCTTGAAGTGGACGAAGTGCTCGGCAAAGCGCGCGAAGCAAAGGCCGCGGGGAGTTCGCGCTTCTGCATGGGCGCCGCCTGGAGGGAAGTGCGCGACAACCGCGACTTCGATAAAGTTATCGACATGGTAAAAGGCGTCAACAACCTCGGAATGGAAGTCTGCTGCACCCTGGGCATGCTTACCCATGAACAGGCGCTGAAATTAAAAGAGGCCGGACTTTACGCCTACAATCACAACCTGGATACCAGTGAAGAATTCTATGGCGATGTGATCACAACCCGCACGTACCGGGATCGGCTGGAAACGCTTGAAAATGTCAGGAACGCAA
Organism: Cyclobacteriaceae bacterium; assembly: GCA_040902445.1. Taxonomy (GTDB): domain Bacteria; phylum Bacteroidota; class Bacteroidia; order Cytophagales; family Cyclobacteriaceae; genus Chryseosolibacter. Next base: position 1,621 of record JBBDXJ010000141.1, on the reverse strand, counting down.
AAATTTCCGTGTGCTCAGGGGGCATTATCGGCATGGGCGAAAAGGAAGGCGACCGAATCGGCATGCTGCATACGCTGGCTACGCTGCCACAACATCCCGAATCAGTTCCGGTAAACGCGCTGGTGCCTGTGGAGGGCACTCCCCTTGAGGATCAGCCCCGCGTCACGGTCTGGGAAATGATCCGGATAATAGCCACCGCACGTATTATCATGCCCCGGGCCATGATCAGGCTTTCCGCAGGCCGGGTAAGGATGTCAATTGAAGAACAGGCCCTCTGCTTCCTGGCGGGAGCCAACAGCATCTTCGCTGGCGACAAACTGCTCACCACCCCAAATCCCCAATTTGTGGAAGACCAGCAAATGTTCCAAACGCTCCAACTCAGGCCGAAAGACCCTTCCAGGTCAGTGGTCAGTGGTCAGTTGTGAGTCAGCAACTGCCGCTTCATGTGGTCACTCTTCGCTCATATTTTCTGTCAATTATGTGCCGAATTCCCTGGCACAACTCCTGAAAAAGAGGAAAATCATGATGACGCACGAACCAACTCACCACTCACCACTCACAAAATCCACGCACAAGTCCTTGAAAACGAGAAGAAGCAAGCTAACGCAGGCCCCGACTCACCACTCACTCACCAACTCACCTGAACCCTAAGCATTTAAACTTCCTGATGCCAACGTTGTAGCCGGTCGGGTATAGTTTTTATTCAATAGGAGGAGACCATTACGATTGATCATGCTTGGCTATGGAAAAAAAACTCACGGGCTTTCTTTTTGTTTATTTTGCCTTAAATCTTGTTTGCTTTTCACAGGTTGATACGACCTTTATTTATAGTACAGGCACCCCCTTCGGCGCCCTCGATATCCGTATAGCCAAGTCAGCCACAAATTATTACTACCTGCAGGAAAATCGGACCTTCAACTTCCGCGAATCGGCTCCCGGTGTGAAAACCAATACTTACCGCGACATGACCTCCTGGGACTCAAGCCCTTACAAGGAAGGTCACCTGAAGGAAAAAACAGAAACAGAAGATAATTTCGTCATGAATTACCGGCTTAAGATGCCCGAGGGATACAATCCCGCCTACACGGATGGCTACCCGATCATTTTTATGTTACACGGTTATGGGGAACGCGGCAATTGCGCGGCAGACATTTGCTACCACGCCGACCGCGATTATTTGCCCAAGACCAACAACCCGGCGGCGCCGACGAACATTGACCACGAGTTATTGAACAATGATCACAACCTTTTGCACGGGGGGAGAACACACCTGAGCGCCGTGACCAAAGCGGGCGGTAAATTACCCGATGATGCCACGCTTGATCCCAAAGCCTTTCCGGGATTTGTTCTATTCCCCCAAAACTTCAATGGATGGGATCACTTTGCCGTCCAGGATGCCATCAGGATACTGCGCCTGATCATGAAAAAATATAAGATCAACCCCGACAGAGTTTACATCGAAGGCCTTTCCAATGGAGGACACGGCCTGTATGAAGCGATCAAACGCGCGCCATGGTTGTTCTCCGCCGCCATCGCCATGTCCGCCATTGACGACGGATTCGTCAACGTACAGGGTATGGCTCCGAAGATAGCGCACATTCCGCTCTGGATCTTTCAGGGA
>JBBDXJ010000140.1:3394-32534 GCA_040902445.1 Cyclobacteriaceae bacterium | reverse complement strand
AGGGAATTGCATTTTTAAACCAGGCAATTGAAGAAAGCATAGCGGATCACATCGGCACCTATTATAACCAACTGGCGATGGCTTACGAAGAAATTAAAGATTTTAAAAACGCTATCCGGTATTATAAGACGGCGTATGAAACGTCAAAATCAGCTATCCTGTTGTATCATCTTGCCCGCAATTACGACGTCTATTACAAAGACAAAACGCAGGCCCAACTCTACTATAAGAAGTATCTTGATTCGGATGATACCATTCGGCTGGCTAAAAAATATTCACGTTACAGGCTTGATGTTCTGACGGAATTGCGCTAGTGATGCCGCGGTTATTTGAGGAGGCTCCTCTGGAGCCTGATCGAAAATTAAAAATTGCTTCTCTATAAACAGGAAGCTCCTCCAGAGCTGGCCTTCAAATTAACCTTGACCGTATCCTGAATTTAAATCCATAACTATACTTTGAGTGCACACTCCAACTTCGGCAGGAGTTTCCTGTTTATAGAAGAATGAAATCTTCACCCTCGGGCTCCGGAGGAGCCTCCTGAAATCATCTGTGGAACTGTGATTATCTGATCCTTTATTTCAAAAGGTAAGCGACCAGGACCATCTCTAAATAATATATCAACGGGCTATCAGGTAAAGCGTTCCTTTCATCTTTGCCCTCAAATGCTTTTATTTGCAGATTAAAGATATAAAATGAAATTGTTGATATTTTATTTTTGTGCGGTATTGAGTCTTCCTATTTGGGCACAGTCGAAGAAGGATCTGCAGGCTGAAGTGACTAAATTGCAAACACAGGTCGCGCAATTGAATGCTCAGATCGCGGAGCTGAAAAAGCCCGTGGAAGTTGACCTGAACGACTCGACCGAGCAAGTGAGCTATTGTTTTGGAGTTGTTATTGGCTCTAATATGAAAAACACCGGGCTTGATTCCCTGGACATGGAAACCTTTCTTATCGCGATGAAGGATGTATTTTCAAACAAACCTTTAAAGGTAGATGCCAGGGAAGCGGAAGCAACGATGCAACAGTATATGCAACAGACAATGATGAAAAAAAGCACTATCGTGAAAGAAAAAAGTCAAAAATTTCTCGAATCCAATAAAACAAAAGAAGGCGTAAAAACTACCGCCACCGGATTGCAATATAAAGAGCTGTCACAAGGGGCGGGCAAATCGCCAACAACAACCGACCGTGTAACCGTTCACTACACAGGAAAACTTACTGACGGAACTGTGTTCGATAGTTCCATTCAACGCGGCCAGCCAGCTACCTTCCGTGTGAATCAGGTTATCCCCGGGTGGACGGAAGCCCTTCAATTAATGAAGGAAGGCGACAAATGGATCTTATTTATTCCTTATTCCCTCGGTTATGGCGAACGCGGCTCTCCTCCGCAAATACCGCCGTTCTCAACATTGATTTTTGAAGTAGAGTTGATGAAAGTGAATTAATGGAGTGCTGCAGGCGAGCCGCCGCTTGTTCTCAGCCAGCTTCTGTTGACCCATTCATGAACCCCCCAAAAAAAAGCCGTCGCGTATTTTTATCGCGACGGCTTTTTTGATATTTCAATTTTCTATTCGGCGCTGACAACCACCTTGATCTCATGCTTTACTTCCTTATGAAGATCAAGCGTGGCGGTGTAGTTGCCAACCTGTTTAGGATTCTCTTTTAAAATTACTTTTTTACGGTCGATGTCAAAACCCTTCGCCTTCAGTACATCGGCAATCTGAAGCGCAGTGACAGCGCCAAAAATTTTCCCGCTCTCACCGGCTTTCGTTTTGATCTCCACTGCAAAATCGCCCACCTTTGCGGCAAGAGCCTCGGCATCCTGCTTCAGTTTCGCAGCCTTGTGCGCCATCTGGCGAACATTTTCTGTAATCAATCTGCGGTTTGAATCGTTGGCGATCAATGCAAATCCGTTTGGGATCAGGTAATTGTTACCGTAACCTGCCTTTACTTTTATGATGTCGTTTTTATATCCAAGACCGGAAATATCCTGTTTTAATATCACTTCCATGTTTGTGTTCTTTTAAGGTTAGATTATTTCAATGAATCACCAACATAAGGTAATATGGCCAGGTGACGTGCGCGCTTTACCGCCTGCGCTACCTTCTTCTGAAATTTCAGACTGGTGCCAGTAAGTCTACGCGGCAGGATCTTGCCCTGTTCATTGATGAACTTTAATAAGAAGTCCGGATCCTTGTAATCTATATATTTAATACCATTTTTCTTAAAGCGGCAGTACTTGGGTTTGATCTCTGCCCGCTTTATGGGTTCGTTCATTAATGTCATCTTTTCGCTTCCTCCTCAGCTTTTTTTACAGGTTTCCTGTTTTCTTTGTTCTTAAATTCGCCTTTGCGCCTGCGCTCGTTGTATACTACCGCGTGCTTGTCAAGGGCAGTAGTCAAAAAACGCATAACTGATTCGTCCCGTCTGTATTCGGTCTCAAGCGTTGTGATCACAGTAGGTTCTGCCGTAAATTCAATGAGGCTGTAGAAACCTGTTGACTTTTTATTGATGGGATAAGCCATCTTTTTTAAGCCCCAGTTTTCTGTGTTGACGATTTCAGCATTTGCTTTGGTCAACACCTTCACGAACTTTTCGACAGTATCCTTTGCCTGGTCCTCAGACAAAACGGGATTTAAAATGAATACCGTCTCGTAATTGTTCATAATTTATTTTTAAGTTTTGAGCCTGCAAAAGTAGATAAATCACGCGGATTTTAAAAACCGGATAAGAAAACTTGCTGATCCCTTGACCGGATAATCGCTCAAAGTAACTATGCTGCCTTTGTTAAGATAAAATACCCGCACGACCCTAAAAACCTTTTATTTCAGCCCGATTTGACCTAATTTTGAAGAAGTTATGTCTGCTTTCTATCCAAAAATATTTCTTTTTTTAGCGGTTTTAGGGCTTTCTCAGGCCTGCAAAGAGGAGAAAATCGACTTCAGTACCCAGGTAAAGCCAATCTTAAATAAAAGGTGTATTAGTTGTCATGGCGGTGTTAAACAAAATGCCGGCTTTAGTGTCTTGTTCCGGCAAGAGGCCCTGGATACTACCGAATCGGGCAAATATGCCATCGTGCCGGGCGATCCGGACCACAGCGAAATGATCCGGCGGATCAATCTTTCTGATCCTGAGCAGCGGATGCCCTATAAGGAGGAGCCACTCACCAAAGCCGAAATACAGACCCTCACCAAATGGATCGAACAGGGCGCCGAATGGGGAGACCATTGGGCGTATGTTCCCCCTAAAGCTGTGGAAATACCAAAATCGAACCGCCTGCTGTCCGGTATCAGCAGCCCTTCGGAAAAATGGACTAAAAATGATATTGATTATTTCATACTTCAACAATTAGACAAAAGAAGTCTTAAACCCTCCGCTGAAGCAGACCGGCCTACGCTCGTCCGAAGGGTTTATCTGGACGTCATTGGTGTGCCGCCGACGCCAGAACAAGCTGAAAAATTTTTCATGGATGAAAGTCCGGACGCCTATGAGAAAGTTGTGGATGAACTTCTTGTCTCTCCGCACTATGGTGAGAAGTGGGCTTCGTGGTGGCTTGACCTGGCGCGGTACGCGGATACAAAAGGATATGAGGCAGACCCGGGGCGCGTGATCTGGCGCTATCGCGATTATGTCATAAAAAGTTTCAATGCGGATAAACCTTTCGACCAGTTTGCCCTCGAGCAAATTGCCGGTGATATGCTGCCCGATCCCACCGATGACCAAATCATTGCAACAGCATTTCATCGCAACACGATGAACAATGACGAAGGCGGAACCGATGATGAAGAATTTCGGCTGGCGGCGGTGATTGACCGGGTGAGTACCACCTGGGAAGTCTTTCAAAGTACCACCATGAGTTGCGTACAATGTCATAGTCACCCTTATGATCCCATCCGCCACGAAGAGTATTATAAGGGCATGGCTTATTTTAATAATACGCGCGATGAAGATGTAAGCGGCGAACATCCCCTCTTAAGAACCTATGAGGAGCAGGATCAGGAAAAACTCGATGCGATAAAGTTATGGGTATCCACTCACAGTGATGAAACACAGGCATCTCAAGTCACGCGGTTCTTGAAAACACTGGAACCCAAAATTCATTCTCATGTTTTTGATCAATTTGAAAATGGAGAACTAAATGGTTATAAATGGCTCAGCATTCGCCCCGGAGGAAGCGCACGACTGAAGCATATCAGCCTTGATAAGAAAGCGCGTTTGCTGATAAATTATTCCAGGAGCGCTCCCGGCGGTTCTTTTGAGATCCGCAAAGATCACCGGAACGGAGAAGTAATCGGAAGCATTGCACTTCCAAAAACCGATAAGCCGCGTGTAGTTGAAATCTCACTCAAGCCTTCGACAGGTACGCATGAGCTTTACTTTGTCTTCAAAAATCCAAATCTGAAAAGGGATCAGAGTGTCTGTACCATTGAATGGTTTTCTTTTCAGGAAGAGCTTCCGGGTAGAAACACCGCGGAGTTCGCTTCGATGAAGTCCACCTTTCTGGAACTGTTGAATGCCCCTGTCGAGAACACACCTGTTTTTATTGAAAGTACACCGGCTCAGAAACGGAAAAGCTATGTATTCGAACGCGGCAACTGGCTTGTAAAAGGGGAGCAGGTAAGTCCGGATGTGCCGAAAGCATTTAATACCACCAGTCAGAACGTCCCTCCCGACCGTCTCGGCTTTGCCCAATGGCTCGTCAGTAAAGACAACCCTATGGCTGCACGCACCATCGTAAACCGGGTGTGGGAACAGATCTTTGGTTATGGTCTGGTAGAAACGCTGGAGGACTTTGGATCGCAGGGTGCATCGCCAACACATCCTGAACTGCTCGACTGGCTTGCCATTCGAATGATGACCGATCATCAATGGAGCGTGAAAAAATTGATCAGGGATATTGTGCTTTCCGCAACCTATCGGCAACAATCACAGGTGACGGATGAGGTATTGGAACTGGACCAGCGCAATGAATGGCTTGCCCGCGGGGCGCGCGTCAGACTCTCCGCCGAACAGGTCCGCGACCAGGCCCTTGCGGTCAGTGGGTTGCTCAGCAAAAAAATGTATGGAAAGAGCGTTATGCCGTATCAACCGGAAGGGATCTGGAATTCCGTCTACAATAGTGAAAAATGGATTCAAAGTGAAGGCGAAGATCAATACCGGCGCGGCGTCTACACATTTATAAAACGCACTAGCCCATACCCCTCCCTCATGATGTTTGATGGATCCAGCCGCGAGGTGTGTATCAGCAGGCGGATCAGAACGAACACTCCGCTGCAGGCACTGGTTACTTTGAATGACCCTGTCTTTGTGGAAGCCGCGCGCGAATTGGCCAAACGCATGATGGCCTCTGATTCTGCTTCTTCAGAAAAGGGGATCAGAACCGGATACCGCTTGCTTACATTTAAAGATATCCCGAATGAAAAACTTCAAATACTGGATAGACTTTATGACGAAGCAATCGGAGTTTACAAACAGGATACTGCTGCGGTTCACGCAATAACAAAAGAAAAAAATGGAACTCCCCAGCGGGCGGCGATGACCGTGGTAGCGAATGCAATGTTAAATCTCGACGAAGTAATTACAAAAGAATAATATGGAAGCTGCCTGCAAAAATTGCCAGTCCTGCGGTATGCCTCTGAAACGCGATGAAAAATTTCATCGCCGGCCTGTTCACGAAAAATATTCCAAAACTTGAACGATGGAAACGCTAATGTGGATCTGAGCGGACAGGATATTGACTTATATATACGATGAAGAGCGAAGAGATTTTTGAAAGATTCCTGAACATTTCCCGCAGGCATTTCCTGATGGAGAGTGCAGCCGGATTGGGAGTGGCAGCGCTCGGATCGATGCTGGGAAGTTGCAGCACGGATGAAACCGGAGCCATTAAACAGGTGCCCGATGCAATGGCCCCAAGGCCGCCGCATTTTCCGGGCAAAGCGAAACGTGTGATCTATCTGCACATGGCCGGCGCGCCGTCGCAACTTGAACTTTTCGATTTTAAACCGGAACTGAAAAAACTGAATAATAAACCTTGCCCGCCTTCATTATTGGAGGGCAAGCGATTTGCTTTTATTCGCGGTGTGCCGAAGATGCTCGGACCACAGGCGGAATTCAAACAACGTGGTCAGGCCGGATCTTATATTTCTGATCACCTTCCGCACTTCGCCGGCGTTGCAGATGAAGTGTCATTTTTGAAAGCTGTCCATACAGACCAGTTTAACCATGCGCCGGCTCAACTTTTTGTACATACCGGAGGCCCGAGACTTGGAAGACCAAGCATGGGCGCCTGGATAACGTATGGGCTAGGCACAGAAAACAGCAACCTGCCCGGTTTTGTCGTTTTAACTTCGGGAGGAAATACTCCTGATGCCGGAAAAAGTGTTTGGGGAAGCGGATTCCTTCCATCTGTTTACCAGGGGGTGCAATGCAGGTCAGAGGGCGAACCGGTACTTTACTTAACAGACCCTGAGGGCATTAACCGCGATCTGAAAAAGAAGACCATTGATGCCATCAATGCTGTGAACCACGAACATTATAAGGAATTGAATGACCCCGAGACCCTGACCAGGATGGCCCAGTATGAAATGGCCTACAGGATGCAGATGTCTGTTCCTGAAGTGATGGATATTAATAACGAGCCGGAATACATTCATCAGCTTTATGGGACTACTCCCGGAAAAGCTTCCTTTGCAAACAATTGCCTGCTGGCCCGCAAGCTGGTGGAACAGGGTGTGAGGTTTGTCCAGCTCTTTGACTGGGGATGGGATAGCCATGGTTCAGATGAGTTCACAGCCCTGGATTTTGGTTTCAGAAATAAGTGCCGCGAGGTAGACCGTCCAATGTCTGCCTTGTTGCTTGATTTGAAACAACGCGGGCTGCTGGAGGAAACCTTGGTGGTGTGGGGAGGAGAATTTGGCAGAACTCCTATGCAGGAAAACCGGGAGAATCAAACCAATCCCTACTACGGTCGCGATCATCATGTGGAATCATTTACCATGTGGATGGCCGGCGGCGGAATTAAAAAAGGTATGACCTGGGGTGAAACCGATGAGATCGGATACTACCCGGTCAGCGGAAAAGTTTCCCTGCACGATGTTCAGGCTACCATACTCAACCAACTCGGACTCGATCACGAAAAACAGACCTTCCAGTTCCAGGGCAGACCCTTCCGCCTGACCGATGTCTCGGGAAAAGTTATCCGCGAAATTGTTGCCTGATACCCTATACCCCATACCCACCCATGCTATCCCGAAGACATTTCCTAACCATTACTGCCATGACTGGAACACAAGCTGTTTCTAATAGTCTGCAGGGGCTTGCAAAACCTTTAGCCACCTCTGCCCAAACGGGGTTTAACTTGTTGATCTTTGCCACCAACTGGGGATATACTGATAGTTGGGCCGACTTTGCATCCAAAATAAAACAACTTGGTTATGATGGGGCGGAATTATGGTATCCTTCAGATCCTGCCGGGCGCAAGGAAATTTTTTCCGCTTTTAAAGATCAGGGATTAAAGATGGGTTTCCTCATAGGCGGTTCAGACCGGAATTTTCAAAAACATTTAGATCAATTTGCATCCAGCCTTGATGGAGCGGCATCGCAAAAACCGGTCTACATCAACTGCCATTCCGGCCGTGACCATTTCACCTTCGATCAAAATAAAAGATTTATCGAGCTAACGACAAAAATTTCAAAAAACACCGGGGTGCCTGTGTATCATGAAACCCACAGATCGCGAATCCTTTATGCTGCCCCCGTTACAAGGCATTTCATGGATAATCTTCCGGATTTAAGAATTACCTTAGATGTTTCGCACTGGTGCAATGTGCATGAATCGCTGCTGGAGGATCAGCAGGAAACGTTATCCAAAACGCTGGAGCGCGTGGATCATATTCATGCCCGGATAGGTCACCCGGAAGGCCCACAGGTAAATGATCCGCGTGCGCCGGAATGGAAAGATGCGGTGCAGGCTCATTTTGCGTGGTGGGATACCGTTGTTTCCCGGAAGAAAACAGAGGGGAAACAAATGACTTTTTTAACAGAATTCGGCCCTGTGGATTATATGCCGGCACTGCCTTATACCCGCCAGCCGGTTGCTGACCAGTGGGAAATAAATAAACATATGTTGGATACTCTGCGAGCGCGCTATAGCTGATTGACATGGATTTTATTACAGCATTTTTTGGAAGGTTCCATCCTCTACTGGTTCATCTGCCAATCGGAATTTTATTCCTGGCTTTTTTATTTGAATGTTTATCGCTCAAAAGAAATCATAGCGGACTTAAAAAAGCAGTTCAGCCCGCGCTATTCTGGGGATCTCTATTTGCCATTGCCGCCGCTACCAGCGGATATTTTTTAAGACAGGAGGGAGGGTATGAAGAAGATCTCGCCAACCTCCACCAGAATTTCGGGATCGCTACAGCATTTTTTTCGCTCGTGCTTTATGTTTTGCGCCGCAAACTTAAATTCTGGATAATCGATCCCGTAAAAAGAAAACAGGTCAGGGTGCTGATATTTATTCCCGTGATCCTCTTGTTATCACTTACTGGTCACTTTGGTGGATCGCTAACCCATGGCGAGGACTATCTCTCAGCTGTGATATCCTTTGAAGTCCGTGAACCAATTGATCCCGCTGTTAGAATCCAGGCCATAGCCAATATTCAGGAAGCTGTTTTATACGACGATGTGATTCAACCGATTTTGGAAGCGAGATGTTATGATTGCCATAGCTCCACTAAACAAAAAGGCGAATTGCGGTTAGACAAAGAAGAATTTATTATCAAAGGTGGCAAGAATGGCGACGTGATCCGCGATGGTCCGGCAGATTCCAGCGCTTTATACAGCAGGTTGCTTCTGCCGCTTGAAGATGAGCATCACATGCCGCCGAATGAAAAACCCCAGCTCTCCTCTTCCGAAATAGCCCTGATCCAATATTGGATTGAAGAAAAAGCGCATTTCGATAAACCTGTTTCCCAATTTAGAAGTGATGAAAAGATCACCGCTATCATCCAATCCCTGCAGGAAGCCCCCCGCCAGTCGTGGGTGCCGAAAGAAGATGTTAGCGAAGCAAAAGAAAAAACTTTGAGGAATTTGAATGACCTGAAAATCACTCCGATGCCTCTGGCTGCCGGAAACAATTATCTCATGGTTACTTTCTCAGGTCTGCCTGAGATCACCGACGAACAGACCAAAAGTTTACAGGAGATCAATCAGCAGCTTGTATGGCTCAACCTCAGCCAGACCCGCATCTCGGATCAGCAGTTGGCAGAGATTTCAAAACTCACTAATCTGAGAGTTCTGTATCTAAACAATACAGGAATCACTGATTCCGGTTTATCACAACTTGAACAGCTATCAAACCTCAGGTTGTTAAGCCTGGTAGGCACTGGCATTACAGACGAGTCCATCCCAACATTCCTGAAATTAAAAACTTTAACCAATTTATTTTTATATCAGTCTTCGGTAACTGACTCAGGTATCAAACGGATCATGGAAGGCCTGGAGGAGATCAAAGTGGATACCGGTAACTATGTTTTAAAACCACTCGCTACCGATACCATCGTTTATAAAAAGATCTCACAATAGGAAGTACGAATGACGAATGACGGCTTAATGATGCAACGATATTTGCAAACTGAATTCTTTCTGCCTACTTTTTTTGCAGTGATGCCCCTAATCCCGGCAAATCCGTTAATCCCTTAATCCCGGTCCTACTTCACCACAAATTCGCCGCGACCCATCATATAGTCATCGGTGTAAATTTCCAGGGCGTAGGTGCCTGAGGCATATTCTGAACCTTTGTCGTAGGGAAATGTGAGTTTTTGTTGGGTATTATCAAAGAGAACCTCCTGCGCGGCGGTGTAAAATTCTTCTTTGCCATTGAAGATAAAAGTTCCGGATCCGCGTGCCACGTCAAAGAGGACCTGCGAGTTTTCATCAATGATACGGATCATGATTTTTTTTCCTTCAATAGGTGCCACGCTGTTTTCCGCGAGATTGAATTCAATTTTGAGTTCGCCCACCTGCTTGCTTCTGAACGGAGAAGTGCGCTCTTTTCCACGATCCGTGAGCGCGACAATCCTTACGTTTTCAGCTTTTAACTGCGAAGCGATTGCCACCTTTGTTGCCAACTCTTCTTTCGACTGACTTAAACGGTTGATCGAATCTCCTAACTGATTCTTTTGTGTTTTTAATGATCTGTTTTCTGTGAGCAGTTCCTTGTTCACCGATTGAAGTTTCACAATTTCCTCATCCTTGTTTTTCAGGAGCAGTTCATAACCTTCCACACGATCTTTCAGGGCTTTGATTTCCTTTCCGGTTGCCCGCTTGTTGCGTCGAAGTTCTTCTTCTATCTCTGCTTTCGCCTGTTGGAGGTCCGTAGCATCTCCACTGAGTTTTTCTACCTGTGTGATCTTTTCATCCAGTTCAGTGCTGATCTCCGTCAACCTTTGCATGGTGGTGGCCAGTTCCTCTTCGGTGGTGATGAGTTGGGTGCGAACTTCCTGCTTTTCTTTTGTGTCGAGATAGATCTTGATACCCTGAATAATGATCACGATAGCCATAAAAGCAATGATCACCGGCACTTTGTTGTTTCTTTTCGGAGAAGGTTCGGGTGAGGGTAAGTTTTCAGATTGGTCTGTCATATCAGATTGGTAATCGATCAGGTTTTGTCAGGAAACGGCGGTTTTGTTTAATAATGCCCGCAAAAATAGGGGTTTAATCCCTGTATTTCAACCTTTACACCTGTAAGATAACGTGTTGTTTGTTCAATGATGGATCAAAAAAAACAATTCCGCACCTGAAAAGGTCCGCTGAACCATAAACAAGTCGATGGACTTTGATAGCCTTCCAGGCGCGTTCCATCTCTGGTGAATGGTGGATATCATCAACGACCAGAACACTTTTTATATGGACTTTTTTCAACAACCATTCGAAGTAGCGCAGTGTAGGTTCATACCGGTGATTCGCATCAAGGAAAGCAAAGTCCACGTGCCGGATTTGCTGCAAAAAAGCTGGTAGGGTCCTCTCTATATTTCCTACGACGATCCTGATGTTTTTCTTTGAAGCAAATTCAAACGTTAAAGCGGCAATGTCGGCTACGGTGGGCGCTCCCTCAAAAGTAGTTATTGTAGCATCCTGTTTTTCGGCGAGATAAAGTGTGTTGATCCCGAATGATGTTCCTAACTCAACAATACAGGTAGCCTTGAAATAATGGGTGAGCCGGAAAAAAATGTTAGAGAACCGCGGCGTGCTAAGGGTGGTTCCGGCAATGTGGGAAATTTTTCGATGCTTCTTTTGCTTTGCTCTGGAGCCAAGATCCCTCACGGGAATGGTCCGCTCATCCTGTAACAGTTTTTGCCGTAGCGATTCTATGTGGCTGAACCTGCTCCGCTCAATTGGCGGTTTTATCTGCGTAGTGTAAAGATCAAAAAAGAATGGAGAGTGAAGCGAATGCTCGTCTACAGCTTCCAGCCAATAGGAAAGAAATGATTTAATTCTGAAAAGGTAAAGGGCCACTGGCTAGTTCAGGCGAAGCGGGGCGATCATCGTAAATTCAGGAATGTTCACCTGCATTTTCGAACCATCTACAACCTTTTCCATCAGATAGGTGCCTGACATCTTGCCAATTCCGGATTTCAGGTTACATCCTGAAACGTATTGATGCATCTGGCCGGGTTCAAGTACCGGTTGCTGTCCAACTACACCTTCACCTTCCACCTCTCTCATTGTGAAACCGGCATCGAAAATGCACCAATGTCTGCGCATCAGCTGAATGGTATTTTCACTTTGGTTTTCTATTGTTATGCGGTAAGTAAAAACATAATGGTATTGCGTCGGGCTGGAATACGCCGGTTGGTACTCCGTCTCCACGGTCACTTTGATCCCTTGCGTGATTTCCGTTACCATATGATCAAAAATATTAATTTTTTAGAATTTCATCCTTCATTCTTCAAACTTCTTTCAAATTGCTGAAAATCAAATTGTTTTAATACAATCTGATGGTTTTTCTCTGTTTTTCTCGAAACTTTCTTCCATTTCAGACGCGATTGCTAGTTTCACTGGTAAATTCATGCAATGGATGTAAAAATTGCCTCTACCTGGAAATCGCTGCTGTCGGATGAATTTCAAAAAGATTATTTCCATCAGCTGACTTCATTCATCAAGAATGAATACAAATCTCAGACCATCTATCCGCGTGGCACTGATATTTTTAAAGCATTTGACCGATGTGATTTTTCAGAACTAAAAGTTGTCATCATTGGCCAGGATCCTTATCACGGACCCGGCCAGGCCAACGGTCTTTGCTTTTCTGTCTGTGACGGGATCCGCATTCCACCTTCGCTTATGAATATCTTCAAAGAGATCCGCAATGACCTGGGCAAACCCATTCCTGTCTCAGGCGACCTCGGGCGGTGGGCAAGGCAAGGTGTCTTGTTGCTGAACGCCACGCTGACGGTAAAAGCCAGCGCTCCTGGCTCGCATCAGAATAACGGCTGGGAAACATTTACGGATGCCGTTATAAAAAAAATATCCGAAGAGAAAGAGGGCATCGTGTTTCTCCTGTGGGGTTCATACGCCCAGAAAAAAGGGGAGATCATCGACAGGAATAAACACCTTGTACTCATGTCACCACACCCTTCTCCATTCTCCGCTGACCGCGGATTCTTCGGCTGCAAACATTTCAGCAAAACCAATGCGTACCTGAAGAGTAAAGGGAAAGAGGAGATAGACTGGTAACAGGCAACCGGCAACTACTCAATCAGCTTAAAGAACCTGCTCCACCTTATCTTGTGCAGGAAATCGGCGTTGCGGTCAATGGAAAGCCAGATAAAAAAAGCCTTGCCCACAATATGATCCTCTGGTACGAAACCCCAGTATCGCGAATCCAATGAGTTGTGGCGGTTATCACCCATCATAAAATAATAATTCTGCTTGAAGGTGTATTGGCTCAACTCCTTGCCATCGATGAACAACTTTCCGTTTTCAACTTTCACATTTTCGTTGTTTTCGTACTCCGCAATAGTGCTGCCATAGGTGGTCAGTGTTTTTTCGTCGATGGTGATGGTCATACCTTCATAGGGTATTACAAGAGGTCCGTAATAATCGCCGTTCCATGGTAAAGTTTTCGAATCGGGAAAAATATTGGATTCCACCATTTTTTCCGTGCGCGAACCAAACCCATCAGAACCATTGTAGGTGGCAATCCTCACATCCTGGATGAAATTCATCTTCTTGAGCTCTGCAGCAACTTCTTCCGTGAGATGCATCTGATAAACGACGGAATTACCCGTTCTGCCCACCAATTCCTGATCGTATATTTTATAACGCTTCAAAATTCTCTCATTGATCTCAGCGTTGGCCGTTACGAGATAACTGTATTGCACGAGCGGAGGATTTTCCGAGGCTTTGCCATTAACGTATACCTGCCTGTTAACGATCTTCAATGTATCCCCGGATATCGCCACACAGCGTTTGATGTAATTTGTCTTCAGGTCAACAGGATAGTCGATCCCCTCGTTGAGTTCGATCGGGGGTACATTGAATACAACAACATCATTTCGTTTGATGCGGCTGATCCCTGGCAATCTGTATTGCGGCAACCTGATCAACTCCGTATAAGATGGGATCTCTGTAAACCAGATTTTCTGATGTGTAAGTGGTATTTGAAGGGGTGTGGTAGTCGTGCGGCTTCCGTAGTGAAATTTGCTTACGAATAAAAAATCCCCCACGAGTAAAGATTGCTCCATAGACGGAGTGGGGATCGTATATGCCTCCATGATCAGCCACCTTATGAGCGTGGCCGCGATTACGGCAAATAAAATGGCATCACCCCATTCTCTTAATTTGGATTTAGCTTCAACTTTTTCTTCTCTTTCTTCGGGGTTTTTCTTCCAAAACTGCCAATTCATATAAAAACGTAAGGTTTTAAAGCCTGCAAATAAAAGGAAAATTATGGTAATCTGTAGATTCTGTTTTACAACAGCCTAATCAGCCCGGAAACGACCCTTCACGGCTCTTCGTTTGAAACCTGATCCACGAAAGACCTGGAAACGGACTATCCACTGATTTTGAAAGGATTTGTCGCTTAAAGTCTCCTAGAATTTCAAAAAATCGTCCATATTTAAGACGCCTTTTTTATCACGCATCCATTCGGCAACCATTACTGCTCCAAGAGCAAATCCTTCCCTGGTGTGGGCAGTATGTTTGATCTCGATATCATCTATCAATGAGGCATATTTTATCACATGCGTTCCCGGAACCTCGTCGATGCGGAACGACCGGATCTCAATCTCGGCCGGGTTGGAACCGGAAACCCTGGCCCACGTTTTCTTGCGCTCCAGGTTTTTCATCACCCCTTCGGCCAGCGTGATCGCAGTTCCGCTTGGCGCATCTTTTTTCCCCATATGATGAACCTCATCAATACTCACTTCATATGCGTTGAATTTGTTCATCATCATGGCGAGGTGTTCATTCAGCTTAAAAAAAATATTTACACCCAGACTGTAGTTGGAGGAATAGAAAAAGGTGGATCCGCTTTCTTTGGTGAGTTTTTCGATTTCAGGCTTGCGATCAAGCCAACCGGTAGTTCCGCATACCACCTTGATCTTTCGACTAATACATTTTTTTACATTTTCGTACGCGGCATCAGGATGCGAGAACTCAATCGCCACATCTCCCTTTGCGGTATCCAGGTCATGGAGGTTGTCGATGTCAATTTTCCCCGCAATATGGTGACCCCGCTCAAGTGCAACACGCTCAATGGTCCGGCCCATTTTCCCATAACCAACCAGCAAAATATTCATAGCAAATGTTTTTGGAGGTAAGGTACAATGTTATAGGGCCTCGCGCAAAAATCCGCACGCGTTCCGACGCTTTTGTGAATGGTGAGTGGTGAATTGTGAATGAGCGCGTACTACTCAATCGGTTTTTTCCGCGTCGCTAAATTTGCCTTGACTTTTCGTGCGTAAAGACGCCTGGCATCTAATCACCCAGATTGGTTATGACTTAACTCATGGCGCGTTTCAAAGAGCCTGGAAACTGGAGGCGCAGAAATCACAGGATAGTCCTTTTCAAAGTGAAAAATAATGGAGCCGCAGGAGCCCATTCACAATTCACCATTCACGCTCAGAATCTGAAAATCAACGACACCCCTGTCGTCCTTCCTGTCCATGCATCCTGTTGCATGGTCGGCTCAATGCTCACCTGCAGCCGTGGATTGAGATCAAATTCTTTCAGGTGGGAATCAACGTGGGCATCAACCATCTGGAGAATATACATGCCGCCCATAAGGATGATCATGAAATCACGCTCGCGCCGCGCTTTATCAACGATGGTTCTTAATTGTCCGGTGGTTCGCCTGATCTGAGGAAGGTTTGGATTTTCCTCGTTTTCGCCAATGCCATCCTCCAGGTTTCGAAAAAGATAACCCTTGTATTCCGTGTGAAGGCCATTATAATAATTGATGGCATATCCGATGGCATAAAACCCTCCATATACCAGTGGAAGCTTCCAGTATTTTTTGTTGTAGATCTGACCAAGTCCGGGAAGTATCGCGGCGTACAGTATTGCTTTTCGGGGACTGTACCTCCGGGCGTAAGATTGTATGGCGATTGTATCCGGCCCCTGGTCGATAACTAAGGTATCTCGCTCTACGATCAGGGAATCCTGTGCATTCGATTGATAGCCGGCGAGCATCATGAAAAAGAAAGCATAGAATATTACCGCAGAGGAAATTGTGTTCCTTCTGGAATTCTTCGCGGGATGCAAACTCAAACGACAAAAAACTATTCTCATGAGGCTTTGCGGGCAGTCAAACGCCTAAGACATCTTTAGTATGTCTATTAAGCGATTGAGATCTTCAACGGATAAGAAAGGGATTCTAATTTCACCTTTGGTACCATCACTTTTAACTACAACCCGAGTGCCAAAGTGAGAAGAAAGCCTTGATTGTAACTGTGAAATTTCGCGGCTGGGAGCTGCGGCCGTCGAACTGCCCTTATCTGACCCGGACTGATCTACCTTCCTGGGAGACATTTCCCGGACCAACTCCTCTACTTTCCGGACGGAAAGATCTTCCCGCAGTGTTTTTTTAAAAATATAGAGTTGTTTTTCGGCATTTTCAACATTGATGATTGCCCGTGCATGACCCATGGACAACTTGTTATCCCTTACGGCGATCTGAATATCCGGCGGCAGCCTTAGCAACCGAAGGTAATTTGTGACAGTGGCCCTCTTCTTGCCAACCCGCTCTCCGAGTTCATCCTGCTTTAGGCTGCATTCAGAGATCAATCGCTGGTAGCTCAGGGCAATTTCTATCGCGTTGAGATTTTCACGCTGTATATTTTCTATGAGAGCCATTTCCAGCATCTGCTGATCGTTGGCAGATCGGATATAGGCCGGGATAGTCTTAAGACCCGCAAGCCTGGAAGCCCGGAAGCGCCGCTCACCGGATATGAGCTGGTATTGATTAGTTGTTAGCCTTCGTACTGTGATGGGTTGAATGATGCCGTGGACTTTGATTGACTCACTTAATTCCTGAAGCGCTTCCTGATCAACATGGGTGCGCGGCTGAAAAGGATTGACCTCGATCTGCTCAATGCGAATCTCAGCAATCCCGCTGGCAGGCTGTCCCCCATGCGCTGTGGCAGGAGACTGTATGTCAACATCCAGTTTGTCCTCCGGAGTATTATCGCTTAACAGCGCGCTAAGACCCCTTCCCAGTGCTTTTTTCTTACTCATTTCGATACGCCGTTTTTGTCTAGAATTTCATGGGCAAGGTTTAAATAACTTATCGCGCCCTTACTTTCCGCATCGTGCACAATGACGGGTAATCCAAAACTTGGAGATTCGCTCAGCTTTACATTCCGGGGTATGATAGTTTTGAAAGTCATTTTTTGAAAATGGGTTCGTACCTCCTCCACTACCTGGTTGCCCAAACTCGTCCTGGAATCATATAACGTGAGCAGAATGCCCTCTATTTCCAAACGCGGATTTAATCTTGTCTGAATGATCTTTATTGTGTTTAAAAGTTTTCCCAATCCCTCAAGGGCAAAATACTCGCATTGCACAGGGATGATCACAGAGTCAGCAGCAGTTAATGCATTGATGGTGATCAACCCCAATGACGGCGAGCAATCAATAATTATGAAGTCATAGTCATTTTTGATCTTGGCCAGCGCGTCGCGCATTTTTTCTTCCCGGCGTTCAATGTTTACCATTTCAACTTCGGCACCAACAAGATCGATGTGGGAGGGAAGCACCTCCAGAAATTTCAAATCATTTTTCATAATGGCCTCCCGCGGATTCACACCATCCACCATACACTCATAAATGCCCTGGTGTATGTCCTTGGGATTTAGCCCTAGACCTGATGTGGAATTGGCCTGTGGATCAGCATCGACCAGCAGGGTTTTTCTTTCCAGAACAGCCAGGCTCGCCGCTAAGTTTATAGCTGAAGTAGTTTTTCCTACACCACCTTTTTGATTTGCAATCGCAATGATTTTTCCCATCCGTAATGAATTAAAAAAAATTCCCCGATTCAATTTGAAGGGGCTACAAATATATCGGAAAATAACGTGGGGCGTGGAACATCGTGGAACCTGTTATCCACAATCGCTACACAAACGATGCACGTGGAAAACTTTCAAAAAAGAGGGAAATTATTGGATAATGGGCTGAATTGTACTTAGAGACAAGGCATGCCTTGTCTCTACCAATTACCCCTTTTTGCGTTTTTTCCGCTCCTCCTCAGTCTTTCGCCGGGTCTCCTCACTGGCCTTCATCGCATCTTCGAGCTTCGACATGAACCTGGACTTTTTACCACCCCCGCCGGAGAGATTTTTCTTCCGGTTCTCTTCCAGAATTACCTTGATCTTCTTCTCATCCACAAACCGCCGGATAATGGCCTGTTGCGCAAACGTCACAAGGTTGGAAACGAAGTAGTAGAAAGTAAGTCCGGCGGAGAAAGAATTCAGCACGAACATGAAGATCACGGGCATGATGTACGACATGGACTTCATCGGTCCCTGCACAGATGTTAACTGATTATTTTGCCAGGTATACACCAGCGTAGATATGGTCATGAGTAACGTAAACAAACTGATATGACTTCCCACACCGAAAGGGATCACAAAGGGAAGTTGAATGATCGAATCATAGGTAGACAGATCTTCCGCCCAGAGAAACGGTTGTTGCCTCAGTTCAATACTCGCTGGAAATAAATAGAACATCGCAAAGAGAATAGGCATCTGCAACAGCACCGGAATACAACCGCTGATCGGATTTACTCCCACCTGCTGATACAATTTCAATTGTTCCTGCTGCACCTTAGTCGCATCCTCCCCGTGTTTTGCCTTGATCTCGTCAAGCTCAGGTTTTAGAACCTTCATCTTCGCCATGCTGAGATAAGATTTATAGGAGAGCGGAGCCAGCACCAGCTTAAGCAAAAGAACAAGAATGATAATGATCAATCCATAGTTTGAAATAAATCCCGTTAAGAAATGGAATACCGGGAAGATCACATATTTGTTGATCCAGTAGACAGGTGGCCAGCCCAGGTAAACATTCTCTTCGAAACCTTCAGTGACGATATCAATCTCCTGGTAATCGTTTGGACCGATATAAAATCTAAAATTTCCATCTCCGCCAATGATCGAAGCCTTCGGAATAAAAAGTTTAACTTTTGCGAACTCCACCACCGAGGTATCTGTCTCATTGGTCACAGTGGAGAGTTCTCCGCCTGAGAAATTGTTTTCCGCAATGATCGAGGCTAAAAAGAATTTCTGTTTGATGGCAACCCATTTAAGCGGTTGTGAAAATGTCTCGAGCTCTGTTCCTGATGACCGCTGTGATAACTCATCAAAATTTTCATCCTGGCTGTAATAGGTGATGGTAGTATTGTTTCTTGTTTCCTGAAGGTCTTTTTCCAGGGGTAAGATCTTGTCATTCCACAGGAATGTCAGATTATCACCCGAGAGCTGTTCCCCAAGTCCTTTTTGTTCAATGCGGTATTTGATCTGGTAACCTTTCGGCGGAATGGAATAGATCTGTTTGAGAGAAGAACCATCAGTGAGCTGCAAAGTAAACGTGACAACGGTGGTATCACCATTCCTACTTTGACCGCTGGAATAATAGAGTTTGTAAAGGTCGACTTCTTTTCCCTGATAGTTTGTCAACAGATTAAATTCCGTGCGCTCAGGTGTGACCAGTTTCAGTGGTTTCTGAGAATAGGTCTTGTAGTTTTTTAACTCTAATTCTTTGATGATACCGCCCTTGCTGCTGAAAGAGATCCTGAGGTCTTCTGTTTCGAGGGGGGTTATCTTTTCAGTTCCCCTTGCAAAAGACGAAAGTTCGCCGAATGCGGAAGTGAGTACGCTGTCGGGGGGTGTTTGATCATCGCGCGGAGTTCCGTCAGGAGAGACCGCAGAAGGTGATTCTGTTACAACCGGCCCGGCTGGCTCAGGTTGGGACGTTGGGGAAAACCAGTAAAAATACATCAACAACAACGCTGCAATCAATGTAAGGCCTATCGCCGAATTTCTATCCATTTTTTAAGGGTAACGATTAATTTAACGGGCTGCAATATTAAGAAATAGATCTTTTATGGTTGAGTGCAGCCCCAACAAACTTCACAAACAGCGGATGTGGGTTCAACACCGTACTCCGCAGCTCCGGGTGATATTGGACTCCTATAAACCAGGGGTGATCCTTTAGTTCGACAATCTCTACCAGCCCTGAATCAGGGTTTATCCCTACCGCCTTCATACCAGCCGCTTCCATCTGCTCCAGATATTTGTTATTAAATTCATACCTGTGCCGATGCCTTTCCTGAATCAGTGTTTCGCCATAGGCGCTATGGGCTTTGCTTCCCTTCTTCAACTTGCAGTCATAGGAACCTAAACGCATGGTGCCACCTTTCATGGTGATCTTTTTTTGTTCCTCCATCATATCGATGACGGGATTTTTCGTTTTTGCGTTCAATTCCGTTGAACTTGCTTCCAATCCCAGTACATGTCGGGCATATTCCACCACAGCACATTGCATACCCAGGCACACACCGAAGAAAGGTATCTTATTCTCCCGCACATAACGGATGGCTTCAATCTTGCCTTCCATGCCGCGCTCGCCAAAACCGGGCGCAACGAGGATTCCATTCAAACCTTTTAATATCGATTCAACACTTTCGGAATTGATATCTTCCGATGAGATCCATTGTACATTTACTTTTGAATCGTTCTCCGCACCGGCGTGGACGAATGCTTCAGCGATGGATTTGTAGGCATCCGGCAACGATACGTACTTTCCCACCAATCCAATGGTGACTTCATCCATGGGATTCTTCAGCTTTCCCAAAAAAATTTTCCATTGATCCAGGTCGGGTTCGGCTTTGGAATGGACCTTTAATTTTGCCAGAACACGCTCATCCAGCTTTTCTTTTTTCATCAGCATGGGCACATCGTAAATCGTATCGGCATCGATAGCCTCGATCACTGAATTCAAATGAACGTTGCAGAATAATGCCACCTTTTTACGCAGCTCCATCGGAAGAGGCATTTCCGTTCTGCATACCAGGATATCCGGTTGAATTCCTTCCGCCAGCAATTCCTTTACCGAATGCTGGGTGGGTTTTGTCTTTAATTCTTTTGCCGCTTTCAGATAAGGTATCAATGTCAGGTGGATGACAAGTGCATTGTTTGCACCCAGATCCCATCGCACCTGCCGCACGGATTCTATAAACGGGAGGGATTCAATATCTCCGACAGATCCGCCGATCTCTGTAATAACAAAATCAAATTCCCCGCTTTCTCCAAGAAGAAAAATATTCCTTTTTATTTCGTCCGTGATGTGGGGCACAACCTGGACGGTTTTCCCCAAATATTCACCGTGGCGTTCCTTCGTGATAACGTTGTTGTAGATGCGTCCGGTGGTGATGTTGTTGGCTTGTGAAGTCTGAATGTTCAAAAACCGCTCGTAGTGACCCAGATCGAGGTCTGTTTCCGCCCCATCGGAAGTCACATAACATTCGCCGTGCTCATATGGATTAAGCGTACCCGGGTCAATATTTATATAAGGGTCGAATTTTTGAATTGTAACTTTGAAACCTCTGGCTTGCAGTAACTTACCTAGCGAAGCAGCAATGATTCCTTTACCTAGAGATGAAGTAACACCCCCGGTTACGAAAATATATTTGGCAGTAGACATGTTAGGATTGACCCTTTTTTCGATTAACCGGGCACAAAGGTAAATTTTTACTAATTAAATTCCGATAAATTTGAATCCTGTTAATTCTTTAATTCTGCAAATTCTGATCAATTCTGATGGATCTTTCAACATCGCTTGAACATCATGTTTTTAAAACCATCGCCGCCGTGGCCGAACAGCGATCGCTGCCGACATTTGTAGTGGGTGGTTATGTTCGTGATCTTATATTAAAACGACCTTCAAAGGATGTTGATTTTGTCTGCGTTGGAAGCGGCATTGAACTCGCTCAGGCGGTGGCAAAAGAACTCGGGCCCGGTGTGGGCGTTACGGTGTTTAAGAATTTTGGTACCGCGCAGATCGTTTATGAAGAAATGGACCTGGAGTTTGTGGGCGCCCGCAAAGAATCTTATCGTACTGATTCGAGAAAGCCGATTGTGGAGGATGGATCACTTGAAGACGATCAGAAACGCAGAGATTTTACGATCAACGCCTTGGCTATTTCTCTGAACAAAGAGACATTTGGAAACCTCATTGATCCCTTTGATGGCACCGGGGATCTCAAAAGAAAAGTTATCAGTACCCCGCTCGATCCCGCAATCACATTTTCCGATGACCCCCTGCGGATGATGCGGGCTGTCAGGTTTGCCTCACAATTGAATTTTGATATTGAGGCCGATGCTTTCGCCGCCCTTACGGCCCACGCTGAGCGCCTGCAAATTGTTTCGGCCGAAAGGATCATCGATGAGCTAAACAAAATTATCCTGAGCCCTGTGCCTTCGTATGGCTTCAAGTTGCTTTTCCACAGTGGCCTGCTTAAACAATTCTTTCCGGAAATGGTTGCCTTACACGGTGTTGAATATGTGGGCAACCAGGCGCACAAAGACAATTTTTTCCATACACTCCAGGTCCTTGATAATGTCGCTAAGGTTTCTGACGATCTCTGGTTGCGCTGGGCCGCAATCATGCACGACATAGCTAAGCCCGCGACCAAAAAATATGACAAAGACCAGGGCTGGACCTTTCATGGCCACGAAGAAAAAGGGGCCCGAATGACGCCCGCGATCTTCCGTCGCCTGAAACTGCCCATGGATGAAAGAATGGTTTTTGTTCAGAAACTGGTACGACTGCACCTGCGGCCAATACCTTTGGTCAGGGAGGTAACCGATTCTGCGATTCGCCGTTTATTATTCGAAGCCGGAGATGATGTCGACGCGCTCATGAAACTGTGCAGGGCGGATATTACTTCGAAGAACAATGAGAAGGTCAGCCGGTTTCTGAAAAATTTCGATCTGGTCGAAAAGAAAATGTCAGAGGTTGAACAAAAAGACCATATCCGCAATTTTCAACCCCCCATCAGCGGAGATGAAATTATCAGGATGTTCAATATTCCACCCGGAAGAATTATTGGTGAGATCAAGGAACAGATCAAGGAAGCCATTCTTGAAGGCGAGATCAAAAACGACCGGGAGGAAGCTTTGGGTTTATTGCGAAAAATCGCTGCTGAAAACGGGTTGATCGACGGCCAATTAGGCGATTGACAATCTTGCAGTTGATGCCGCAGGCATGGCCATGCTAACAATTTCTTCCTTACAGCAGTTGGAGGTTAAACTTGATGTCGCGGTTTTGAAGATTCATCTGTTAATTTCTCGGGCTACCCCTTGCCATATGGTTGTAACAATCGGGCGAAAAACCCCAAAACCGGCAACCATCATGCAACCTTTTAATTCCTATCTTGTCTTTGTAGGAACGAATAGCCGGTAATTCGCTTGGAGCAGCAGGTTTTGAACATGCATGACGAATTGATTGCGCGCTGCAAGGCGGGTGATCGGAATGCCCATTACCAGGTCTATAATCTTTATTCCAGGTCGATGTACAACGTCAGTTACCGCATAACCGGGAGGGGAGAAGACGCTGAAGACGCCCTTCAGGAGGCTTTCATAAGCGCCTTCAAAAACCTGGGCAGCTACAGGGCTGATGCTACCTTTGGCGCATGGCTGAAACGGATAGTTGTCAATAAGTCCCTCAATGTTTTAAAAAAAAGAAAACATGAATCAATGCCGGAAGATGAACATTGGGATGTTGCCGAAGAGGAACAACTCAATGACTACAAAGAAGAGTTGACCGTTGACCGGGTAAAAAAGGCTATTGAAGAATTACCAGACGGCTACCGGTCGGTGCTGTCTCTTTATTTGCTGGAGGGTTATGATCATCAGGAAATTGCCGAAATCATGGGAATCTCCAAATCAACTTCGAAGTCGCAGTTGAACAGGGCTAAGGGAAAGTTAAGAGAAAAATTAACCATCAGGATATGAAAGACAAGCTAGAGGACTTTGTTCGACAGAACCGCCAGGCGTTTGATGACAAAGAACCATCTCCCGGAGTTTGGAAAGGCATTGAAGCATCACTCGGTTTTTCGCGAAGATCGTGGAACAACCCTGTTGTCTTGTGGCGTGCTGCAGCTATTTTCTTCATGGGGCTGTCATTGTATTTATTAATACCCAAAGAACCGATGAGGGCGGAAAACGCCCAGGCCCTGAAAGAATTTGCTGATGTTGAAGCATTTTACGTTCAACAGATTACAAACAAGGTTGAACTAATTGGAGAATTTAAGGGTAACGACGGATTGAATGGGTTTACTCACGATTTTCAACAACTCGAAGCCATGTATCTGGTCTTAAAAGAGGAAATGAAAACACGGCCAGGCCAGAAAGTGAAGGATGCCCTGGTTTTGAATTTACTGGTGCGGATCGACCTGCTCAACCAGCACCTGCATCGCCTCGAAAAAGAAGTTAATCCTCAGGAAGAAGAGAATGAAGAAAAGGCAGATAAGAAGACCTAGTCATAGCAGGTTGAAATTCAGGTTTATACAGGTTGAAATACAGGTTAAATACAGGTTAAAATTCAGGTGACTAAAGTTGTTCTGCTGCGCATTCTACCTGACTTTTAACCTGCATTTCTACTGCCTTTAAACCTGCATTCCTTTGCGTGATGTATCAGTATTCTGTGGTTAATTCAAAATTCTCTACTGCTGAATCCAGTACTTTTCCATCCTCACATTTGAGAATCCTCGCAGGAAATTTTTTTATCAAACCGTAACTGTGCGTACCCATTAAAACAGCCGTTCCACTTTTATTGATCTGTTGAAATATCTTCAGAATACCGTATGAGACTTCAGGGTCGAGATTGCCGGTAGGCTCGTCTGCTAATAGTATTTGTGGTTCATTGATAAGTGCCCTGGCAATGACCACCCGTTGTTGTTCGCCACCCGAAAGTTGATAGGGCATTTTCTTCTCCACCGAGCCAAGGCCTACATGCATCAATACCTCACTGAGTCGTCCACGCATTTTTGCGTTGTCGCGCCACCCGGTGGCTTTCATCACAAACATCAGGTTTTCACCCACACTGCGATCACTAAAGAGTTGAAAATCCTGGAAAATAATGCCCAGCTTCCTGCGAAGGATTGGGATTTCCGAACTTTTTATGCCGCGGATATTATGTCCGCAAACATGGATATCTCCCAGCCGTAAGGTGAGATCCGCGTACAACGTTTTTAGCAGTGATGATTTTCCTGATCCCGTGCGGCCGACAAGGTAGACAAACTCACCTTTTTCAATTTCAAAATTGATGTTCGACAAAACGGTGTTGTGATCCTGGAAAATGTTTGCCTCACTTACACGAACAACTGGATCGGATGAGAACATAATCGTAATTAACCGTTAGACTTTTTATGATCGGATAGAAATTTCTCCAGCCCGCTGTCAGTAAGAGGATGCTTCAGCAGACTGGTGATCACATTCAAGGGACAGGTTGCGACATCCGCACCTATTTCTGCGCATTTAATAAGGTGCATAATATGTCTGATGGAAGCTGCGAGTATTTCAGTTTCAAAAGCGTAGTTGTCATAGATCACCCGCATCTGGGCAATGAGCTCCAGGCCATCCTGAGAAACATCATCAAGCCTTCCAATGAAGGGTGAAACATAACCTGCTCCTGCTTTTGCCGCCAGGATGGCCTGCCCTGCGGAAAACACAAGCGTACAGTTGGTTCGGATACCTTCACTCGAGAATTTTTTGATCGCCTTTACCCCGTCTTTTATCATGGGCACCTTTACGACAATTTTATCATCAATCTTTGCAAGTTCCTTGCCTTCCTTGATGATCGTTTCAAAATCCGTTGCGATCACTTCAGCGCTGACATTGTTGTCGACGATGTTACAGATGGCCTTGTAATGTGCCTTTATGTTTTCCTGGCCCTTGATGCCTTCCTTGGCCATTAGGGAAGGGTTGGTGGTTACGCCATCCAGAACGCCAAGATCATATGCTTCCCTGATTTCGTTCAGGTTCGCAGTGTCAATAAAAAATTTCATTTTTTCCGGGGGATTTAAGATTTAAGCCAGACAAAGGTAATGATTCGGGCTGAAGTGTTCGCAGCCACAGGTGGACAATTCTACCCATAGCCGCGAGCTTTTCTACCGTTGGCACATGTTGAGAAGAAAAATTATTGGATTAACGTTCGGTGGTCAAGAAAGATTGCCTGTAGCGTGTTTCCGGTCGGAAATTCAGATCTGGCCTGGTGCCAGAGAATTTAAAGATAGAAAAAGGCAAACCGAACATCGCACCGCTACAACCGCCTACCCTTGCTACCTTCCGGTCCTGGGGGGATTCAGCAGGAGCTGGTCGTGCCGGCTTGCTGGGGCGAAGATACAAAATATTGGTGTACTGTATTGCTGTCCTTCCCCATACTTATTTAATTTGATCATGATTCGCTTGTCCATGCCTTTTAAGATCGAAACAGAGCGACTGTTACTTCAAAGGCTAAAATACGAAGATGCGGAGGAAATATTTTACGCATATGCGAGCAAGCCTGAGGCCACTCAATACCTTGCCTGGCCCACTCATCAATCGATTGATGACACGCGAAATTTTTTGAAATACGCTATTGAAAGCTGGGATTTTGGGACGGATTATTCTTATTCTATCCGGCTTAAAAATCACGTGCTCATAGGCTCTATCGGTGTGGTGCACGACAACGGCAAGATTCAGCTGGGCTATGTCATCAGCCCCGGCCATTGGGGAAAAGGTTACGCTACGGAAGCGTGTTCGCGGATATTATCTATTCTCAAAGCGTTCGGCGGTATCTACCGCATCGGTACTTTTGTCGATGCCGAGAATGTGGCTTCTCTCCGGGTTTTGAAAAAAAGCGGCATGGAGGAGGAGGCCAGGCTGCCCAAATGGTTTCGATTCATTAACCAGGATAATCAGCCCAAAGACTGTATCCTTTTCCGGTTAATTCCCTGAAATTTTATACTTACACGCTCAATTTTGCCTTTGTGTTGCTTTTGCTTTCTGCTTTCCGCTTTATGCTTTTATTTGGTAATCAAATATCCCTTTGCTATAATTGCCCTGTAAAGTTTCTTGAAAAATGGGAAAAGGGGATAAAAAATCGAAAAAGGGAAAGATCGCGATCGGCTCTTTTGGAAATTCAAGGAAAAGGAATGCGATAAAGGCAAAACTAAAACGCGGCGCTGCATCTAAAAAAACGGCGGAACCCGTGGGAGTGGAAGCTCCGGCGAAACCGAAAAGAACGGCAAAGAAAAAAAGTGAAGGCTGAAAATAATGTTGAATTTGACAAACATAGCATGGTGGTGGCATAAATCGAATTTCGATCGGTGCGAACCTATGCTTTAGTTTTTCTTTAAAAGAATCTGCTGAGGCCCGCTCCGATCAATCGGGGCGGGCTTCCGTTTTTTATAAACCGTCGGGATTAAAATACAATGTTGAAAACCTTATCTGAAATACCTATGTATAGACTTCGGACAACGTCAAAAAAACTTTTGGCCGATACGCTCACGCCGGTAAACATCTACCTGAAACTGCGCGACGTTTTTGCTTGTAGCCTGCTGCTGGAAAGTTCTGATTACCACGGCCATGAAA
The DNA here is from genome assembly GCA_040902445.1 of Cyclobacteriaceae bacterium. Classification (GTDB taxonomy): domain Bacteria; phylum Bacteroidota; class Bacteroidia; order Cytophagales; family Cyclobacteriaceae; genus Chryseosolibacter. The sequence goes on along the minus strand of JBBDXJ010000140.1, from coordinate 5,397 downwards.
ACAGCCTTTCATTCATCTGCTGCGACCCCATCGCATCCTTTGAAGTTTCCGGGCAAACGGTAAGCCTTCAATTTCCCGACGGCAAAAAACAAACGGAATCCCTGAAGAAAAAAGGCGATGCTATTGAGTACCTGGACAAATTCCGGGGGGCGTTCGAAGTCACTGACCCCCACGCCAAGTATATCAATTGCGGATTGTTTGGTTACATCGCGTATGATGCCGTGAGGTATTTCGAGGACGTTGAGATCCCGCAGCAAGAAACACCCATGCCGGAAATTTTATACAAGCTCTACCGGTATGTGATAGTGGTCGACCATTTTTCAAATGAACTCAACCTCTTTGAGATAACACATGACGAAACCTCTCAGGCGAAAAATAGCCTGGACAAAGTCGAACAAATAATTTTCAGCAATCGCTTTGCTACCTACAAGTTCACCAACACCGATGCGGAGGTTTCGAATTTCTCGGATGCTGAATTCCTTGCAATCGTAGATAAAGGTAAGGATCATTGCTTTCGCGGTGATGTTTTTCAAATCGTTCTGTCCAGAAGGTTCACCAGTGGTTTCAAAGGCGATGAGTTTAATGTATACCGCGCACTGCGATCGATAAATCCGTCGCCATATCTCTTTTATTTCGACTACGGTAATTTCAAATTATTCGGATCCTCCCCTGAAGCGCAATTACAGGTTCAAAAAGGTAAAGCCCATATCTTTCCCATTGCTGGCACCTTCAGGCGATCCGGAAACGACCAGGAAGACGCCGAGATCGCCGGCAGGCTGGCTGCTGATGAAAAGGAGAATGCCGAACACGTTATGCTGGTCGACCTCGCGCGCAATGATATGAGCCGCAATGCGGAAAATGTGATCGTGGAAGTTTTTAAGGAGATCCAGTATTATTCCCATGTCATCCACCTGGTTTCAAAGGTGACGGGTAAAGTAAAAAAAGATTCGTCAGTTGTGCGCATCGCCGCCGATACCTTTCCAGCCGGCACCCTGTCGGGAGCGCCTAAACACATGGCAATGACATTGATAAACAAATACGAAAATGTGAACCGCGGTTTCTACGGTGGGGCTATTGGATATCTGGGATTTGACGGCTCTTTCAATCACGCCATCATGATCCGGACTTTTCTGAGCCATGAGAACAAATTGATTTATCAGGCAGGTGCTGGCATAGTTTCCAAATCCAACTCGGAGAGTGAATTACAGGAAGTAAATAATAAACTGACCGCATTGCGACAGGCGGTATTAATGGCGGAGAAGATTTAATTAGTCGATGATCCACAGTCCATGGTCCATACCATAAGGACTACGGACCACGGACTATCAACCATTTATCAGATTTTTAATAATTGGCAGATGAAAATATTAGTGCTTGATAATTACGATTCCTTCACCTACAATCTCGTGCATATTGTTCGCGCGTTGGGATATGCGGTGGATATTTTTCGCAACGACAAAATTGCTCTCGGGGATGTCAAAAAATATGATAAGATCCTTCTCTCACCCGGACCTGGTATTCCTGATGAGGCCGGTATCATGAAACAGGTCATCAAAACCTATGGCCCGGACAAGAGTATTCTCGGAGTTTGCCTGGGACTTCAGGGCATTGGCGAGGTCTATGGAGCAAAACTTTTTAACATTCCGAAGGTACTTCACGGCGTAACCTCCTTTACCGATGTAAAAGATCCGGAAGAATATTTGTTCAGGGGAGTCTCGCCCCGTTTTCAGGCTACCCATTACCACTCGTGGGCAGTGGTTCCTGAAACAGTTAATGGCGACCTGCAAATTACCGCCGTCAATGAAGAAAGCCTGGTGATGGGATTGCGCCATAAAAGGTTCGACGTGCGCGGCGTTCAATTTCATCCCGAATCGATCATGACCCCGGAAGGACCAAAGATGATCGAAAACTGGCTGACGGGAAGTGGTAAGTAATAAGTAGTAAGTAATAAGTAATAAGTAATAAGTAATAAGTAATAAGTAATAAGTAATAAGTAATAAGTA
>JBBDXJ010000140.1:0-3294 GCA_040902445.1 Cyclobacteriaceae bacterium | reverse complement strand
AAGAGGTTTTAAAAATGGCCTTGAATTTTTCTTTGCGCCTTTGCGGCTCCCGGGCCGAAGTGCCTCACGTTGGCGGGCCTTTGCGTGAAACAAAATCGTTGTTGAGTATTATAAATCCAAAACCATGAAGGAAATATTAAATGAACTGATCGAGCACCGGTCGTTGACGAAAGAAACGGCGAAAAAGGTGCTGGTTGATCTGACATCCGGAAAGATTAACGCCAGCCAGACGGCGGCTTTTATGACCGTGTATATGATGAGAAGTATCACCGTCGATGAACTTCAGGGTTTCCGCGATGCAATGCTTGAGCAGTGTTTGCGCGTGAACTTCGATCAACCTGTGATGGATGTGTGCGGAACGGGTGGTGATGGAAAAAATACTTTTAACCTGTCAACACTCTCCTCCTTTGTTGTTGCAGCTGCCGGCCAGCCCGTTGCCAAGCACGGGAACTACGGCGTGTCCTCTGCATGCGGCTCTTCCAACGTGATGGAATTTTTTGGATATAAATTTACCAGCGATATCGAAGTGCTGAAAAGAAGCCTGGACCGTGCAAATATCTGTTTTATGCACGCGCCGCTCTTTCATCCTGCAATGAAAAATGTTGCTCCCATTAGAAAAGACCTCGGTGTAAAAACTTTCTTTAACATGCTTGGGCCCATGGTGAATCCCGCATTCCCTTCGCGGCAGCTTGTGGGTGTTTTCAGCCTTGAACTGGCACGACAGTATGGATATCTGTATCAGAATACGACAAAAGATTTCCTTATCCTGCATTCAGTGGACGGATTCGACGAAGTTTCCCTGACCGGTCCAATTAAAGTTTTTTACAACGGCGGAGAGAAGATGATAACACCGGCGGATCTCGACTTGCCGGTATTGAATTACAGTGACATCCGCGGTGGCCAGACGGTGGAGGAATCTGCTAAAATTTTTATGTCTGTATTGGAAGGAAAGGCAACAAATTCTCAAAATCATGCGGTGATCGCCAACGCAGCCATGGCGTTGTATACGGCGAATCAAAAGGACGGTATAAAACAAGCCGTTGGAAAGGCAAGGGAAGCCCTTAGCTCCGGAAAAGCGCTTGCTACTTTTAAGAAATTAATGGATAGTCAAAATTAAACATTCTGCGATGAACATTCTTGACCAGATTGTTTTGCATAAGCGAAAAGAAGTTACAGACCGCAAAAGAGCCGTTTCCATTCGGGCGCTTGAACAGGGATTTTTTTTTAAGGCACCAACGTTTTCTTTGAAAGAATTTGTCAGGAGCAAAGATAGTTCAGGCATCATTGCTGAATTTAAACGCAGATCGCCATCCAAAGGGGTGATTAACGCCAACGCGTCTGTTGAGTGCACCACCACGGGATATGTACGCGCTGGAGCCTCTGCGCTTTCTGTTCTGACAGATCAGCAATTTTTCGGAGGAAGTAATGAGGATCTTTCTCTGGCCCGCAAACATAGTTCATGCCCCATCCTCCGCAAGGATTTTACAATCGATGAATACCAGATCATAGAAGCAAAATCCATTGGAGCAGACGCAATATTGCTCATTGCGGCGGTGCTCGATCCTGCCAAATCAAAAAAGTTCGCCGCCCTTGCCCATGCTCTCGGCCTTGAAGTTCTTTTGGAAGTTCACGATGAATCCGAACTGCGTGACAATCTCGAAACAGGTGCTGATCTCATCGGCGTGAATAACAGGAATCTGAAAAATTTTACCGTCAGCACCGATATCTCAAAAAAACTGGCACCGTTGATTCCCGATGGTGTTGTCAAAGTTTCCGAAAGTGGCATTTCAACACCGAATGCCATCGTGGATTTGAAAACTTATGGCTATGAAGGCTTTTTGATAGGAGAAAATTTTATGAAACACGCCGAGCCGGAAGTGGCTGCGGCGGAATTCATTAACGAACTTAATAAGTTGACTAATAGTAATAAATAATAGGGGGCAGTTGCCAAAAGCCAACGGCTAAAAGCTGATACGATCAAATACAGTAAGAAGTGATGATAAGAGATATAAAGATGAAAGTGTGTGGCATGCGCGACAGGAATAACATTCTGGACGTGTCACAGCTGGAACCCGCTTACATGGGTTTTATCTTTTATCCGCCTTCACCGCGTTATGTGGGAAATGATTTTAAGGTCCCTGAAGATTTTCCGGAAACCACCAGGAGGGTAGGGGTTTTCGTCAACGAATCAAATGATGTAATCCTTGAGAAAGTACAGGCATGTCGCCTGCATTTTGTTCAGTTGCACGGAAATGAAACCGTTGCGCAATGCAGAGAACTGAAAAGTCACGGTTTGCGTATCATCAAAGCTTTTTCTGTTGACGAAAATACAGATTTCCATGAAACAGATGAGTACGGCGACACAGTGGATTATTTTCTTTTTGATACAAAAGGAAAATTGTACGGCGGAAACGCCAAAACCTTTGATTGGACAGTGCTCTCAAAGTATGATCAGGAAAAACCTTTTTTTCTGAGTGGAGGTATTACCCCCGAGCATATTGAAGATATAAAAAGGTTGGATGATTTTAATCTTCTGGCAATTGATGTGAACAGCGGTGTTGAGATTCACCCCGGTTTTAAAGACGTAAAAAAGATCAAAGCAATAAAGGCAATATTAAATTCTAAATAAAATAAAATGAGCTACCATGCAGATGCGCGCGGATATTACGGAAAGTTCGGAGGGGCCTATATCCCTGAAATGCTTTATCCGAATGTAGAAGAACTGCGTACGCATTATCTGAGTATTATTCAGGACAAAGAATTCCAGAAGGAATTTCACGGCCTGCTTAAAAATTATGTAGGTCGTCCTACACCACTTTATCTGGCCAAACGGCTTTCGGAGAAATTCAAGGCGATCATTTACCTGAAACGTGAGGATCTTTGCCATACAGGTGCGCACAAGGTCAACAATACCATCGGACAGATCCTGCTGGCGCGAAGGCTCGGAAAGCAAAAGATCATTGCAGAAACAGGCGCAGGTCAGCACGGTGTGGCTACAGCTACGGTCTGCGCGCTAATGGGAATGGAATGTATTGTCTACATGGGCAAAATAGATATGGAACGGCAGCGCCCCAACGTCGAACGCATGCGGATACTCGGCGCCACGGTTGTCCCTGTAACCAGTGGAAGCAAAACTTTGAAGGATGCTACCAACGAAGCAATGCGTCACTGGATCAACAATCCAACGGATACGCACTACATTATTGGCTCTGTCGTCGGGCCGCATCCTTATCCGGATATGGTAGCCCGCTTTCAGTCTGTCATCAGCGAAGAAATTAAAAGACAGCTGCAGGA
>JBBDXJ010000139.1:0-32609 GCA_040902445.1 Cyclobacteriaceae bacterium | reverse complement strand
CCAGGAACAGGTGATGTTGCTTTCCCATAAACTTGCGGGCTTCAGCAAAGGCGACGCGGATGTGTTGCGCAAGGCGATGGGAAAGAAACAAAAATCCGTTCTCGACAAGATGAAAGATAAATTCATCGAAGGTTGCAAGAAGAACGGACATCCACCGGATGTTTGTGAAAAAATCTGGACCGATTGGGAGGCCTTCGCCCAATATGCTTTTAACAAATCGCATTCAACGTGTTATTCCCTCATCGCTTACCACACAGCTTACCTTAAAGCAAATTTTCCCGCCGAATATATGGCGGCAGTACTTACCCATTCCCAGAGCAACCTTGAGAATGTTACCTTCTTCATCGAGGAATGCCGCAACCTCGGAATCAAGGTTCTTGGCCCGCACGTCAATGAATCAGGAATGTATTTTGAAGTAAATAAAAACGGTGAGATCCGCTTCGGTTTGGGTGCAATCAAAGGGGCAGGCGATGCCGCCGTGGAAGCCATCATTCAGGAACGCGAAGCCAAAGGCAACTACACCGACATCTTCGAGTTTTCAAAGCGCCTCAATCAACGCGCGGTGAACAAAAAAACATTTGAGTGCCTGGCCCTCTCAGGAGCTTTCGACTGTTTCAAAGACCTGCATCGCAGACAATATGTTTACGCCAAAGATGGCGATGTAAGCCTTATTGAAAAGGCGATCAAATACGCAGCCAAAACACAGCTGGAAGAACAAAGCGCTCAGGTAAGCCTTTTTGGCGGAACAAGTGGAACTGCAATGCCGAAACCAAGAATAGAAAACGTTGAGCCCTTTACAGAACTTGAAAAATTAAATCTTGAAAGAGAAGTAGTAGGCATATATATCTCAGGTCATCCGTTAGATAATTTCACATTTGAGTTAAGTAAGTTTTGTAACACCTCCTGTAGTCAGTTAACAGAAATTGAAAATCTTGAAGGCCGTGATATTCGAATTGGAGGGATGGTTACATCTTTAGAAACGCGAACAACTAAAACAGGTTCTTCATTTGGGAAATTTACACTGTCGGACTATACAGGCAACTTTAATTTTGTATTGTTTGGAAGAGATTACGTTGACAAGAGAAAATTTATGATCCAGGGTGAATTTCTATTCATCGAAGGGACGGTTCAAAGGAGTAGTTGGGGGAATCAAAATCTCGAGTTTCGGATAAGAAACATTGAGTTGTTAAATGAAATCGCTGAAAAAAGAAGCAACGGATTAACGATTACTGTAAACTATGAAGATGTAACCATGGATTTCATTAAAAAATTTGAGGATATATTAAAAGAATATAAAGGAAATACGTCCCTTTATTTACGATTTTCAGCAGATCACGAAGAAAACAAATCAACAACTCCAATGCTTGTGAGAAATTTCCGGGTCGTACCAGGAACAGCTATCGCAAAAAGGATTAAACATGATATAAACGCTGAGATGGACTTGATGCGATAATCTTATTTTTTGGAAAAGGTGACACCTGCACATTACCCCTCCTTTCCGGGTAATACATTTTTTATCTTGTTCATGTGTCCTTATCAGCTAGTAAAAGTGGCCCAGCATTATCTTTGCCCACTTAGAACTTTAAACTTTGAACTATTGCTCCTAGCTTTGTGTTGATAGGTAAATAACAATAAATTCAATTAAAAATGGGCAAAACTATTGTACTTAATGACGCCAACTTTGATGCCGCTATCAATTCAGATAAGCCTGTTTTAGTCGATTTTTGGGCGGAATGGTGCGGTCCTTGTAAAATGATCGGGCCGGTAGTGGAAGAACTGGCTGGCGATTATGAGGGCAAAGCCGTGATCGCAAAACTGAATGTAGACGAAAACCCGGACGTTACCGCTCGTTTCGGTATACGCAGCATCCCAACTTTATTGGTGTTTAAAGGTGGCCAGGTTGTGGACAAGCAAGTCGGCGCAGTTCCCAAATCAGTTTTAGCTCAGAAATTGGAAGCTCAGGTTGCCTGACGCGCCGGATTCCCCGCCTTTTTGGGACGGTAGGGTTCAGGCCAGGCTGAGTAGCCCGCATTATTTTCTGTTTGACTTGTACAACCCTTTTTTGACGGACCAACAATGTATATTGATAAGGTACTTTTCGGAGTACCTTTTTTATTTTAAGGAGATGTGCTTTAAACGCTCCACCATTTCAAAAACCGCCGGACACACCATTGTATTTTCTAAGGTCAGTTCCATTATCTGAACCATTTTCTTTCGGTTGGTGTGCGGATATTCCCTGCAGGCTTTTGGCCTGTCATCATATACCATGCAATAGTTATCACGGTCCAGAAAGGGGCAGGGTGAAGATTTCAAAACGTAGTCCCTTTCATCATCGATCCTTAAATATTTTTCAACAAAATCGCCGGGTTTCATGCGAAGCGATTTTGCCACCCGCTCAATATCATTCTGATAGAAAATTGGGCTGGTTGTCTTGCAGCAGTTTGCACATTTTAAACAGTCGACCTCCTCAAAAACTTCCTGATGGACGGAGTGAAATACCTCATCCACTTTGCGGGAGTCCTTCTTCCTGAGATGCGAAAGAAATTTCTTATTCTCCTGTTCTTTATTCTTTGATTGTATCTTAAATTGTTCCTGTTTCACGGGATTTTGCATCAAGATCATATTGCAAATATCGTAAAAGATCAGTAAACCCTCTTCTTATCATGAACCCACTCACCACTGACCACTCACAATTATTCCTCGAGCTTATAATCAAACACATCCTCCACCCAGCGACCCTCTTTATCCTGACGTTCGAGTATGACTTTCATGCTCTCAGGTCCGGTGCGATGAAAAGTGAGCGCGGTTTTTTTATCCGGCCTTTCAAATCGGGCCTTGTCGGGTTCCAGGAACATTAACGGATATTCGTAGGGTTTATCTTTTTCTTCCCAACCGATATTTCCCGGACTAAAATGGCGAAGTTTCATTACAGGCCCTGCGTCCATTTGTTCAATGACGATAAATTCATAGAAAATTACCTTTCCGTCCTTTACGCAACGGTACGCACACATCATACAATTCCCCATCGGGGCACTCCAGTTTTCCTCCATATCGCCCCAGGCGCTGTGTGTTTTCCATTTTCCCGCCATGAAAGCCAGATCTTTGATATCTTTGGGCGGCACCTGGCTATACACCAGATTACCAGTCAATACGAAAAATGCAAATATGATTACGAATTTCTTCATGTTGCACTAATTTTAGTGGGCACAAAGATAATATTTCTCCAATCCGTATGGCAGCTGGGCCAGTCGGATGGACCCAGCGTTATTTGTGAAGCCCTGAAAATCTGTAATTAGACAGGAATATCCTATTTTGTCATGATGAAACTATTCAAGCACCCGCAGCATATCTACCGCCTGTTCGCCCCGGTCTTCTATCTCGGTATACTATCGCTTATGTCTTCATGTGGAGATAGTAAAGGCCAACGGATCTTAGATGACAGTATCGAGGCGCATGGTGGTTCGTCGTATAAATCGTTCCACCTGGAATTTGATTTTCGCAGCAGGCATTACACTGCCGCGCGAAAAAATGGAATATTTACTTACACCCGTGAATTCACAGATACGACGGGCAGGATTAAAGACGTTTTAAACAATGACGGATTGATCAGGTATCGCAATGACTCAATCCTCGCAATCACAGATGAGCGCAGAAAAGCATTCACAAACTCGGTAAACTCGGTGATATATTTTGCGCTTCTCCCTTACGGGTTGAATGATGACGCAGCGAACAAGGAGTGGATCAAGGAAACAACAATCAAAGGTCAGCCCTACGAGGTGGTTCGTGTAACGTTTGATAAGACAGCAGGCGTAGACCATCAGGATGTTTTCCTCTATTGGTTCCATAAAGAAAAAAGAACTATGGACTATTTCGCCTACAGTTATGAAAGCGATGGAGGCGGAATTCGGTTCAGGGAAGCGATCAACCCAAGAAGGATCGGAGGAATTCTTTGGCAGGATTATGTGAATTACAACCCTAAGGACGAAACCCTTCCGCTGGATACATTGCAGTCCATGTTTATTTCAGGCACCCTGGAAAAATTATCGGAGATCAAAATGGAAAATATCACTGTCAGCGACTATCAATAAAGTCTCGGTAAAATAAAACTTAAAAAGGAAAAATTTAGACTCATTGTTGCAAATTTTTCGTCAACCTTTGTCAGGTTTCGTGCTATTATTTATTACCTTCCGCAAAATAAATAATGTCAGGACCCTATCTTAAAAAAATTGCAGAGACAACGGCTCAAGGTGATGCGAGAGAAGAAAGTTATTACGGCGATCTTTCCACCTTCCTTCTGAATTTCGCTGAAAGCATTGGCAAAAACAGGACCCAGATTACCACCCTTCCCAAAAAAACCGAAGCCGGCAACCCCGATTTCCGGATCTGGGATGGAGCACAACAGATAGTGGGATATGTCGAAGCTAAAAAACCAGGAGAAAATTTAGACGTCATTGAAAATTCTGCGCAGCTTAAAAGATATCGCGCTGTATTTCCCAATCTGATCCTTACCGATTTTTATGAATTCAGGCTTTATCGCAATGGTCAACTAACAGATAAGGCGCAGATCGGCCGGGCAGTTCTAGCAAAAAAATTAAAAACAGTCCCACCCCTTGAGCAGGAGGAAAGATTCATCTCACTTTTAGAAAAGTTTTTTTCGTTCACGTTCCCAAAAGTTTTTACGGCCGAAACCCTTGCCTCCGAGCTTGCCAAACGTACCCGCTTTCTCAGGGATGAAGTTATTGCTAAAGAATTAGAAGAGGAACAGGAGGGGAAAGGCCCGATCTATGGTTTTTACTCAGCTTTTAAAAAATACCTGATTGCCGATCTGAAAGAAGAAGGTTTTGCTGACATCTATTCGCAAACCATTACGTACGGATTATTTGCGGCAAGAACCCGGGCCAATGGCGAATTCAACCGGCGATCTGCATTTGATCTGATACCACCTACCATCGGCATTCTCAGAGATGTATTTCAGTTTATTTCCCTGGGGAAACTACCAAAGCAGATGGAAGTCATCATTGATGATATTGCAGAAGTTTTACAAGCCGCCGAAGTCAACAATATACTTCACGAATATTATCGAAAGGGCAAAGGCGAAGATCCCATCGTACATTTCTATGAAACATTCCTGAATATCTATGATCCTGCAACCAGGGAAAAACGAGGCGTCTATTATACCCCGGAACCGGTTGTTAAATATATCGTGCGAGCTATTCATGATCTGTTAAAAACACATTTTGACCTGTCGGATGGCCTTGCCAGCAAGGAAGTAACTCTACTCGATCCCGCTGGTGGGACCCTCACCTTTCCCGCGGAAGCCATTAAACTGGCGGTAAAGGAATACAGGGATAAATATGGGGAAGGTGGTTTAAACCAGTTTTTCCAGAATCATATCCTCAAAAACTTCTACGCTTTTGAACTGATGATGGCCCCATACGCCATCGGTCATATCAAAATGAGTTTTCTGCTGGAGGAATTGGGATACAAAATGCGTGAGGAAGACCGCTTCAAACTTTTTCTCACCAACACCCTGGACATGGAAGACCTCGCCCAGACCCAGATCCCAGGATTGGAAAGTCTAAGTGAAGAGAGCCACCAGGCAGGGCAGGTCAAGAGAAGTGACTCCATATTGGTGATACTGGGTAATCCGCCTTACAGTGGGCATTCCGCCACCAGGAATGATTGGACCGAAAAATTATTAAAAGAAGATTTGGATGGAGCGCAAAGCTATTATAAGGTAGATGGGAAACCCCTTGGGGAGAAAAATTCAAAATGGTTACAGGATGACTATGTAAAATTCCTTCGATTTGCGCAATGGAAAATTCATAAAGCCGGGCGAGGAATTGTGGGAATGATCACCAACCACAGTTATCTGGACAATCCTACTTTTAGGGGGATGCGCCAAAGTCTCATGAATACATTTAATGAAATTTATATAATTGATCTGCATGGAAATTCCTTGAAGAAAGAAACTGCCCCTGACGGAGGTAAAGACGAAAATGTGTTTGATATCCGGCAAGGCGTTTCAATTGCATTGTTTATAAAAGAAAATCAAAAAAAAGGAAATAAGCTTTATCTAAAGGATCTCTTTGGGAATCGAGAGGATAAATATCAATGGTTGGCAGAAACCAAATATTCAAAGAAAACTTATGAACTGACAAAACCAGAAAAGCCTTTTTATTTCTTGAAAAAAGAATTCACTGAAGAAGCTAAAGGATTTTTGCATTGGCAATTAGTAAACGAGGTTTTTCCAGTTAACAGTGTTGGAATTGTGACAGCAAGAGATCATTTTACAATAAAATGGTCAGCCGATGAAATTTGGCAGATAGTCAAAACCTTTTTTAAAATGGACATCGAACTTGCCCGCAAGGGCTACGAACTTGGTCCTGATGCAAGAGATTGGCAAGTATCTTTAGCCCAGGAGGATTTAAAAAAATCTGGTCCAAAAGCTGAAAATGTTCAAGCTATTCTCTATCGTCCTTTTGATTCAAGGTTTACTTATTATACCGGTAATTCGAAAGGATTTCTTTGTATGCCCAGGGGCGACGTTATGCAGCATATGTTCAAAGCTAACTTGGGTATAGTCATTTCGAAGGGAGTGGAGATTAATCGGGGTTTTGAGCATGCTTTGATTACAGATTCAATTGTCACCCATCACACTGTATCGATAAAAGAAGTGAATTATCTTTTTCCCCTCTACCTCTACAAACCCTCGGACTCAAAGCGAAAGAGTCAAACCATGATGCTCTTCGAACCGGAAACGAAATACGATGAGAAGGGAAGAGTTCCGAATATCAGCAAGGTGGCAATTGATAAATTAGAAAAAGCCTACAAAAAGAAGTTCACACCAGAACAATTGCTGCATTACGTATATGCTATACTTTACAGCAACACCTACCGGAAAAAATATGCAGAATTCCTGCGAATTGATTTTCCACGCATCCCTTTTACAAGCGATCACAAACTATTCCTGAAAGGTGCCGTCCTGGGAGAAGAACTTACAGATCTCCATCTGCTCAAACACAAAGCCTTGAATAACCCCATCGCCAAATACAAAGGCCAAGGCGACGACCGGATCGAAAAACCGAACTACAATGAAGAAAAGCAAGTAGTGTTCATCAATAAATCAAATTACTTTGAAGGCATATCGCCGGAGGTCTGGAATTACCATATCGGAGGCTACCAGGTAATGGAAAAATATCTGAAGGACCGAAAAGGAAGGCTGATGGATGACCCTACGCATTACTGCAAAATTACCTCCGCGCTAAATCATACGATCCAACTTCAGTCGAAAATTGATCTTCTATTTATTGAGATTGAAAAGAATGAGATCATTACCTTCTGAGGATTTGCCTCACAGATACATTAAACTAAACCAATCTCCTTTTTAATCTTTCCAGGAAGTTTCGATGCCACCAGGTGATAAGCAGTATCTATGTAAACCTCCCACTGCTTTTTTGAAAGCCTGCGGATGTCATCCATCCAGACCCATTTGTAACGCGCAAGATAAGGCGCCGGTATAAAACCTTTTTTGGACGAGATCTCATCAAAATTTTCGTCCGCTACCTTGATCGAGGCGGAGCAGGGCACAGCATCCGGAGCGGTAATCAGGAACATTTTCCCTCCTATATTGAAACACAAATGATCTTCCCATTTAATGTCCTCGGTAACACCGTGGTATTTCCTGCAAATGGTCTGTATATCTTCAATAGTCATGGAGATCGATGATAAGCCCTGCGAAGATAATAAAGCAATGAATTGTGAAAAACAGACGTACCGCTAAATATTATAAAGTTCATTCCCCGACAAAATCGACTGATCATAGACCATCGGATATGAAACCCTGTTACCTGACCCATGCCCCTTGTCATATATAAAACATTATTAAGACGAATGGACTCATTCAGAATGCGTTTTATTGTCGGCAAACTCACAGATGAGGAATTGCTGAAAAAAACTCCGTGCACAATCACGAAAACAGGCTTTTGTTGAACGGCCGGCTGCTGTGCTTCAACCCGCGTCTGACATATAACCACATGAGAATGGCAGAGGGGTTCAAATAAAAATTGGTTAGCTTTGAATGCATAGTGTTCGATCAGCACGTTAATATGAAACTAACCGCAGATTAAAAAAAGACCGCTTCCTTTTCCTGGTATACAATTTTATCTCTTTCATCCAGGCCTCGGGGAAAATTGTTTATGTTGTAAAGCTTACCCCTATGGACGCCAATGCCAAAGGCCTGAGTCTATAATCCGAAAAGAATAATACATTATGGCAGAAGAAACGATGTTCAATGAAAAACTGCACTGGTATAAGGATGCTGTTATATATGAAATACATATCAAAGCTTTCAGAGATGGCAACGGCGACGGCATTGGCGATTTTTTAGGGCTGCTGCAAAAGCTTGATTACTTACAGGATCTCGGGGTTACCGCAATATGGCTGCTTCCTTTTTACCCATCCCCATCACGAGATGATGGTTATGATATAGCCGATTATTATTCCATCAATCCTGCTTATGGAGACCTCACTCAATTCAAGGTCCTTTTAGCGGAAGCGCATGCAAGAAACCTTAAAGTGATCACAGAATTGGTTATAAACCACACGTCGGACCAGCATCCCTGGTTTCAACGCGCGCGCAGAGCACTCCGAAATTCTCCTGAACGAAATTTTTACGTGTGGACCGATGATCCAGGACAATATAAAGATGTGCGGATCATTTTTCAGGATTTCGAAACCTCTAACTGGACGTGGGACCCGGAAGCCCAGCAATACTATTGGCACCGTTTCTTCCATCATCAGCCCGATCTGAACTATGAAAATCTCCAGGTTCAGGAGGAAGTATTTAAAATTATCGATTTCTGGAGCAAGATGGGTGTGGATGGTTTCCGCCTGGACGCGGTGCCCTACCTCTACGAACGCGAAGGAACCAATGGAGAAAACCTTCCGGAAACCCATGCCTTTTTAAAAAAATTAAGAAAACATGTAGACCTTAATTTTCCCGGAACACTGTTGCTGGCCGAAGCGAATATGTGGCCTGAAGATTCCGCCTCGTATTTCGGTAACGGCGATGAATGCCAGATGAATTATCACTTCCCGGTTATGCCGAGAATGTTTATGGCTTTACAAACAGAAGACCGGTATCCCATTACCGACATCTTTGATCAAACACCTGCTATTCCCGATTCGTGTCAGTGGGCAATTTTTCTTCGCAACCATGATGAGCTCACACTTGAAATGGTCACCGATGAAGAGCGCGATTATATGTACAAAGTATACGTTAAAGACCCTAAAGCGCGTATTAATCTAGGGATAAGACACCGGCTCGCACCTTTAATGGGCAACAACAGAAAAAAGATTGAACTTCTGAATTACCTGCTGTTCTCCCTTCCCGGCACGCCTGTATTGTATTATGGAGATGAAATTGGAATGGGTGATAATTTCTATCTCGGTGACCGCGATGGCGTGCGAACACCTATGCAATGGTCGTCAGACAGAAACGCCGGTTTTTCAGAGGCAAATCCCCACAAACTATACCTGCCGGTAATTCTGGATCCGGAATATCATTACGAAGCGGTTAACGTTGAACAACAGGGATGGAATACTTCTTCCCTTTTGTGGTGGATGAAACGACTGATCAACAAACGCAAACAATACAAAGCTTTCGGCCGCGGCGACATGAAATTTATTTCGTCCGAAAACCCTAAGATCCTGGCTTTCACAAGAACCTACGAAGAAGAGACGATGCTGGTGGTAGTAAACCTGTCGCGTTATACGCAACCCGTAGAACTGGATCTCAGTCAATTGAATGGATACTTTCCCGTAGAAGTGTTTAGTAAAAATAAGTTTCCGCTTGTCAAAAGCGACACCCCGTATTTTATCACTCTCGGAGGCCACGATTGCCAATGGTTTATTATGGAACAAAGCCAGTCGTTGTTATCCGAAAAGCAGATTCTGCCGTATGTGGAACTTCGATCCTGGGAAGATCTTTTAAGCAAACAGACGATCGCCACCCTTGAGATGAAAATTTTTCCGGCGTATTTGATGCATCTGCGCTGGTTTGGTGGAAAGAGCAGGGTGATTGAAAACATGGAGATCATTCAGCATGCCGTGATAGATTTGCCTGAATACAGTTGCGTATTTTTTCTCATCCAGGTTACCTATCAAAGCGGGTTGCCAGACATCTATCAATTGCCGGTTAGCTTCGCACATCAGCCACTCGCCCTTAGATTGCAGGATGCATGTCCTAAATCCGTTATATCCAGGATGACTGTCAATGGAGTGGAAGGTGTTTTGTATGATGCTCTTTACGCTTCGCCTTTGCAAGAGGCCCTTATCAATTTTATGGCGAAGAATCAGGAGATCAAACTACAGAATAGTCAGCTGCTTTTCAGTGGCAACCAAACATTGCAAAACCATATTGGGGAACACGAGAAGATAAAACCAAGAGTTCTATTAGGGGAGCAAAGCAACACATCAATCATTTATGGTAATCGCTTCTTTCTAAAAATATTCCGCAAGGTAGACCGGGCGATAAACCCCGATCTGGAGATCTCCAGGTTTCTGACCGAGCATACTTCCTTCCGTAATATTCCGCCGTTTGTCGGCGCCATCGAATGGAAATATGAAAAAGATTCATTGATAGTAGGAATGATGCAGGAAATGATTGAAAGCAGCGGAGATGCGTGGGTCACTATGCTCGACCGTCTCAACGACTATAATGAAACTATCCTGGTCAGCAACAGGACGTTGTCGTCCAGGGAAAAGACAGGTAGTTTGATCGGCCCTGTGGCATATGATGATATTCCTGAGGAATTTAAGGAACTGATCGATGGCTCTACGGCGGAGCAGGCCCGGTTGCTGGGTGTGCGCACAGGTGAGATGCACTTAGCCCTTGCATCAGGCATTGCATTCCCGGATTTCAAACCCGAGGAGTATTCGCTCCATTACCAACGCTCGTTATATGCAGGGCTACAGTCTCTTGTTCGTGGAACCTTCCTCAACCAAAGTAAAAACCTTCAAATGCTCGATGAAGAAGTTCGCAAGGAGGCCGAAGAAGTGTTAGGTATGAAAGAAGATATTCTGGAAGTCCTTCGCAAGATCTACGTAAAAAAAATAGATGTCATCAAGATCCGCATTCACGGAGACTATCACCTTGGCCAGGTTCTCTTCACGGGAAAAGATTTCGTTATTACAGATTTTGAAGGGGAACCAGCGAGGAGTTACAGCGAGCGCAGGTTAAAACGTTCGCCCCTGAGAGATGTGGCCGGAATGATCCGTTCTTTTCATTACGCAGCTTATGGCAGCCTTGTGCTTGACAGCCATATCCGGAAGGAAGATTTTACCAGGTTGATACCTTTTGTAGAGCACTGGTACCATTATATGAGGGGATTTTTCATGAAAGCTTATCTCGAAACCGTGAAAGGAAGCGCTTTTATTCCTGACAATAAAGAGGATCTCGAAACACTCATGACAACTTTTCTGCTGGAGAAGGCTATTTACGAACTCAACTATGAACTCAATAATCGCCCGGGCTGGGTGATGATTCCCCTGCGTGGCATTAAAGCTTTAATGAAAAAGGACGCTGTAACTACTAAGTACCGCAAAGAAGCCGTCAGCTAGGCGGCGATAGTTATAAAGTGGTTTCAACCAGTGTTTGAAGTCCCGGCATGATCTCAAAATCCCATTGGTGGGCGGCATATTCGGCCCTTGTTTCATCGCCTTCAAAATGTTCAAGTGTTGTCAGCAACCTGGTTTGCCTGCCATGAGGAATAATTTCGTGCGTGATGAAGATGTTTCCTTCCCGGGAAATATCTCCTTCTACCAACCGGTCGAAACCGGAATACTTTATCAGTCGCCCCGGTATGATCTCAATAATTTTCCCTTCTTCGTTCACTTCCCGGCCCTGGTGTTTGCCCGTCCATTTCAACGTGCTTCCAGGCTTCCAGTCGCACTCTACTTCGCAATTGTAAAGGTATTGTTTCGTCATACCCGGATGAGTGAGTGCTTCCCATATCCTTTCAGGAGTTGCGTTCAGCACCACACTCCTCGTCACCATGATGTCGTTTACCATAATATTTTTTTAATTTTATTCCTTTGTGTGAATGTGGTCCTCATGAGATTCATAATCGCCCCCTGGAGGACCAAAGATTTGCAAATTCGTATCCAAACCGCTTGTAGCGCCGGTGATTAAGGCATATCTGCCCTGATTTATATTGTTTGATCTCATGCTTTCCCAGATCTGATTGGAAGCAAAAGGCCAAAAAATCGTGCCTTAAAACTGTTAAATTTTGAAGGAGATGAATTTGAAGGAGGATTGAAACCAGTTAGTTATACAACCAACCGGCCTTTCCTTTTTCCGTTATCACAAAGTTATAACCCTCGAAGCGAGCAAGTATTTCAACAGCCGTATCTTTCTTCAGCACCGCGACCGGGATGGCATCGGGACTGATTGCAGATAACAATACGTGCGTGGTATCAAGTTTTATTTGCGTACCTCCGGACAAAGGAGCAACCTGTTTTTTAAGGAGATATCCCTCTGTATTATCCGGCAATGCGATCCTGAACCAATCGTGGCTCTGGCCAATGACCGTAACATAAGTATCCCGTTCAAGAGAAGTTTTCACGGGAAGTTTGGTGGAAGGGCCTGACATCAATGCTATTTTCTCTTGCAGTACCTTAAATGGTTTTTGCTGAAAGCCGGTATCGATAGGCAGGGATGCCATCGCCTGCTCTACCTTGCGGATATAGTATAACGGATCCTTGCTACCCGATTGATAGATGGCAAAGTGCAGGTGGGGTGGTGTTTTCTTTGCATTTCCCGTGTTTCCTACCAGCCCTAGAACATGCCCCTGATACACTCGCATGCCTTGTTTAACCATTTGCGAATCCAGATGTGCAAAGTAATAGGAATGGCCGCGTTTAATATCTTTCATCCAGACAACCTTGCCGCCCAGCGAACTTTTTCCCACGTGTGAAATAACACCATCAGTCGGAGCAATGACCGGCGTTCCCTTAGTGGCAAAAATATCCACGCCTTCGTGTAAGCGCTTGCCATTATCGCGGGAAGCGCCATAAAAACTTCCGATGGCTCTGTTTAACGCCCCAAAGACCGGGTTGATCAATAAAGGAGTAATAGAAATATTAAGGGCATAATAGGCGTTGGCCAGTAACTCTGGCTGGAGTCGCAGCACGCACTCTTCATTGCGGCTGAATTCATACGTGATCGAGAAAGAAGAATCCGCATAAGCTATCCGTTCCCATTCTTCATCATCGCGGACAAAAAGATCAAGGAAAACTTTTGCATCCTGCCGGGTTTTAACTGCCCCGTTCACGGTGAGCACCTGGCCGTCTTTTACACTGAACCTGTAACTGCGGGCATCAGGAGTACTGGCCTCAAAATAACCGGACTCCGAAAAAGGAACATTGATAATCACCGAGTCATCAAAAACCTGTTTTCCTGCAGACAGCCATTCTCTGGTCATAGACGCGTTTAATAACTCGGCTTTTTTCAGGGACTCAATATAATGTTCATAAGGCGACACATCAGTGAAAACTGATTTAATCGTCCTTAACCCATTGCAGGCAACCAATAAGATTCCGGAGAGAATAATGAGGGATTTTTTCATGGTAAGTCGACAGCGTGAAAAGATTTTTAGTTTTAATTATACTTTCGAAACACTAAACAGTCATTATCCAAATTTCGTCTCCCTTACTGGAGACATTCCCTTATTTCCCCCTCTCCCCTTTATGCCCTTATAGCCCTATACCTTTTATACCTTATACCCTTAATTCCCCTTGGTCAGATATTTTATATCTACTTATATGCGTTCACTTTTTCGATTATTGCTCTTTAAACCCATTTTATGGCTGGTTAACAGGTATTCCTCTGCTCCCGATCGGAATCGTGTTTTTTCGGCATTGTCCAAGTTAAAAAAAACTATGGAGAACGACCCCGGAAAAAAAGGCTTTGTCATACCCTTTAACTCCGAAACGCACCGTTTTATTATTTTTTCCGATCAACATAAAGGAAGAAAAAATGGGGCCGACGATTTCATGGCTGCCGAGAAGAATTACCTGCAAGCCCTGGAATATTATAACCATGATAATTTTCATTTTATCAGCCTGGGAGATTGTGAAGAGTTATGGGAAAACACACTATCGCAGGTGATGAAACATAACCAGGCTTCCTTTGACCAGGAAAAAAAATTTGTAAGGCGAAATGCATTTACTAAAATCCTCGGAAACCACGACCTGGATTGGGAGATCGATCCATTAGCGCCGGCATACCTTCAGAAAATGTACGACGTCGCCATGGTCGTGTTGCAGGGTGTGATCCTGGAGACCACCATAGGGCAAAAGGTGTTGAGGATCTTTTGCACACATGGTCATCAGGGTGATCTGCAAAGCGATGGTAACTGGTTTAGCAAATTCTTTGTGACAAAGATCTGGGCACCGCTCCAGGCTTTTCTGCGCATCAATCCGAACACGCCGGCATATGATCAACAATTGAAAACCACCCACAACCGGATGATGTATGAATGGTCATCACAGCAAAAGGATCTGATCCTTATCACCGGTCATACCCACCAGCCTGTTTTCGAATCACTTACGCACTATGAACGAATGCAATGGCAACACAGGAAAGCCTTGTATCAGCATAACCCTGAATGGGCGCAGGCCCTCGAAGATGAAATGAAATGGCGCAGTATTGAGGATACCCAGATAAGCGAAGATTATCTAAATATTAAACCAGTGTATTTTAATACCGGATGTTGCTGCTTTTCCGATGGCGACATCACAGGCATCGAGATTGCAGATGGCTTTATCCGGTTAATAAAATGGGAAGAATCGGATCATGTAATAAGAAGGTTTGTTTTGCAGGAAAAGAAGTTGGAAGAGCTGCTGTAAGATACCTCGTATCCCGTCCCTCGTTTTGAGATTATTAGGCGATTGAATATCTTTCCACGATATTCATAACTTAAACCCCCCACTATGGATGCCCAAAGAGTTGATATGTTTATCATGACCAAGGCAAAATATTTTGAAGGTCATCAAATTCCTGTGATTCGCGATAGACTGCTGGCAATGGACGATTCGCATTTTCTCCAAATACAGACACTGAATCTCAAGGATCCTACCACAATTCTTATCGTATCTCTGGTTGCGGGCAGCTTTGCTGTTGACCGTTTTATGGTGGGTGATACCGGACTCGGTATAGCTAAATTACTTACCTGTGGCGGACTCGGCATCTGGGCTATCGTAGATTGGTTCATCATTATGGGTCGTGCCCGCGAAGTGAACGCTGAACAATTTTTTAATAGTGTTGCTTTAAGGCCAACTTAAAAAATGAAATCCAATATCAGGATCTATTGGATACTGGCAATCCTATCCGTGGCAGGTTATGCCTGGATAGGATTTCATTTGCTCAGCAACGGCGTAGCGGAGACACCTTTGACAGTCTGTTTAGTAAAGAATGCTACCTGCATTCCCTGCCCTTCATGCGGTATCACCCGATCTCTATTGCTGTTGATCAGCGGTAATATTCAGGGCGCAATGCTCATGAATCCCCTCGGATGTGTGGTTGCATTTGCCATGCTGATCATTCCCGTCTGGATCCTTTCGGATGTAGTAACCCGAAAAGATACTTTAGCCCGATCATTCCTGTGGACAGAAAACAAAATAAAAACAAGAAAAGCCATTTACATTCCCCTTGTTGCCCTGGCACTATTAAACTGGGGATGGAATATTTTAAAAGAGCTGTAACATGTCAGAGAACATTGCCTTTCCATACAAGCCGGATGACTATGAAGCCGAAAAAGCTTCAAACAGCTATCTCATGTCGGTTGTTGCAGTAATCGCGGGCTTACCCCTGCCGATCATTAACCTGGTGGCTACCGGTATATTTTTTCTTGGAAACCGAAAAGGCACCTACTTTGTGCGATGGCATTGTACGCAGGCGCTTTTATCCCAGCTTACCGTGCTCGTGATGAACAGCGCCGGGTTTTACTGGACATTATCGATCATTTTTGGCGACAAATCGTACAACAACGATTACATCGCCTATATGATCACCATTGTACTTTTCAACCTGGTTGAATTTGTCGCTACTGTATACGCGGCGATCGAAACCCGGAAAGGAAGGCACGTTGAATTGTGGTTTTTTGGTCCGTTAACTGAAACAATCTGCAAACCCTGATGCGCCATGACTAACAAGATCATCACTCAATTCTCCTGGCTACTGGTATCCTTCTTTGCGGTCTGGTTTTCACTGAGCCAGATCAATTTTATCGACGATGATGATGTTCGTGAATTTGCGAAGGAGAATGAAAGAAGACTGGGCGAATTGATCCTGGAAACCATTACTTCCACAAATGAAAAGATCAAAAATGAAAAGATCAATGCGGTGATCGATTCGATCAAAGTGAGAATTTGCCGCACGAAAACCATCGACTGTGAGAAGATCAAGATCCACATTATCCGAAACAGTGAGATCAATGCATTTGCATTACCCGATAACCACATGGTCATCTACACTGGCCTGATCGAATACGCTGAAAATGCCGAGGAAGTAGCAGGTGTGATGGCGCACGAGATCGGTCACCTCGAAAAAAACCATGTGATGAAAAAACTGGTCAAGGAGATTGGCCTTGAAATGCTTTTCGCCATGGCAGGCGGCGACGCAGGTTTTGAGATCGCCAGGGAGACAGGAAAAACGTTGTCTTCGAGCGCTTTCGACCGCAAACACGAGCGCGAAGCAGATGAATACGCAGTCGAGATCCTGGCCCAATCAAAGGTAGATCCGCAGCATCTGAGCAACTTTTTCTTCCGCCTTTCACAAAAACACAACATGCCGGAGGAGCTCGCCTGGATCAGCACACACCCGGATACGAAAGAACGGGCAGCGGATATCATAAAAAATAAAAAGGATTACACTTATCATCCGGATATTATCATCAACACCGCGTGGAGTGAAGTAAAGAATCTGTTAATGCATCAGGACGAAGCCGGCTTCACCGTAGATGATGCCGGAGAGAACTGACTCCAGGTTCCTGTCATCAACTTTTTACCGGTAACAAATTTGACTATACGGACAATACCTGCAATTATCGGCATTGGTAGTCTGATCAAATGGCTGATCCGGATCATAAAGTTCTTCAAACAATCCTTTCAACCTTTCTTCAAACTCCGGAAAAAGATTTTCCACATTTTCGACAGTTCGCTTTCCGACTTTCAGTCCAAAAGTAAAACCCTCATCGAAAAGGTTCATCCTGTTGATAAGTCCTGGAACAACGCGGTTAATACCAGTTCCTCCGGCATTTACGGGAATGGAATTCACATACATCAATGCGTACAATAATGTCTGAAAGGCTGCCTTGTTGCGTTTTCCTTCCCGGGAAAACAGAGACGCGATACTTTCAAATTCGAGTTCATCTTTGCCGGTTTTATAATCGATGATCCGCAACGTGTCATCCTTGCGGTCAACTCTGTCGATCTTTCCACCGAGAATCGTCTCATACGGGGGACGATCAATTTTTAAAAGATAGGTTAGCCCCTCCTGTTCCAGCGCTTCGATAGTAAAAGGAGCGTAGGCTTTATCAACCTCCACTATGCGGTGGGCAAAACGCCTGACCACTTCCCGTACCACCAACCGCTGACCCGCATATTCAACCGGTTTGCCAGGATCGAGTTTATAGGCTTCCATAAAAACCTTGTCAATCAAAAGATCAATCGTCCTGTCCGCATGCCTGAAATCTTCTTTTTCAACAAGCTTGTTGTGTTTCTTTTCAGCAAGGTCTTTATAAAACCCCTCCATGAGTTTGTGCAGAAAATCACCGAGCACCCGCGCGTCGAGTTCTTCTTCCACTTCTTTTGGCTCCCTGATTTTGGCGACATACCTGAAATAAAACTGAAGCCTGCATTCGATGTAACTGTTCAGAGCAGATGGTGATATGCCCTTAAAATAAACATTGCCCTCATTCAGCTTTACCAGACTTTTAAACACCTCCTCGTTTTTTTCAATGAGGATCGGCATAATACCCTTTGGCTGGATCGGATTGTGCAGCACATGTTTCCTGATGTTCAAACCTGATTCAAATACCAATTGCTGTAAGTACCGGCTCATCTCGCCCTGACCCAATACGTCGGTTTCAGAATTGTAAAAAAGAAAAATATTTTCCGCGCGTTGCAGTGTGCGGTAAAAAAGATACGAGTACATAGCGTCCTGGTGCGCAAGTGTTGGTAATCCATACGCTTTGCGGATATTGTGAGGAATATAAGAACCTTTGTTCCCCGTGGAAGGAAATGCGCCCTCATTCAACGAAAGGATAAAAACATTTTTAAAGTCAAGGTTACGTGTTTCCAGAACGCCCATGATCTGCAAACCTTTTAAAGGTTCACCTGAAAAAGGGATTTTCTGCATGCGCACCAACTGCCTGAATAACCGTAAAAAAGTCTTGATGCCCTGAACATCGGTTGCTCCTGCCTTTGTAATTCCATTTTCTATTCCGGAAGTGCCCGCTTCATTCAATACCGATTCCACGAGATTAAAAAACTTCAGAAAATAAAAAGCGTATTCCTTGTCGAAATCGCTGATCGAAGATAAACTTCCTACCTCCTGAACGATGGATTGTAAATGCCTTACAAGCGCCATACTGACAGATCCGGAATCGCTTGCCACTGCGCGGAAAATTATTCTGTGCAGTGGTACTTCCGTTGCCAGGTAGCTCATGGGTATGTGTACCCAATTCTGCTTTAATATTTCCTTGCGCTTGGTATTCGCCGGGACCGGGTCCGCTGCTACTACATATGGATGTCCCAAAAGGCCGAGAACCTGACGATGATTAAAATCGTCGCCTTTCCGCGTGATCTGAAGGTCGATAAGTAATTCAATAAAGTTAAAGAGCGGTGTGCTTGCCAGGGGAAAACCCATCGTAACATTTATTTTCTCCACCGTCCCTGACACTCCGTGCAAAACGGGCATAAGAAGTTTTTCGTCAGCCAGCACAATGAGAGTTTCTTCGGGATTCAACCCTTTGAGTATCTCCCCTTTCAATACCTGCGCCATAAGTTTGGCCTGCCCAACAGGTTGCGCTGCTCCGAAAAGGTGAACTTCCTTACCGGAAGAGATCTTTTTTTGGAGGTTAGCGGGAATGTCATTCTGAAAAGTTTTTCCCAACACAGGATTTTGCTGATATTCTCTGAAAAATCTTCCAGCCTCCTGTACATCGTTGTTCACGTAATATGCATCGATATCCCAATAAACTTTCGCCCCTCCCTTCTCCACAAAAAAAGAAATTATCTTTTCCTCCGCAGCCGTCAGGGCATTAAATCCTGCAAACGCGACCTTACCCGGGTTTTTCAACTCAGGTGAAACTTGTTCTCTTAACTCCTCCGCTACGCTGCGATGAAGCATACCTTCGTAGGCAAAACCTTTTGTGAGAAGATCACTTTTGAACTGATCGTAAACCTCGCCCAGCCTCCGCCAAACCTGGATGAACCGCTTCTTGTTCAAAGATTGATTCTCATCAAAGTTGCCCCAGAAATTCTTTAGAAACTCCTGTTGCTCATCTGTTAAGAAATCGAAGCTCGCATCGAGTTCCTTCTGATGACTGAGGTCTTTGAAAAGCTGGCGGGCAGATACCAGGTATTTATCCACTTCATCAAAATCGCGAAGAAGCATCTCGCCCCAAAAATAAAATTGCTCCAGATTTTGAATCGACCCACCATCATCTGATGAGCCCAGAACTTTTTTATAAGCCTGATACAGCGTGGAGATCAAAACCAGTTTATCCGGCACCTGCAGCACGGATGATTGCGCAATGAAATCCTCGATGGTGAGGATTCGGGGCGCGAAGGCAGGTTTATTCAAAAAATTGCCGAGGTATTTCCTGAAGAATAATGCAGCCCTCCGGTTCGGAAACACTATTGTTACTTCCTCCAATCGGGAATGTTCCTCGTAAATTTTTTCCGCAACTTCCTCCAGGAAGGTTTTCATTTGATGACTGTTTTTAATTTTACTTCAAAAAAGTCCCGTTTAGGGGATTTAGGGGCCGGCTCTTACAGACCCAATTCAAGCTGAGCTTTGTTTTTTACTCGCTGCACAACTTTTGATCTGGGTACTTTTACTTCAATGATTTCACTGTCGCGGAGATAAAGCAGGTATCCCTCCACTTCGTGAAAGTTCATCTGCCGCAGAATATCCATATACTGCAGCACCTGCTTTTCATCGTTTTTTTTTCTGCCACCGGTCTTAAAATCCACAATAACAGCTTTTTTTCCTTTGAGCATCAAACGGTCGATACGGTTTTCCTCGCCACCAGGTAAAAGGATAGGCACTTCTGTCCGCACCTCCCAGTCATGGCTAAACCAACCCGCGATCTTTGAATTATTCAGCAGGTCCTTCAATTGTCGTTCAAGCGGTTCCTTTTCTGATAGCGTAATAAAACCTTCATGGAGGATCTGGCTTAACATCGTATTCAAGTCTTCCGCATACCGCATACGGGATAAAACGGCATGCATATAAATGCCGTAAGTCATCTTTTCAATTTGCGGATCCACAGTTTCCTGAAACCAGGATGCCCCGGATTGCCTGATCACCAGTTTGTCTCTCCATGCAGACGAAAGGTATTCCGTCAACCGCACGGCGGACTGGTCCCTCTCCTCCGGGACGGCGACACCCGGCCAGGCTCCTGACCGCCAGGTTAACCTTTCTTCGTCCCAATGATCTTTTAAGTCTTCGGCCGCCCGAATGCTCTGATACAACAATCCGGCTATGGTGCCTTTTGTTCCCCGCGTATCGATTGAAGGAGCGCACACGATCAGCCCCGATTCTGCACGCGTAAATGCAACGTATAATAGATTCAGATTGTCGAGAAATATTTTTGTTCGCTCCGCGCTATAAAATTCAGAAAAAAAAGTATCCTCCAGGCTTTTGGAATACCTGACGGGAAGGTAGCCGGCGTTCTTAAAAGGTGATTCCCCTGAAGTCACCCAAAGATTTGGCGCCTGCCATTTTTCATGATCCAGTGACCAGGAACAAAAAGGAATGATGACATATTTGAACTGAAGACCTTTTGATTTATGAATAGTTAGTATCTGGACTGCGTTCACTTCTCCTGAGATCTGAATACTTTTCTTGTGCTTATTAGCTTCCCACCATTCCAAAAAAGCGCCGAGGTCATTTCGTTCCCGATTATTAAATTCAAGGACCAGATCCTGAAATGCCTGCAGGTAAACTAACTCACCGGCTATTGTTCCAAGTTTGAAAATACCGATCAGTATTTCCGTAAGTTCAATCAGCGGAAGCTTTTTCAATGCTGGCTTTTCCCTGGTAAAAGCAGGTGGAAGATTATTTTCAAAGATTGATTGATTGCTCACGGTAAAAACTTCCGCAAGTTCCCGGTCAGGTTCATGTAAACGGGCGAATTCGTAACCCAATTGCGCCCGTGCTATGGAGTCATCTGCATTCAGCAGATAACGCATTGCCCCCAGCAACAGGTTTACCGACGCAGCGCCGTCAATTCGCAGCGATTCGTTGGACACCACGTCATAGGCGCAATTTGGTTTTGCCTTCGCTGAATTTTTATACTGAAGAAGGAAAGCAGCGATCTTTTGACCTTCATCATTTTTTCGCACAAGAATAGCAATGTCTTTCAGAGCCGCGCCCTGTTCCTGAAGTTTTTCCAGTGTAACTGGCACCTGGTCTAATGCAACATCTTTCCACGACCGGGCCAGGCTTTCGCTGCCATGATCATCCATGAGTTTTTCGTCACCGAAAAAATGGACTTCCACAAATCCTCCGTCTGTTTTCGAACTTATCTGTGCGACATCTTCATAGGCGCGCGTCGACATCGGCATCCCGGATTCAAGGGAAAGGATCTGTGAGGCATTTTTGAAAAGCGAGTTGTTAAAACTCACAATGGCGGGGGCGCTGCGATAATTGTTTCCAAGCTCCTGAATGTCCACCCTCTCACTGCCGATGAAGTTAGTGATCTTTTCCTGAAGCAGGCTGAGATCGCCCCCGCGCCATCGGTATATGGCCTGTTTTACGTCCCCAACTACAAGGCTGGGGTATCCCTGATCCAGACTGTTAACAATCAACGGTTGAAAATTCTGCCATTGCAATCCCGAAGTGTCCTGAAATTCGTCGATGAGGTAGTTTCTGTAGAACGATCCCACCTTTTCATAGATAAACGGCGTGTCGCTGTCTCGAATCACACCATTCAGGAACTTTGGCGCGTCCGCAAGCAACATCAAATTGTTTTCATCCTTGTATTCTTTCAGTTTCCTGGAGATATCTGCGATCAATCCAAAAGAATAAAAATTATTTAACACCGCTTCGGCGGAGTGGGCAATCTGATAGTTCTCGTGCCAATATTGAATAATGTCATTCATCAAAGGCAAAAGTCTTGATGCCACCAATTCTAAAATTAATCCGGAAGCACGCGTAGCCTTATCCGGCCAGTTAGCCGGCGATTGATATTCTTTTTCCGCCCGTTTTCCTTTTTCTTTTTCATCAAAGCCCCTCACTGAAGTGATTCGCGATGCCTTGAGCAAAAAATTGTATGGTCCACCTGAATACTTAAAATCTGAGACGGACAAATTATTCTGATGGATTACGTTCAGCGCTTCGGTAGCCTTTGATTTTACCACGTTGATGAATTCAAATTTTTTCGATTTCAATTCATGCATCAGTTTTTTAAAGAATCCAGGGGCTTTTGTTTTCTCCAACAATTCATCCTCAATATCCTTAAACTCTTCCCTGAAGATTTCTTTTGCAAAATCAATGAGACTGTAGCGCACATCCCAGGAGCGTTCATTCTCAAGATTCTCCTTTGCAAATTCAACTACCCAATCGGTTAACTCTTTGTTTTCGCCCAATTCATCGATCAGGTTGTCGATCACGTCCTCCAGCACTGCATCCTGATCCACTTCGAGTCGGTAGTCGCCGACGAGCCCGGCTTCACGGGTAAATGACCGAATGACTTTTTGAAAGAACGCGTCGATGGTGCTGATCCCAAAATTGTCGTACTGGTGAAGCAAGGTGGATTGCACCTCCTGACTGTTTTGCCGGAAGGTCTGGCTATCCATTGACAATTCGCGTTGCAATTCTTCAGCGAGGGCAGGACTGCGCCCGTGTGCAAAATCATCGAGGTATTCCAGGATCCGATCCTTCATTTCCTGAGAAGCCTTATTGGTAAATGTCACCGCCAGAATATGTTTAAAATAGTCAACACGGTATTGGAGGGAGAGCCTCAGGAAGGCTTTGGCAAGGGTGCGGGTTTTTCCGCTTCCTGCAGAACTTCTGTATACGGAGAAAGATTTATTCACGAGAAAAATTCAAAAACAAGTTTAACAACAATCGGTGACATGTTGTGTCACGCTGACTCCAGCCCCTAAATCCCGCCCCTAACTCCCCTGAAGGGGACTTTATGTCCGTGTCCTTAAAATTCCACACAAAAACAAAAAAACCAGTCTAATAAACATCCTGATCGATAAATGTATTAAATGCCGGTTATTTTTTATCTTTGGTATGCATAAACTCCCTTTGTTATGAAGATCATTAGGTTGGCCACACTTGCGGTATTTCTCTGCCTTCTAATTTTTCAACCGGCACATTCGCAAAACAAAAAGCTCGATAAATCACTGAGGAAAGCTGATGGCTATTATAAAGCCGGAAGTTTCAGCAAGGGGTTAAAAGCTTTAAACAAATTCAAAAGCAGCGCTTTAAAGATCTCGCCCCAGAACAATTATATGGTGGCGTATTACATCCGGGAGGCACGCTTCAATCTGGCCATCGGAGTAGTTGTTGGATTTGAATTCACTCTTACAAATGCGCTCACTGCAAGCATGGCGGTGTTTGGTGAAACTAGTACGAGTTACGCAAACACGATGCTTGAAGTGGCGGAGATCTACATTGAATACGGCAACTATCGCGTTGCACGCGAACATATTGAAAAGGCAGAAGCTTTGCTGAAAAAAACCGATCAGCTGAATGAAGCCCTTGCGGCAAGAGTCGCACTACTCAAAGCGGAAGCGATGATCGGTCAGGGATTCGCCAACGATGCATTGGAATTGCTCGCTGGCGTGGAGCAATACTTTGCTGCCCGCGCCGTAGACAAAGTAACAGCTGTGGAAAATGGCCAGATCAAAACTACCCGTCTTGAAGAACCCGAAATTTTCGCTCGTCATAACGAATACGCTCAATTTAAGACACTTCAGGGCCTGGCCTATGCGAAAAAAGGAAGGATCTCCATCTTCGCAGCAAGTGATGAGGACCCTACAGTAGACAATATTTACAGGGAATTGCAAAGCTGGATGAGGAGCAAACGCAGATTCCTCGGCGAGATCAGCCTCGCAGACGTCAAATACCGCTACCTGTGGGCAAAGGCTCTGGAAGAAAACGGCATGAAAGTGGATTTGGAGTATGATAATATCCTGAATGATTTAAAGAGAAAAACAGCGCCTACAAATGCATTGGCCCATGAAATTTATCTGAGTTATGTTAATTACCTGTTGGAAAAAGGGAACCGGGCGCGATATCTCAACACCAAGCTGGAATACGAGAAAATGATCGACAAATACTACCCAAAGGCGAGCCTGCATCAGATAAACCTCAAAGCAGTGGAATTCAATTCCAAGCTTTCCCGTGACAAAACCCGCAACCTGGAAAACGACGCTTTAACAGTAATTGCTTCGAAAACCCTGCCGAAAAATTATCGCACGCTAACCAGGATATTCGAATTCCTCTATGAAGTAGCTATTACCGAACAACGGTATAATAATGCTGAATCCTACTTAAATCAATTATCAGAAATCAAAAAGGAACTTTGCGGCGAAAACTCGCCTGAATTTCACCTTTCAATGTTAGCGCTGGCAAACTTTTATCTGGACTATACCAACAAGATCGAAGAAGCTGGAAAAATTTACGAACAAAGTTATTTTAATATAGTGGCGAAAGAAATCGGCGTCCAGCACAAAGATCTGATCAATATCCTTAACCATATAGCACAATGGTACGAGATCACCGACAAGTACGCATTGGCATCAAAAACGTTGAAAGATGCAAAAGATGCGGTCAGTTTTAAATTTAATAACATAGATATTCTTTATGGAGTCGGGCTGAATAACATCGCGAAGCTACAGCTTAAACTCGGAGAATACGACGCTGCAGAAGCAAACATCACGCAGGCGCTGGAAGTCATTGATCTGAAAAACAACCGGGAATATGTTGAATATGCGCCTGCCTACATAAGTGCCCTCGAGACACAGGCGCGATTATACGGCATAAAAGGTCTTTTCGATGAAGCAGAATCAGCGTTAGGTCGCTCGCGAAAAATGATCTCAAAATCAGAGGTTCCTATCGATGAACTATCAACGGCAAGGGAACTTTCTACGCTCTTCATACAATTGGGTAAATATTCAGAAACGGATAAACTGCTGAACAATCTCATCACTGAATACGAAGAACTGTTTGGAAAAAATACATTGCGCCTGATCGATCCGCTTGTTGATAAAGGCAGAATATTACTTGCCAAGGGAGATTATACTGAAGCTGACCGCATCGCCAGGCGCGCCAATGAAATTGCCATTGGTATTTATGGGGAGAAATCCACGAAAAGTGCGCCGACTCAAAAGCTATTAGGGGACCTCAATTATACCCTGGGCGATTATGACAAAGCGGAAGAAAATATTACAAAAGCCATCGTGAGCCAGGAAAATCAATTCGGTCGCAGCCATATCGAAGTTGCCAAATCGGTTTCTCAACTCGCACTGATCAAATTCCACAAGGGCGACAATAAAAACACAGTGGAAAAACTTATGGTCGAAGCCCGCGACATCATGGAGAAAAAACTTGGGAACGAGAACCCCCAGTACGCGGAGATATTGAAGAATGTTGCGGTCTTGTATATCTCTCAGGCAAAGTATGACATTGCCTTTAGCGCCCTGACGAGAGCAGAAAGTATCTGGCGTGTTAAAACAGGAACTAAAAACAACATCAACGCCGCAAGTATTTATACGCTCACCGGTGACGTTTATTATCAACTGAAAAATTACAGTAAGGCCAGGGAGTTTTACAATAAGTCGAAGGACCTCTATGAAAAATTCTTCAGCGTGAACCATCCGGAATATGTAAAGGTTCTCAGCAAACTCAGCAAGGTATATTACATGGAAAAGGATTTCAAACACTCCAAACGTTTGATCGAACAATCACTTGCAAACTACGAAGAGTTTATCAAGAAATACTTCCCCGCGCTCAGTGAACGTGAAAAAGCAAAATACTGGAACACGATCAAAGGTGATTTCGAATTTTACAATACCCTTGCATTTTCCAACCTCGAAGACTTCAAAGACCTGACAGGAAAAGTATACAATGTGCAACTCATGACAAAAGCCTTGCTCCTGAGTTCCTCCATAAAAATAAGGGAACGCATAATGAGCAGCACTGATGAGGAACTGAAAGTCCAGTACAATAATTGGGTGCAGAAGAAAGAACTGCTCACCATTGCATTATCGATGAGCCCCGCACAGCTAACGGAAAATGAAATTGACCCCGCAGCCCTCACCCAGGAAGTTGAACGCCTGGAAAGAGACCTCAGTCAGAAATCCGAACTCTTCGGACAAAACTTTGAAACTAAACGTATCGTTTTTGAAGACGTAAAAAAATCACTCAGTCCAAATGAGGTAGCCATTGAAATGGTGCGTTACCGTTACTTTAATCACAACTTTACGGATTCAGTAATTTACGCTGGCCTTTACCTGACAAGCACACTCTCCAAACCCAAAGCGATACTGATGAAGGATGGCCATAACATGGAAACGCGTTACTTCAAATATTACCGCAACTCCATTACAGGAAAGATTCCCGACCGTGTATCGTATGGTGTTTATTGGAAACCCATTGTCGACGAGATCGGTCAGGCAGCAACGGTGTATCTCTCGGCCGATGGCATCTATAACCAGATCAATCTGGAATCTATCCCCTCGCCTGACGGTCGTTTTGTTATCGACAATGCGAACATCGTACTGGTGAGTAACACGAAGGATATTTACCTGCGCAAAGTTAAATCAAGGGCGGTCGCAAATGAAAATACGGCGTCAATGTTTGGCAACCCTACTTTTTATCTTACCGCTTCAGCGGATAACAGGAGTATAGCACCCCTACCCGGTACGCAAAAGGAAGTAAACCAGGTTCAGTTCATTCTCAACCAAAAAGGATGGATCACCACCGAGTACCTGGAAGGATTTGCCGCGGAAGAAAAAATAAAAGAACTCAATAGTCCGAAAATATTTCACATTGCCACGCACGGTTTGTATAAACCCACCGAAGAGGTGACCATGCAAAAAGAATTGGAAGGTGGCGAAGCCCTGCTCACGCAAAATCCGTTAATGCGCACCGGACTTTTGTTAAAGGGTGCAGGCGATCTCCTTGACAAAACCGATTACAATTACAACATGGAGAATGGCATCCTCACCGCATACGAAGCTATGAGCCTTAACCTGGACAAGACTGACCTGGTAGTGCTCAGCGCCTGCGAAACCGGCCTCGGTGATCTTGAAGCCGGTGAAGGTGTCTACGGCTTGCAACGCGCATTCCTGGTGGCGGGCGCAAAAGTACTCATCATGAGTATGTTTAAGGTTGATGACGATGCCACTCAAAAACTGATGTTGAAATTTTACCAAAAATGGCTTAACAGCAACAACCTTCGTCAGAGTTTTATCGACGCGAAAAAAGAACTGCGCGTGGAATATCCCGAGCCCATCTATTGGGGGGCATTTATGGTGATAGGCTTGGATTGATGTGTTAATTGTTGTTTGTTTTTGGTCTGCGCTTCCTTAGCATAACGCGACTTACATTCACGGTTGCATTTACCAATAGCTAATGGCCAAAAAGCCAATGACCAAGGTAATCCATCATTAATGATGCATCAGGGCCAAAGGAAAATTGGCATATAATTTAACACTTCACACAAAGCGGAAAATCGTGTAACCCAATCTACACCCGCTTCTCCTGTTTTTATTTTTTCCAAGGCATAATTTTGTTACAGGTTTTTCTCATTCAACCAAATTGGTGTTTAATAAAATAAACCGAAAAATTATGGCAGATAATAATCGTAACAAGCAAGACTCTTATCGGCAGCAGCGCGACTGGGCTTTAGCCCAATAGTCTGTTATAACTTGATTTATTTTCCTGAAAAATTCGCTTTCCTTTTTTCGAGAAATGCAGCAACACCTTCCTGGTAATCCTGCGAAGAACCGGCGATCTCCTGGCAATAGGCTTCATAGTCGAGCATCTCATCCAGGGTAGCCTGCGACGATTTATGCAACATCTTTTTGATAAGGCCTATTGCCTTGGTCGGCGCGGTAGCAAAATAATCCGTGTATTCTTTCACTGCAGCATCCAGTTGATCGCGCGGCACAGATCGGTTGATCAATCCTAAAGACAATGCCTCCTGTGCCTTCACTTTTGATCCCATGGTACACAACTCAAAAGCTTTGGCAATTCCTACGAGCCGCGGCAGAAAAAAGGAGGAACCGGAGTCGGGAACAAGTCCGATATTAATAAACACTTCAATCAATGTAGCATCATCAGAGGCGATGATCATGTCGCATGCCAGGGCAAACGAACATCCCGCGCCGGCAGCGACACCGTTTAATCTGCAGATCACAGGCTTGGGCAAACTCCATATCGCCCGCACTATGGGATTATATCTTTTATGCAGTGACTCCATAAAAGACCTTTTTCCTCCTGCAGTCGCTTTCAGATCCTGGCCGGCACAAAACGCCTTCCCTTCTCCGGTAATTACTACCACCCTGGCGTTTTCATCTTTGGAGACTACCTTTAAAACATCCTGCAATTCAAAGGTAATCTCATCATTCAATGCGTTATAAACTTCAGGCCTGTTCAGGGATATGGTAGCCGTGCCGTTTGAATTGTTGTACAACAAAAATTTATATGAGCCCATAACAATATGGTTTAGAACAATAAAAACATTCCCGTGACACCTGTTACAAGACCCAGTACCGCCCCCCACATCACCTCCCGTGAATTATGCGTGCCCACCTCCAACCGGGCCGCCATGATAAACCCGGCAAGTACTATTACCACGAGCGTAGGATAAAAAATCGTGTCTACCTCTGTTATCTTGTTCAGCGGAACAAGCATCCCAATAAGTCCCCACATGGAAACACTGTGCACACTGACCTTGAAAAAGAACGTGGCAACGGTGGCAGCGATCACAAGAAGGTCAATAATAACCATGAACTTGAGAAAATTATCGTTGAGGTTCATCCGCGCATGCAGGTGAAATAAATAGGTCACAGCCACATAAATTGCGCAAATAAAAACAAAAGGCATCAACCGCTCTTTCCTGTCAGGCATGCCAAAATTCCGGATCGTGCCGAATGCTTTAAAGATGCCGACGTTGAGCAAAGGCAGTAGAGCAGTGACTATAAAAATAAACAACAGGAATTTCTGTTGCAGTTCAGGGCCTATGGGTTCGAGTGAAGTGGGCAAAGCCCATGATAGAAACGAAAAAAAATACGTCGGGATAAACAGCGGGTGAAAGATAACCGAAAGCAGTCGCGCCCACATAACGGTTAGATTTCCTTTCGCAATCGGGCCACAGGAATATTGAGCTGCTCGCGGTATTTGGCCACGGTACGCCGGGCGATATTGTAACCCTTGTCGTTCAGGATCTTTTCCAGTTTATCATCTGAGAATGGTTTATTTTTATCCTCGCCCTCAATAATGTCTTTGATGATCTGCTTTACCTCGCGGCTGCTGACCTCTTCGCCAGAATCGGTGGAAATCCCCTCAGAGAAAAAATACTTTAATGGAAAAATCCCAAAATCTGTTTGGATCGCCTTACTGCTTGCAACCCTGGATACAGTGGAAATATCCATATTGATCATCAAGGCAATGTCCTTTAAGATCATAGGCTTGAGTTTCGTCTCATCGCCTTCCAGAAAAAAATCATATTGAAAATCCACGATCGCGCGCATGGTGCGCAGCAGTGTTTGCTGGCGTTGTTTGATGGCGTCGATAAACCATTTAGCGGCATCGAGTTTTTGCTTTACAAAAGTTACCGCCTCCTTTAATTTTTTATCTCTCTTATTGCTCTTGTCATAAGCTTTGAACATCTCGGTGTACGATCTGCTGATGCGTAGTTCAGGAGCGTTCCTGCTGTTCAGGACGAGTTCCAGTTTGCCGTTGTTGTTGGTGAGAATAAAATCCGGAATGATGTACTGGTTCTTCACCATTGACGCCTGCGTTCCACCGCCCGGCTTTGGATTTAATTTTACGATGAGCTCAATAGCATCCTTTACAAAATCCTCATCCTCCGTTTCTAACTTCTTCTGAATTTTCTGATAGTGTTTTTTTGTAAATTCATCAAAGCATTCGGTAATGATCTTTTTCGCCACAGCCACATCGATGTTGTGACCGTTGTCCATACGGTCTAGCTGAAGAAGCAAACATTCCTGAAGGTCGCGGGCGGCAATTCCCGGCGGATCGAACGTCTGGATCTTTTTCAAGATCGCCTCAACTGCCTCTGCATTGGTCTCGATACCCTGTGAAAATGCGATATCGTTGACAATCGCTTCCAGATCCCTCCTGACATAACCATCGGTTTCAATACTGCCCACCAGTTGTTTTCCGATCGTGTATTCTTTTTCATCCAGGCCGAGAAAATCCAACTGATTCATCAGCATTTCGTGAAGCGAGGTCGACATGGGAATAGGCATTTCGCGGTCATCATCATCATCCCCATCACCTTGCATCTTGTAACCGCTGTAGTCGTCATCCTGCAAATAGTCCTTTATATCCACCTCCTCATCGCTGGCCGTGGGTTCCGGAACCTCTTCCTCGGAATTAGGATCTTCCTGAACCTCTTTCTCTTCACCTTCTTCCAGGGCAGGATTAATTTCCAATTCTTCCTCGATCCTGCTGTCCAATTCTGCCGTGGGAACCTGCAGCAGCTTAATGAATTGTATCTGTTGCGGAGATAGCTTTTGTTGTAAAGATTGGTTTAAACCCAGTTTTTGCATCGTCGATCTGAAATACTATTTACATTGTCACAAAGTTATTAAATCAGGCCAGTTCTAAAACCTTTCCTGAAAAGTAAGGCCACCCGATTTAAGCTGCGCTGGTTAAAATAATACAAACGGTCAACTAAACCTAAATGGATACGCAACAAGCCCTTTTCGTGCTGCCGGGATTCAAGATTTGATTTTTCCCGGAAGATTGGTTTTAGTTTTTGGTAAATGCCTTGCGCTAAGGTGCCGGTTGCCAGTTACAGTTGCCGGACACCAGTTTGCGTGACGATTTGGCAATCTCCCCGCGTGCTTGCGCGCAGTTGCCAGTTGCCAAAGTATTAGATACGAGCCGCCGCGTCAAGCCGTAAATTCCCGCAGCTGCAGGCGCCTGCCAGCTATGAAAATCGCTAAGTTTTTTCGTTTTTTGCGAACCTTTCGGTCTCCGGAGGCAAACCAGCAGTTTTTAAAAATACCCATGGAACGAACTAAGATCAAGGATCTTTTGTCTACACCCCCGCAAAACCAGGAAGTAACGGTTCAAGGCTGGGTCAGGACTTTCAGAAACAACCAGTTTATTGCTATAAATGACGGATCTACGATACAGAATATCCAGGCCGTGGTAGATTTTAATAATACTCCGGAAAATGTTTTAAAACGAATTACGACCGGCGCGTGTATTTCCGTAAAGGGCACCCTGATTCCCTCGCCGGCCAAAGGTCAGCCCGTGGAAGTAAAGGTTAGCAAACTTGAGATCCTGGGAGACAGCGATCCTGAAAAATTTCCATTGCAACCCAAAAAACATTCTCTCGAATTCTTACGCGAGATCGCTCACCTGCGTCCACGGACAAATACTTTTGGCGCTGTGATGCGCGTACGTCACGCGATGGCGTTTGCCGTGCATAAATTCTTCAACGACCGCGGCTTCTTTTATATCCATACACCTATCATCACGGGTTCTGATGCGGAAGGTGCCGGAGCAATGTTCCGCGTAACAACCCTGGACCCTGAAAATCCTCCCCGCGACGAAGGGGGAAAAATAAAATACAAGGAAGACTTCTTTGGCCGGGATACGAACCTTACAGTTTCGGGCCAGCTTGAAGGCGAAGCCTATGCCCTTGCACTGGGTGAGATCTATACTTTCGGACCTACTTTCCGCGCCGAGAATTCAAACACCACCCGCCACCTGGCGGAGTTCTGGATGATAGAACCCGA
The DNA here is from genome assembly GCA_040902445.1 of Cyclobacteriaceae bacterium. GTDB lineage: Bacteria > Bacteroidota > Bacteroidia > Cytophagales > Cyclobacteriaceae > Chryseosolibacter. The sequence continues at coordinate 359 of JBBDXJ010000139.1, read as the reverse complement.
GATGGCCTTCTACGATATTCAGGACAACATGCAGCTCGCACAGGATTTCCTCCAATACCTCGTGCGTTATGCCCTGGAAAACTGCAGCGAAGACCTCGCATTTCTGCATAAAAGGGCGGCAGAAGAAGAGCAATCCAAACCTCAGGAACAGCGCAGTGAACTCACCCTGATGGACAGGTTAAAATTCGTGGCGGTAAACGATTTCGAACGCCTGAGTTATACGGAAGCAATTGACATCTTGAAATCCTCCAGCCCCAACAAGAAAAAGAAATTCCAGTTTATCATCGATGCGTGGGGTGTGGATCTGCAATCTGAACACGAACGCTACCTGGTGGAAAAACATTTTAAGAAACCAGTCA
>JBBDXJ010000138.1:0-5055 GCA_040902445.1 Cyclobacteriaceae bacterium | reverse complement strand
AGCAATGGGTTGTTTGCCTGGAGTGATGAGATCTTGCTTCCGACGCAAATCATGGCAGACGGCAGATTTGCATGGGAAAATGAAATCCTGGATAAATCCGGCAAAGCGACGAACGGGCTGGAGTATCCGGGAGGGTTTGCCATTGATGAACCGCGCAGTTACCTGTATGTTACGCTCAACCGTAACAACGCCGTGGGTATTGTAAATTTAAGGACGAATAAATTTGAAGGCCATGTGTCTGTCGGTATTGCGCCTTACTCCATAATAATAAATGGAGATAAGGGTTACGTTTCAAATTGGGGAGGCAGAGTAGCCGTAGAAAGCGATAAAACGGCTATGTCCGCCGGAACACCTGTTGTTATCGATCCGGTGACGGGAATTGCATCCTCAGGTACGGTGTCAGTGATTGATTTAAAGACCTTTAAGGTAATCAAGGAAATTAAAGTTCACCTGCATCCATCAGGAATGGCGCTTCATCCTGGCGGCTCGAGGTTATATGTGGCCAATGCAAATAGTGATTTAGTCTCTGTTATAAACACACAAACAGACGAGGTGATCAAAGACATTAATTCAAAGCCCATGGCAGAGCTGCCCTTTGGAAGTGCGCCCAATGCGTTGGCGGTTTCCAGGGATGGAAGAACCCTGTTTGTGGCGAATGGGGGCAATAACCATATTGCTGTAATCGATCTTCAAACCGATGCCGTGAAAGTTCTTATTCCGACCGGATTCTATCCGGGGGCAGTTGTTTTAAGTATGGATGGAAATAAACTATTTGTTGCCAACACAAAAGGAGTCGGTGGAAGGTACTTAGCCCCAGGGGCTAAAGGTTATAATTCGAGAAGCCATTTAGGTTCAGTGTCATTTATCCCGATTCCTTCTGAAAAGGTCCTTGAAGCGTATACGGTGAAAGCCGCAACGAATATGCGTTTGCCGAGGATAACGGAAGCCATGAATCTGGAACAAGTAAAGGAGAAAATAGTACCTGTTCCAACGCGTCCGGGAGAAAAATCTGTCTTTAAACACGTGTTGTATATCATTAAAGAGAATAAAACTTATGACCAGGTTTTCGGTGACTTAAAGCAGGGCAATGGGGATAAAGCTTTATGCCAATTCGGTAGGGAGGTTACACCTAATACCCATGCACTTGCAGAGAATTTTGTTTTGCTTGACAACACTTATTGCAACGGCGTATTAAGCGCTGACGGACACCAGTGGGCAAATGAGGGTTATGTCACCGACTATCTCGAAAAAAGCTTTGGTGGATTTATAAGAAGTTATCCCTACAGGGGTGATGATCCCCTGGCTTTTGCATCTTCAGGCTTTATATGGGATAATGTTATCAAACAGGGCCTGACGTTTCGAAATTATGGTGAATTTGTTGATGCGGAGTTCGAGCCTTCAAATATTACGTGGAGCCAGATGTATCAGGAATTTAAAAATAATACGCGGCACGTAACGATTACTGCAAAATCCAAGCTTCATACACTGGCTCCCTATAATTGTCCGACGTTTCCAGGGTTCACAGGCCGGATCCCGGATGTCTACAGGGCAAAAGAATTCATCAAAGAGCTGAATGGATACGAAGCAAAAGGTGAGCTGCCAAACTTTATGTTAATGCTTCTGCCCAACGACCATACTGTAGGTGTAAACGAAAATTATCCAACACCCCGGGCAGCTGTGGCGGACAACGACCTGGCTTTAGGCCAGATTGTAGAAGCGGTAAGCAAGAGTAAATTCTGGAAAGAAACCGTCATCATTGTTATGCAGGATGACCCGCAATCAGGGTTGGATCATGTAGACGGAAAACGCACTGTTGCTTTATGCATTAGTCCTTATACAAAAAGAGGAAAAGTTATCAGTACGCATTACAATCAAAACAGCGTCTTAAGGACTATTGAATTAATCTTAGGATTGCCTCCGATGAGCCAGTTCGATTTGATAGCTATGCCTATGGTAGATTGTTTTACAAGCACACCGGATTTCACACCCTATTCAGCAATAAAGAACAATATCCCGCTCGACGAAATGAATCCAAAACTATCATCGCTTAAAGGCAAGCCGTTATATTGGGCTAAAAAATCCATGGCTCTGCCTTTAGGGGATGTTGATGCAGCTGATGACGAGACGTTTAATAGAGTTATATGGCATGCAGTAAAGGGTTATGATGTGCCTTATCCCAAAATACGTGGGAAGTGACGGGTTACATACGCTTGGTTGATGAATAAACTTTGGCTGCTTTTTGTTTTTCGCTCAGTCAATCTGTTTAGGTCGGGTGACTATGATCATTGTCACAGACAAGCCAGTCAGCTTTACCGATTCCCGGAGTACATTTCTTGAAAGTTTTGCTGCAATAAAATTCTGATCAACGAAATCATACGAGAAAAAATGAAACGAAGATTTTTCTTGAGAAACGCACTGGTTGCTACCACTGGAGCATTTGTTGTTGTTCCTACTATCATTCCCTCCCATGTTATTGGAAAAAATCCGCCAAGCGACAGGATAAATATTGGTGTGATAGGTACTGGGCGGATTGCCCGGGATCATAATCTGCCGGAAATATTAAAATACGACATTGCCAGAGTTATAGCTGTTTGTGATGTTGACAATAAACGCATGGCCGATGGTAAGAAGCTGATAGAGAATTATTATACTGTAAAAACTGGCAGTACCAATTTTGTAGATGTAAAGATGTATGAAGATTACCGGGAGCTGCTGCTTAACCCTGCTATTGATGCTGTAATCATCTGTACACCAGATCAATGGCATGCCCAACCGGCCATAGAAGCAGCTCTTGCCAAAAAAGATATTTATTTGCAAAAACCGGCAACCCTGACAATCGCGGAAGGCCGTCTTTTAAGCGATGTTGTTGCCAGGCAAGGTGTAATTTTGCAGGTAGGAGCGCAATGTCGGTCGTCGGCTCCACAATACAGAAAAGCTGCAGAGCTTGTACGCAACGGACGTATCGGGAAAATTCATTCAGTAAATATTGGTCTTCCCGGCGATCCTTCCGGTCCTGTTACTCCTGAAATGGCTGTGCCCAAAAACCTGAACTATGATATGTGGCTAGGCTCAACCCCTGAAGTTTACTACACTGAAATGCGGGTCCACCCACAAAATAATTATTCCCGTCCCGGCTGGCTGCGGTGTGAACAATTTGGGGCAGGAATGATAACTGGCTGGGGAGCACATTTATTCGATTACGCTGCATGGGGCCTGGATACAGAATACACAGGCCCGATCTCAATAGAAGGCGTTGCGGAATTCCCAAAGTCAGGGCTTTGGGATGTGCATGGTGGCTTTATGGTGAAGGCCGAATACGAAAACGGTATTACCATGTACACGAGCGGAGGGTTCCCTATCGGAATAAAATACCAAGGTGACCAGGGATGGATATTCGTTTCACATGTTGGTGAAAAAACATTGGATGCCAGCGATCCCAATACCCTTACTTCAGAAATTAAGGCAAATGAAATCCACCTTTACCATAGCGATGAACACCATGGGAACTGGCTCGAATGTGTTCAAAGCCGTAAACAACCCATTTCACCAATAGAAATGGGACACAGAGCTTGTACGATGTGTCTCATCAGCCACATATCCATGAAAGTTCCGGGGGTGCTGAAATGGAATCCGAAAACCGAACGATTCAAGAATAACAAGCTTGCTAATTCAATGTTGAAAAGAAAGCAACGCTATCCTTATGGAACAGATTATATTAAAAAAACACTACTAACCGACTAAATTTTTTAAAAGTAGTGCAGTGGTTCAACGTTCACACGCTATGCTGTAATTATGTCTTATGAAAAACCAACCACCCCCATCCTCCGCCTGCTTTTTGTTCTTGTATTGCTGACGGGCTGCACTGTAAAACAGACCGATAACCGAAAGTGGTACAAAGGCAACCTTCACACGCACTCGTATTGGAGCGATGGCGATGAGTATCCTGAGATGATAATGGATTGGTATAAATCGAATGAATACAATTTTATCGCGCTTTCTGATCATAACATACTTGCCGAAGGAACAAAATGGATAACTGTCCGGAAAAGCAGAATATATGAATTGGGTTTTGAGAAATACCTTGAAAAATTCGGCAAAGACTGGGTCACATATAAAACGGACACCGGGCGCATACAGGTAAAGCTTAAAACGTTTAAGGAATATAAGCCCTTGTTTGAAGACGACAATTTTCTCATCCTTCAATCGGAAGAGATCTCTGATAGAACGCTGGGAAAACCTATCCATATGAATGTTACCAACATCCAAACCCTCATCCCTCTTCTGGGTGGTGAGAATGTGACTGAGGTCATGCAGCGCTATGTGGATGCCGTGCTGAAACAGCGAAAAGAAACCGGAGTTCCAATGTTTCCACACATCAACCATCCAAATTATTTCTATGCCGTCACGGCACAAGACATCATAGATCTGAAGGGAGAACGGTTTTTCGAGGTTTACAGCGGACATCCCAAGGTGAATAACTACGGGGATAGTCTTCACCCAGGCCTGGAAAATATGTGGGATATGATCAACATCGCGTATCACAAGAAAAATCAGCCATTCCTCTATGGCCTTGGGACCGATGACAGTCACCATTATCATCTTTTTGGCAATTCTTACAGCAACGCAGGCCGGGGATGGGTGATGGTGCTGGCTGATTCTCTTTCACCGGGATCTTTGATCAAAGCCATGGAGGCAGGAAATTTCTATGCAACTTCCGGAGTTATCATGGAGGAAGTAGCGGTGGCAGACAAAGCATTGCACATCAAAGTAAGGGAAGAACCGGGCGTTAATTATGAGATACAGTTTATCGGAGCTACCGCTGAAGCTCAGCATTCACGTATTTTAAAAACCATTTCAGGGCCAGAGGCCAGCATTGAACTGCTTCCGGAATTTATATTTGTCAGGGCAAAAATTACTTCCGATAAATTAAAAGAAAATCCTTTTCAGGAAGGCGATTATGAGACTGCATGGACGCAACCATTGAGTGGTAAGCTGTGATCGATGTTGCGCAATTTGGGTGATGAGTGATCTGAGGCTTGTCAATTGTAGATTTTA
>JBBDXJ010000137.1:0-32757 GCA_040902445.1 Cyclobacteriaceae bacterium | reverse complement strand
ATTAATATATGACCATTCTTTACGTCGATGATGATCCGGATGATCGCCAGATTTTTTTGGAGGCGGTCAAAACAATTGATGAATCTTTTGTTTGCAATACGGCAAAAGATGGTTTGGACGCTTTAACATATCTCGATTCCAATACGTTACCCGATGTGGTTTTCCTCGATATCAACATGCCGCTGATGAATGGGAAAGCGTGCCTGGCGGAAATCAAGGGAAATAAAAACACGTCGCACGTCCCTGTAATAATTTTTACCACCTCCAACAATCCGCAGGAAAAAGACGAGTGCAAAGGATTAGGAGCAACTGATTTTGTGCATAAACCGATCTCCTATATTGAAATGAAAGACATTCTCACTTCAATATTCATTACCAATTTTTCGGACCTAACCTGATAGTTCCACCTCATGGGATTCCGCAATCCGTGAACTGCTGATCGGAATTGCTCGCAAGATCAATTGCGCCTGAAACGTTTATTTAACGCTTTGGAAATATTTTGAAGAACCTTGCTAAAACGGGTGTGAGTTGATCCTTGTACAGACTCGATGTCGCTAAAGGTTAAAGTGATAGGCTCGGCAGCTGCTGATTTCAGGATAATGATCTGGTTCAGCACTTTCTGAACCGCGCCAACAATGGTTTTGTCGGTATTGATAATTTTTATTTCGACGATTGAATGAGTTTTCTCACTCATCACCAGTGTTTCAACAAGCGCTGTTTTATCCATGTATGAAAGAAAGCCATAATATTCCTCCTCCCCTAATCACTACCGACAGGTGGTTTTAGCTCCAGGTTTAAAGCGCGTTAATAGCTTTGAAAGGTCGCTTCCACCGCGAATTACCCGGATTTAAATTTCAACCCATTTCGAACAAAGGTAAAAAAGAGACATTTTCGCCTAATTCCTTACATTCACTTTTTCTTGTGGCGGTTATACGCCTTAATGCAGACGTAAAAATTCGTAAATTATATCGGAAACGAATTTTTATTAATCAAGCAGCGGTTACTGCTTGCTGCCCGGGCCTTTTCGTTAATGATGCAACCTAAGATCTGTTTACTGGTAGACGATGATCCTGACGACCAGGAGGTATTTCTCACTGCTTTGAGTGATGTATCTTCTTCCGCGCTCTGTCTGGTGGCACCCGATGGCGACCGCGCCCTTGAAATATTACATAACGAAGAAACTATTCCTGACTACATCTTCCTGGACCTCAACATGCCCCGGATGAACGGCTTCGAATTCCTCGCCGCCATGAAGAAAAGTAAAATCCTCAAGGATATTCCCGTAATCGTGTATTCAACCACTTCCCAGCCGATCCAGATCGAAAAGGTTAAAAAACTCGGCGCCATCGAATTCTTTACCAAGACCTATAAGTACAACGAGCTTTGCGCCCTGTTGAAAAAATACTTCGGCGACTGACAGGCCCCGCATTAATTAATGGTTTGAAAGGTCTGAGGGTTGAGAGGTACCCTTTTTCCTTATAAATTGCGGAAACAATAAAGACGTGAATTGGTATAGAGACCTGGGTATAACGGAAATGATATTCATGGGAGCATTCCTGCTGCTGTATGGGTTTTACCTTTTCAGGGTGATACATGTAGCCAGGATTCTCAACACACCGTTTACGAGGGTTTTCATAAAACTCTTCCTCCGCACCGCTTTCTTTGGACTGATCATCGTCGCCATTTTAGGACCATCTTTCGGAGGTTCAAAAAAAGAGGTTAAGTCCATTGGGAAAGACATTATGATCTGTGTGGATCTGTCAAAGTCTATGGACGCATTTGATATCCAGCCTACCCGCCTTGAAAAAGTGAAAAATGAAATGAAGAAACTCGTTTCTGCTTTTAATTCAGATCGGATAGGTCTTATTATTTTCGGATCGGAATCGTTTATGCAATGCCCGCTAACTTATGATCAAAATGCACTCAACCTTTTTATCGAAACCATGAACACTGGCCTGGTTCCGGTGGGTGGAACGGACTTTGCGCCTGCCCTGCGCATGGCATTGGACAAACTCGCGAACGAAGACGGACAATTAAATACCAAGTCGAAGGTGATCATCCTGATCAGTGATGGCGAAGATTTTGGCCAGGAAACAGATGAGGTCGTCAGCGAAATAGAGAATCGCGAGATCAAACTGTTCACGCTTGGTGTTGGTACTGAAAAAGGAGGTAATATATATGCCGGCAATGGCGTTAAGAAGGACAGGGAGGGAAATACGGTAGTCACTAAATTAAACTCCCGCTCCCTGCGATCCATTGCCGACAAAACCGGTGGACAATACTTCGAGATCAATGAAAGCAAAAATGACGTTTCGCGATTAGTCAATACAATCGGACGAATTGAAGGGGAACTCCGGGATGCGCGTCTGGTGGATGTAACGGCAAACAAATATTTTTATTTCCTGGCTTTCGCAACGGCCCTATTATTGCTGGATATATTTGTAAATGTAAGAACGGTTAGTATATGAAGGTTTTGTTTTTGATAGTTCTGGCTCTGTTCACCCTGGTTGATCCCGCGACGGTGAGAAAGATCAATGCAGCAAAATCTGCGGCGGAAGAGGCTTTCAAGAATGGAGATTATGAAACGGCAATCCAGCATTATCAATTTCTCGTGGATTCCCTTGGGGTTAAGGAAGATGAGGTGGTCATCAATCTTGCCAACTCCTATTATCTGGCAAAAGACACCGCGAGCGCCTTTAATACGTACCATTCGGTAACTGAAAGCCCTAAGAGCGATATCAGATCCAAAGCAAATCAGCAGTTGGGCATAATGGCCAATCAACAAGGCCGTGCGGAAGAGGCGCTGAATTATTTTAAACAGGCGATCAAAGCTGAACCCACCAATGATGATGCGCGATACAATTATGAAATGCTGAAAAAGAAGTTAGAGGAGAAGAAGAAGCAGGAGGAGGAGAAACAAAAACAGAATAAAGATCAGCAAAAGCAGGATCAGGAAAACAAGGATCAGCAGAAAAAAGAAGAGCAGGATAAAGATCAGAAGCAAGAGGATCAGCAAAAGAAGGACGAGCAGAATAAAGACCAACAACAAAAAGACCAGGAAAAGAAAGACAAAGAGCAAAAAGAAGAACAGGAAAAAGAACAGCAGGAAAAAGAAAAACAGCAGCAAGAAGCAGAGAAAAAGGAAATGCAAAATCTCGACCGCGATAAACTTGAGCAAATGAAGATCAGCGAAGAAAAAGCACGCATGATCCTCGAAGCGATGAAAAACCAGGAAAAGCAATACCTGCAACAACAAAAGCGCAAGTCCACCAAATCAAGAGACCGGAATAAGCCGGATTGGTAAAATAGTTGCCGGTTGGCCGGGATGAAAGCTTAAGTTTGTGATTCCATTTTTGATTCCAAAGAACATGAAAGAAGTATACATTATTTCCGCCGTAAGAACCCCGATAGGGAGCTTTGGAGGCAGCCTGGCCAGTGTTTCCGCAATAACTTTAGGAGCAATCGCCGTAAAGGGTGCGCTGCAGAAAGCAGGTGTTGATCCAAAACTTGTTAACGAAGTTTTTATTGGCAACGTGATCTCCGCCGGATTGGGGCAGGCGCCAGCTACACAAGTGGCAGCTGCAGCAGGCCTGGGATTCGAAATCCCGTGTACGCTCGTAAATAAGGTATGCGCGTCCGGAATGAAGGCTGTGGTGCTTGGGGCCCAATCGATAATGCTCGGACAAAATGATGTTGTAGTTGCGGGAGGAACGGAAAGTATGAGCAACATTCCTTATTACCTGATGAAGGCGAGGTACGGCTATAAATACGGGAATGGCGAACTTATTGACGGACTAACTTACGATGGATTAACCGATGTGTATAACCATTGCGCTATGGGAGTGTGTGCCGATAATACAGCCAAAGAAATGAAGATCACCCGTCAGGACCAGGATGACTACGCGATCAATTCCTATAAGCGTTCTGCCGAATCGTGGAAAGGCGGCAAATTCAAAGATGAAGTTGTGCCCGTGGAAATTACTGACCGCAAGGGCAATGTGACAATGTTTTCAGAAGACGAAGAGTACAAGAATGTAAATTTCGAAAAGATACCAGGCTTAAAACCTGTATTCACCAAAGAGGGAACGGTTACCGCGGCCAATGCCTCTACTATCAACGACGGCGCTTCCGCCCTGGTGCTCATGAGCAAGGAGAAGGCGGTGGCACTTGGTTTAAAACCACTGGCGAAGATCAGGGGCTTTGCAGATGCGGCCCAGGATCCTATGTGGTTTACCACCACGCCTGCATTGGCCATTCCAAAAGCCATGAAACACGCGGGCGTCGACAAAAAGAATATAGATTTTTACGAGATCAACGAAGCGTTTTCCGCTGTTGCCATTGCCAACAACATGAAACTGGAACTCGATCCGTCGAAAGTCAACGTGAATGGCGGAGCAGTTGCTCTAGGCCACCCGTTAGGCGCGTCCGGCGCACGGATCATGGCCACACTCATCAATGTCCTTAAGCAGCAAAACGCCAGCATAGGCGTTGCGGGAATTTGCAACGGTGGAGGCGGAGCTTCTGCAATTGTGGTCGAAAGAGTTTAACCATCAACCCCCGCAACAACAATCCCAATAGCCGTGCGTTATGAAACCGCATGTTTCCAATGAACCGCTACCATTTTAATCTATGAAAGGGATATTTCTCATCCTGTATACCTGCCTGCCGCTCTTCCTTCACGCGCAGAAACAAGTCCGCACTTATTACGATCCCCAAAAAAACAAGGTACAGGAAGAATACCATGTTGCAGCAGACAATGAAACACTGGAAGGGAAATACAAACGCTTTTATGAAAACGGCAACGTGATGCTGGAAGGGAACTTTGAAGACGGTGAAAAATCCGGGCTCTTCACCGAGTTTCATGAAAACGGAAAGCTTGCGCGGAAGATCACCTTCGTAAATGGGACGCGCCACGGTGTAGTGGAAGTTTATAACGAAGAAGGGAGATCCGTCCAGAAAGCATATTATGAAAACGACATCCTGGCGGACAGCATTCAAATGTTTTTTTCAAACGGAAACGTGAGGAAGGAAACGTATTTCGTAAAAGGTAAGCCTGATGGTCTCGTAAAAGAATATTACCCCGATGGAAAAGTCAAAAAGGAGATCACCTACCAGAAAGGAAAACCCAACGGCGTCACACGTACATTTTATGAAAACGGAAAAATCGAAACAGAATCGAATTACGAGAATGGTGTGCTGAAAGGTTATTTCAAAACCTATTTTGCAGACGGGCAACTGCAAACCGTTTCAACAATGGAGGAAGGTTCGAAAAATGGTCAGTACAAAACATACGACCGGGAAGGAAACCTCATCCTCGAAGGCAATTTCTTAAATGGCCAGCTGCATGGCGAAAACGTGGGGTATTATCCGGAAGGCGCCGTTCAACACCGGTTTACCTATAAAGAGGGGAAGAGGATCGGAACCAATCATGAATACTATCCAAATGGAGAAGTCAGGACAAGAGAAGTAGGAACAAATAACGGAAATGATCTCACGCGCTTTTCCTATGATGAAAACCAGATCCTGGAAGCAGAAAAGAAATTCAGGAACGAAAAACCCCATGGAGCCTGGACGATATATTTCCCGGGTACTAAAATTCCAAAAACCAAAGAGACTTATGACGCCGGAAAACTTAGCGGTATCCGGTATACCTATCATGAGAATGGAAAGGTCGCCAGTGAAGAATCCTACAAGTTCAATCTGCTGGCCGGGCCATTTAAAACATATTTTGAAAACAGTCAGGTGGAGACATCCGGAGAATATCGCAATAGCCGGAAACACGGATTTTTTACCTCCTTCTATCCGAATGGGAAGGTCAGGGAGCAGGGTGAATACATCGCAGATAAAAAACACAGGGAATGGAAGGAATTTGATGAGCAGGGCAGTCTCACGAATACACTGGTATTCCGCGCAGGAATGCTGGTGTCACCGAAGTAGGTTTATCTAAAAAAAGATTTTAAAGTCATTTCATAAACCGTTAATTTTGAACGTTGATCGTTTTTAAAATGCACGCTATCAAGGAAACCAAATTCACGCTCCCCGGTCAGACAGGATTTTACAGTGGCAAAGTAAGGGATGTATATTACTTTGGCGACCTGATGGCCATGGTGGCTACAGACAGGATCTCAGCTTTTGATGTTATCCTTCCCCGGGCCATTCCCGATAAAGGCAGAGTGCTCAACCAGATTGCCGCATCTAATCTGAACGCCACAAAAGGAATCGTTCCGAACTGGGTGTTATCCACGCCTGACCCGAATGTTACAATAGGTTTCAAATGCGAGACCTTCCCGGTGGAAATGGTTGTGCGCGGTTATCTCGCCGGCCACGCGTGGCGCGAATACAAGGCAGGCAGGCGGACCTTATGTGGTGTACCCTTACCCGCAGGGTTGAAAGAAAATGATCCCCTCCCCCACCCAATCATTACTCCAACAACCAAAGCCAAAGTGGGACATGATGAGGATATCTCAAAAGAAGGGATACTGCACAGAGGGCTTGTGAGCTCCGTCGACTATGACATGCTTGAGGACTATACTTTTAAACTTTTCCGGAAGGGCACTGAACTCGCAGCCGCCCGGCAGCTGATATTGGTAGACACAAAATATGAGTTCGGCAAGCACCAGGGAAAAATATACCTCATAGACGAAGTGCACACTCCTGATTCATCGCGCTACTTTTACCGCGATGGATATGAAACCCGGCAAAAGGCGGGCGAACCGCAAAAGCAGTTATCCAAGGAATTTGTCAGACAATGGCTAATCGAAAACGATTTTCAGGGCAAGGACGGGCAGCAGGTACCGGAGATGACGGACGCAATTGTAGCCTCAATATCAGCGCGTTACAAGGAACTTTACCAACAAATGACGAGTGAACCACTCGGACCGGTCGACTACAAAGGGATTCTCCTCCGGATAGAGCACAACATCATTAATTCAATAAATTCCCTTAACTTACGCCCCTTAAAAAAGCTATAAAATAGAGTATTATTGCATATTGCGTTAAGCCAGCATAGCCATGAAATACACCATCGACAAGCAGGAAAAGTATAGTTTGTTACGCCTTCATGAAGAGAAACTGGATTCCAGCGTGGCGCCCAATCTGAAATCAGAACTGATCACTTTGCATGCCGAAGGTGTCCGCAACATAGTCCTGGATCTTTCCGAAGTCAAGTACACAGATTCGTCCGGCCTCAGCGCCCTGCTGGTAGGAAACCGGATCGTCCAGGAAGATGGCGGTATTTTTATCCTGGCAAGTCTGTCTGAACACACAACGAAACTCATCAAGATCTCCCAGCTCGACAGCGTACTCAATATCCTCAACAAAGTCGAAGAAGCCATTGACGCTGTCTTCATGCACGAAATTGAAAAAGATCTTAAGGACAGAGACGGGAACTGAACCAATTTTTGCAATTGGGCAATTCTTGACTTACCTAATGCCTGCAGTATCTTGTAGCACCGGCATCTGAAATTTATTAGCCCGCTATCGATCATTTCCGAACCGAATCCAGGAATTGGATGTGACTTGTTTTTGATATTAGTTTGCAACATAGAAATGCTGCGCACTTTATCTTAGAAATTTATACCGTTGCAATAAGTTATAGAGGCAAGTTGAGAAAAACCTGCGAATATGTTAAGACTGAAATTGCTCAAATTGCCAACATTTATTTAAAACGTGAGTTTTAATATTACGATTTTAGGATCAAGCGGGGCTTTGCCCGCGTATGGAAGATTTCCCTCTTCACAGCTGATCGAGGTCCAGAACCGTTTTTTCCTTGTGGATTGCGGCGAGGGCGCGCAGATGCAGCTTATGCGTTTTCAGGCAAACCTGCATCGCATCAACCATATTCTGATCTCCCACCTTCACGGCGACCATTACCTGGGTTTGATGGGACTGATCTTTACCATGCATTTGCTTCGGCGTACGAATGATCTTCACCTTTACAGTCACCGCGGTCTGGATGATATAATCACAACACAGCTGAAACATTCCCATTCTGTGCCTTCGTTCAAAGTTATTTTTCATCAGCTGGAAAGAGATCTTCGGGAGACGATCTTCGAGGATGATAGCCTGTCAGTTGAAACCATTCCCCTCGCACATAAAATACCCTGTACCGGTTTTTTATTCAGGGAAAAAATAAAGCCCAGACGGATCGATAAAGATAAATTACCTGAAGGACTTCGCATACAACAAATTGCCAATCTGAAAAAAGGTCACGATGTGGTGGATGCAAATGGAACGATACTATATAGAAATGAAGAACTTACCTTACCCCCGAGGAGATCGAGAAGTTATGCCTATTGTTCGGACACTGCCTATAATGAAAGTATTATCGAGCTGATACGCGGAGTGGATATTCTGTATCATGAAGCTACCTTCGGCCTTGACGAGCAAATAAAAGCCCTTGAAACACAACACAGCACCGCCGCGCAGGCAGCCACGCTGGCTAAAAAAGCGGAGGTGCAAAAATTATTGATCGGGCATTTTTCGGCACGTTACAAAGATCTCGCACCCCTTGTTGAAGAAGCACGTTTGATTTTCCCGCCGGTGGAACTGGCCACCGAAGGCAGTGTGTTCAGCATTCGGGATTAATTTCTATTTTTATTTATGGATTTAACCCTGGAGCAAAAAAAAAACAGACTGTTTGTCATCCTTTCAGGCATTTTTATCACCAATGCACTGCTCGCCGAAATCATCGGAGTAAAGATCTTTTCCGCAGAATCCACGGTCGGCATGCAGCCAGCACAACTCGATATTCTGGGGTTTGTAATGGACTTTAACCTCACCGCCGGAGCCCTTATCTGGCCCGTGGTATTTATTACCACTGATCTCTTCAATGAATACTTCGGAAAGCCCGGCGTAAAACGCATCAGTTACCTCACAGCGCTGTTGATCCTGTATGCCTTCATGGTGATCTTCATGGCCATTGAACTACCCCCGGCCGGATGGTGGGCCCAACTCAGGGGTGAGGATGGAAATATTTTTAATATGGACCTCGCCTTTAACAGAATTTTAGGACAAGGCCTCCGCATAATCGTTGGGTCACTCACGGCTTTTCTCATAGGTCAGCTTGTCGATGTTTTCGTCTTTCAAAAACTGAGGCGTGCCACAGGAAATAAAAGGTTATGGCTGCGCGCAACGGGGTCAACACTGGTATCGCAGTTAGTAGATAGTTTCGTAGTGCTCTTTATTGCATTTTATGGAATATTCTCCAATGACCAGATCATCGCCATTGGCATCACCAATTATATCTATAAATTTTCCGTCGCCATCCTGCTCACGCCAGTTGTATACCTTGGTCATTACATTATTGATAATTATCTCGGGAAAGAAAATGCAGCCCAACTCTCCGAGCAGGCTGCCCATCAAAGCCAGGGATTCCTGTGACCCCCCGGGTACCGTCATTGGGAGGCAGGCACAACCCGGCACCCGGAAACTGGAAACCGGCAACTGGTTATTTTCCGCTTCTCCTCAGATTATCACAGATCACTGCTGTGGCGATGGCCGCGTTGAGAGATTCTGCCTTGCCGTACCGCGGGACGGTAATTCTTTCGGTGACAAAGTCAGTGAGGTCATGGGATATCCCATGCGATTCACTGCCAATAAGAATAAGTCCGCCACGAGCGAAATTAACGCTGTGGATATCCGTGCCATCCAGGAAAGCGCCAAAGACAGGATGGGTGTTCGGCGTGAGATAGCTGATAAGGTCAGTATAGAAAATATGAACTCTGGTAAAGGAACCCATTGTTGCACTGATCACCTTCGGGTTGTAAAAATCAGCGGTTTCCGGCGAGGCAATGATCTTTTGAATACCAAACCAATCGGCCGTACGGATAATGGTACCCAGATTTCCAGGATCGCGAATATCATCGAGAACAATAGCATATTCCATTTCGGAGATATACCGGGCCGTATTGGGTTTAAAACGGGCGATGGCCAGAGCGGACCGATTGGTCTGGAATTCTCCAATACTTTCGAGGGCGTCTTCCGATACTTCCACTACCTCGCCATTGAAAGGGGTTTTCAGCGCGGAGAGAAAATCTGTCGTTCCCAGAAGCTTCACTACTTCAAAATCCGAGCTCAGCAATTCCTGCACACTTTTGGCTCCTTCTACGAGAAAACATTGCTCCTGTTTTCGGTATTTCTTTACTTGCAGGGATTTGATGAACTTAATAGTGGTTTTTGATAGCATTCTGAACGCTTGATCCCGAAAATTAGATATTTTCTTTTAATACTTATCCCCATTCTTCTCTCGGGTTGTTTGGGAACGAAACATCTCAAGGAAAATCAAAAACATCTTTATAAACAGTCGATAAAGGCTCCACAAAATATCAACGAGGAAGAGCTTCGCGCCCTCTACGCACAAAACCCCAACCGGACCTTTCTGTCTATTCCGGGCATGTATTACCTGGTGGCAATATATTACGCGGGGGAAAAGCGTTATGCCCAGGAAAAATTTATCCGGAAGAAAGCTGAGGCGGAAAAAAGACTTGACGCGAAGATCGCAAAAACGCGTTCGCTGCGCAAGATCAATAACCTGCAGTTCAGGAAACAAAAAAAGATCGATAAATACAATTCGCGCATAGAGAATGGCAATCTCCTTATGCAATGGGGCGAATCGATCGCGGTTTACGACAGCGCGCTGGTAAACATCACCGTCAATCGGTTAAAGAATTACCTGTTTTCGGAGGGATACTTCCAGAATGATGTCAGGGCAAATATTTCTTCCCTGAGAAAGTTTGTGAGAGTAAACTATGAAGTGCAAGTAGGCCAACCGTATCTGATCGACAGCATCTTCTACAGGATCTCGGATTCAACGGTTTTTGACTTGATCCGTCAAACTGAAAAGAGCAGTTTAATTAAGAAGGGCGAACGCTACCGCGAAGATAATTTTACAAACGAACGCGAGCGCATTGACCTGTATTTGAAGGACAATGGATTTTACGACTTCAGCCGCCAGTACGTGGACTTCGATATTGATACCTCGCTGCTCGAAAACAAAAAAGTTGCCGTGATGATCACCATCCGGGATCCGGCGAAGCGCGGGTTTCATAAACAATTCAGTGTTGATTCCGTTCGCTTTACCACCGATGCCACTGTCATTATCCCGGGAGTAGAGCGAACGCAACACACCTATCGCGATGTTCGATACCGCTACTACCATGATAATTACAACCTCAAGATATTGAGTCAGCGCGTTTTTTTGGCGCCCGGAAATCTTTACTCACGAACCAGCACTTTTGACACGCAACGGCAGCTCGCCAACCTTGATGCGTTCAAGTTCGTTAATGTGAACTATGATTCAACCGGGGGAACATTCATCGCCAATATTTTTACCAGCGCCCTTGACCGTTATGAGTGGTCAAATGAGATCGGTGTGAATGTCACGGAAGGTTATCCCGGTCCGTTCTACAATCTCAACTTTAAGAAACGAAACCTTTTTGGCGGTCTTGAAAATTTTGAGTTGAACGGCAGAATCGGTATCGAAGGGGTAGCTGCTGCCACTCAGGAATTGGATGTCTATAAGAGCACCGAAGCCGGGATAAATGCCTCCGTTACATTTCCACAATTCCTCTGGCCTTTCCGAAATGCCACACAAATCAGATTGGGTAAATACAATCCAAAAACAAGACTGTCAGTGGGATATAACTACACCGACAGACCGGAGTATAAACGAACGAGTACTACGTTCTCCAATACCTATACCTGGCAAAACCAACGTACTACCCAATTCTCACTTGCGCTCACCAACATCAGTTTGATCAATTCTGAAATCAAATCGGAGGCATTCAGGCAGCAGCTCGATAGTTTGGATATTGAAGGTAATTATAACCTGGCCCGCTCTTTCGAGCCTTCGTTTGTAAGCAGCATGATCTTCAGTATAACATGGAACAAGAACTATGGTACCTTCGACCGAAACGCCGTCTTTATCCGGGCACAGTTCGAGCCCGGAGGCACTACGTTGAATTTTATTGACCCAAAAATTATCAGTCGCCAGGGTCTGCAGTATTTTAAATATTGGCGTTTAAATTTTGATTTCCGTCAGATACGCATCTTAAGTTCCTGGGCAACGTTTGCATACAGGATCAATACGGGCGTAGCGTATTCCTATGGCTCCGACCGCTCTCTGCCCTATGAAAAATATTATTTTGCAGGCGGCAGCAACAGTATCCGTGCGTGGCGGCCCCGCAGGTTGGGTTTAGGTTCAGTTCCACCAAAACTCAGCACCGACCCTTCTGCCGATGCGGATCCGGTAGCCGATGGGTTGTTTAACTATCAGCTGGAAAAACCCGGTGAGATCCTATTTGAAGGAAGTATGGAGCTGAGGAGTAAACTGTTCGGATTCGTCGGCGGCGCTATTTTTATTGACGCAGGAAATGTCTGGTTGTTCAGTCAGCAGACAAGCCTGGACCCTGACACGGGAGAGCTTGAACCCGTGCCAGGCAACTCGAAATTCAGACTGGATTCATTTTACAAAGAACTCGGCATTGGCACCGGATTCGGACTGCGCTTTGATTTTACCTTTCTCGTCCTTCGGTTTGACGTAGGTATCAAGGTCTATGACCCGGGCCGCCAACCCGGCGACAGGTTTGTGCTGGATGAAGCAAGACTCTTTAAACCCTTCGCCACCCAAACCGGCGAGAACACTTACACCAATTTTAAAGAACCAGTTATTTATAACATCGGGATAGGATATCCTTTTTAACAGTTGCCGGTTGCCAGGTGCCAGTTTGCCGGGTATGCTCCCAACATCGCCTGTTACCTCCTGATTTTAAAGAAATTCTTTTACAAAAGCCGCAAAAAAAAATTTAGGGAAACGTCCAAGGGCCTTGCCATGGATGATGAAAATTGGAATCAGCACCTGAACACCCGGCAACTGGCTACCCGGTAACTGGTAACTGCCTACCGCAACCGGCAACCGTTAATACTTTAACAATCGACCAATTTCAATTCTCACCTTTTCCGCGTTGGGAAGCATCATTTTTTCCAGGTCGATGTTCAACGGTACGGCTGGCAGGTCCATTGCCCCGAGGGTCCAGACCGGCGCATCGAGATCTTTAAAACATTCTTTGGAAATTCTTCCCGCCAGCGATTCAGCAAAGGAATTCATTAACGGTTCTTCCGTCAGCACAAAAACGCGGTTGTGTTTTCTCACTGACTGTACGATCTGTTCCCAGTCAATGGGATTAAGGGTGCGCAGATCGACGATCCCGATCTGACCCGGAAATGTTTTCGATGCCTCCTTTGCCCAGAAAACACCCATCCCATAAGTGATGACCACCGCGCTTTCCCCGGATTCGATCTTTGCCTCCGACGCAGACTGAACCACATTTGCTTTTCCTATCGGGATAATATAGTCTTCATCCGGCTCGGGTGTCTTTGCCTCCGAGGTCCCCGGTACTTTAGACCAGTATAATCCTTTGTGCTCCAGCAACACCACCGGATTGGGATCGTAGAATGATGCTTTAAGCAGGCCTTTCATGTCTGCGGCATTGGAAGGATAAACAACTTTAATTCCGCGGATAGTGAGTAATGTTGATTCGATGCTTCCCGAATGATAGGGACCACCTCCCCCATATGCGCCAACAGGTACGCGTATTAAGCTCTGAATGGGAAATTGTCCGTTCGAAAGAAAACAGCTTTTTGAAAGTTCAACCACGAGCTGATTGATCGCCGGCCAGATATAATCTGCAAACTGGATCTCCACAATGGGTTTAGCGCCAACAGCAGCCATACCTACCGTAGATCCGACAATGTAAGCCTCCTGTATAGGCGTGTTAAAGACACGGTCGTCGCCGTATTTCCGGGCAAGTGTCGCCGCCTCTCTGAAAACACCACCCAACCTCCGGCCTACATCCTGCCCGTAAAACAGCGCTTCCGGATGTGTCCGTAAAATGTCATCCACGGCGTGAAGGGCTGCCTCTACCATGATCACTTTTTCTGCGCCTTCAGGAGAACGGGTCCCTTTTTCTTCCGTGACCGGCGTGTCTGCAAATTCATGAGAAATAAAACTATTAACATCCGGGTCGGGGGCAGAAACTGCGCGCTGAAAATCATCTTGCACCTTCCTTACTGCTTCCTCTTCTATCCGACCCAGTACCTCCGGCGATTCGCCCGCATCCAGGAGAAAGCGCCGGAGGCGTACCACAGGATCCAGTTTTTTGTGTGCCTCCAGGTCTTCGCGATACCATTCTTTGCGTACACCGGAAGTATGGTGGCCCAACAACGGGCACTTTGCATGCACCAGGATGGGATTGCGTTTTTTCCTGACATACTCTATTGCTTTTTTTAATCCCAGGTAAGAATCCGTAAAGTCAGCGCCATCAACAGCCATGCGTTCCATACCTTTGAATCCACCCGCATATTCATAAGCATCCATGGCGCGCATTTCCTTGCCCGTCGCCGAGATACCCCAGTCGTTGTCCTGTACAAGATAAAGGATCGGTAATTTTTTCAGCACAGCCATCTGGAAAGCTTCTGATACTTCTCCCTCAGTGACAGCTCCGTCTCCGAGAGAACAAAGTACAACGGGCTGGAGATTGTCCTGTTTCTTTAACAAACCTCTGCCCTCCAGATATGCAATACCGTGTGCCATACCCGTGGCCGGGATTGCCTGCATGCCGGTGGCAGCGCTTTGATGTGGGATGGTGGGGAAACCTTCGCGCCTTAATGCGGGATGTCCGTAATAGGACCGCCCTCCTGTAAATGGATCATCGCGTTTCGCGATCAGCTGAAGCATAAGTTCGTAAGGCTCAAGACCTAAACCCAGTAACATGGATTCATCGCGGTAGTAAAGCGACGCATAGTCGCAGGGTGCCAGTTGCAGGCCTGCTGCCAGCTGAATGGCTTCATGCCCGCGCGAGGTGCTGTGCACATACCTGCATACATCGCGGTTCTCGTCGTAAATTTCTGCCATACGTCTGGCCATACACATCAGGCTGTATGCTTTTAACAAAATATCCGAACCGGGATCAGCCTGGATTTTATTTTTTTTTGCCTTGGATCTTTGTGCAACCGCCATTCCTGTTTTGTATTTGTGCCGATTAAAGATAAACATTTCGGTTGCCAGTTACCAGTTGCCGGTCGCCGGTTTTTAGATTGCTTCAATTAGAACCAGTGACATCCTCCCGCGAAGCACAGTCATTGCGAAGAACCTGGACACGCGCAGCGTGACAAGGCGATGAAGCAATCCCCTTGCAATAAAGTACATGGTTACAAGACAGGTGCATGAACCTATGAAATGGAGCATTCGTCACTCTCAATCCGCCATTTATCATTGCGAACCCTTTGCGCCTTTGCGCCTTTGCGTGATATTTGATCCTCAAATCAAATACACATGCTGACCAAGGATCATATTCGCGACTGGTTCAAATCATTACAAAGTGAGATCTGCAGGCAATTGGAACAGGCCGATGGAAAAGGAAAATTCATCAGCGACGTGTGGGAGCGGCCCGGCGGAGGTGGTGGCATCTCGCGCGTACTCGCCGATGGAAAGATCATTGAAAAAGGCGGCGTGAACTTTTCTGAAGTCTGGGGAAAAACACCGGAGACAACTTTAAGATTGTTGAACCTGCCTGTGTCCACAGAAAGGGAAGCTCCGGAATTTTTTGCAACAGGAATATCGATTGTTTTGCATCCAGTCAACCCGATGGTGCCGATCATTCACATGAATGTGCGGTATTTCGAGATCCAGAGTTTAGCTGCTGACCAAAAAGCGACATGGTGGTTCGGAGGTGGTGTTGACCTGACGCCTCATTATGTCAATGAAGACGATGCCCGATATTTTCATCAACAGTTAAAAGGAATTTGCGATCAGCATAGCCCCTCCTTTTACAGCGAATTTAAAAAATGGGGTGATAATTATTTTTTTATCAAACACAGGGAAGAAACGCGCGGAGTCGGAGGAATTTTTTTTGATTACCTGAAGGGTGAGCAGGGCTTTACCAAAGAATCGCGTTTTGAATTTGTGAAAAGTGTCGGCAATTCGTTTGCTCCACTTTACACACACTTTATGAAGAAGAATCACGCGCTTCCATTTGGGGATAAGCAAAAGCAGTGGCAATTTCTGAGAAGGGGACGCTACGTTGAATTCAACCTCGTATGGGATCGCGGAACAAAATTCGGTTTGGAAACGGATGGCCGAACGGAAGCGATTTTAATGAGTCTGCCTCCTCAGGCCAACTGGGAGTACAATCACCGACCTGAAAAAGGATCGGAGGAAGAAAAAACTCTTTCCTATTTGAAAAAAGGGATTGATTGGGTGGAATAAGTTACCGGTTACCGGTTACCAGTTGCCAGTTACCGGATTTTTTGTGCGAGGTCCATATTCTTGTGCTCAAGGCGACCCCATGATCCTGATCTGAGGAGTGATATCTACGATTTGTTTTAATACCGGCACCACATCTTCCCGGTCTTTTATGATTGTAAAGTTTGTCAACTCAAAATCGGTTTCACCCGCGGGCATATCATCATAGGTGTAATCCGATAATGAAAAATCAGAAGCGCCCATCGTCATCCGGAGATAAGTTATTCCAATTCCTTTTTCGGGATCAAAGAGATCTTCCAGCAGGGCAAGCCTTTGACTGGTCGACATTTTCCTGTTGATCAGGTAGGCTGATGACCCCGTTAACGCCGCGCCAAAACCTTCGATCTCCTGAAGTTTTTTGGGAAGCGTCAATGGTGATCGTAGGAAAGGATGTTTCTGTAATAACTGTTACGGATATATCGGTTTCTTTCGCCAGCAATTTTGACTGATCACCGGTAGTTACCCATACCTGTGCCTTGCCCACTTCTTCAGGTTGCTTCGGCGGTCCGGGATTGGGATCTTTTTCGTCGGAACGACAACACCACATCAGGGTAATAATCGCGAGAACAACGGAATGAACTGAAAACATCCCGGCGAAAATGCTCCTAATATTTGGTCTAGTTGTATTCATTTCCCGCTTCATGGTTTCTTTCTGAATTTTCTTCGATATTTAAATCGCGATAAGAACCTTCCTCCCGCGGCCCACCGCTCAACTTTCTGAAAGTTTTAGAACTTTCAGAAAGTTTTTCCCGGGAGATCACCACACGAACGTTCCGACAGCACCTCCAGGTAGAGAGGCCTCCGCTACTCGTCCGTTGAATTTAATTCCGAAAGTTTTATCTCCATCGTTGTCATTTACTACAATGAGATGCGGCTCCCGGGTGGCATAAACTTTCGCAAGAAGCGCATTAACTGCCCCTGCAGTTGCATAGCCTTTGTCGGGCGCTGTTATACCCAAAGTTCCCAATGCAAATTCGAGATCAGCAATGATCTGATCATATACGTGGTCAGCGGAAACCCGGTCTGGGAAAAGCAACGGATAGATCTCTTCCAGGTTAGCGGCACTGATAGATCTCACTTCCTGTGTAACTAACGGCACATCGCCAAACAATCTCACGAGATCAAAATTTGCATACGCTCTTATGAAAGAAGCCTCGCCTTTTATTTGTTGTTTTCTTCCGGCGGTCAAAGCAGGATCTGGAACGAGTTCAACATTATTAATAACACGGTTTGCTTTTCCAACTATGGAATACAAATAAGCCCAATCGCGGCTGAATTTAGGGGCGGGATTTAGGGGCTTTCTGCAATTGCAGCACCTGCAGCGCGAGCTGATCCAGCATCGGTGAAGCGGCTGGTCCTTCCGCATCGGGAAACTGACTGGAAAAAAATGCCTTTGCGCCCCAGACCTCCTGTACGTCTTCGATGTCAACACCATAAGGCTGATACAAACGGTTATCAGACACGAGCAACAATTTTTTCTCCTCGCCTGAGAAATTAAAAACGCGCTTGAAGACTATGCCGTCATTGCGCGTTACCAATACGTACAGTTTGCCATTTTTTATGGCGCTGATATCTTCGGTGTATTCTGCAAATATGATGCTGCCGGGTTGGAGGGGCAACATGGAGTCACCTTGGATTTCGAATGCGCGATAGGTTTTGTTTTTTGGCAACACGGGCATGCTGATCTTCGGCAGGTCTTTCACAAATTCAGGGTCCTGGAATCCCGACAAATATCCGGCGGAGGCTTTCTGCGTCACCAGCTCTACGTTCTCCTTATTATGTATATCAACGGTGATGGCGAGCACTTCTTTTCTCGGCCTACCCGAAACACGCCAGATCCTTTCCGGAAGTGTGCTGAGATCGGCGCTAATGAGGTTGTCAAGACTCACCTTAAAGATACGCGACACGTCGGTGAGGCAACTCAAGGGTGGCGTGGCGCGGTCTTCCTCATATGCACCCAGCGTAGCTTGCTTCAGCCCCAGGCGTTCGGCAAATTCCCGTTGGGTAAGGCTTTCTTTCGCGCGTAAAAATCTGAGATTTCGGTTTACAATATCCATGGGTGATCTTTATTAAATGTGATTAGCCAGTAAGGCACAAAGTTTTTTGCCACTAAGACGCAAAGAATGCAAATGCGATATCCATTATGCAACCTGACCTCTTCATCGCAAAATACTG
Organism: Cyclobacteriaceae bacterium; assembly: GCA_040902445.1. Taxonomy (GTDB): domain Bacteria; phylum Bacteroidota; class Bacteroidia; order Cytophagales; family Cyclobacteriaceae; genus Chryseosolibacter. The sequence goes on along the minus strand of JBBDXJ010000137.1, from coordinate 14,282 downwards.
GCATAACTAAATTATTCTTTATAATTCTTTATAAATACGCGAACATCACCTTTCGTATCACAGTAACATAATTCTCCCGCAAATCGCAGAGATGCATGCAACTAATTTATTGCCTAATGATCACAATTGAGATCTTTCATCCCATTAATCTGAAGACAACAGCAAACAATGCTTCCATCAATCTTTAGTGTCTTTGTGCCTTCGTGCCGCGCCCGCCGAAGTGTCTCGCAAGCGGGCTTAAATGATCGCAACGATACCTTATAACCGGGCATTCCCCGTGTGGAGAAGCCCGATCAAGGTCGCTATGGCAATCAGCTTTTCAAAACTAAAATTTTTAGTTGACAATTGCAACAATTAACTAATATTTTTAGTTAATTAGCAGCGTGGAAAGAAACATCATACACCTGGATCTGGATGCTTTTTTTGTGGCCGTGGAATGTAAAAGAGACTCCCGCCTCAAGGGAAGGCCTTTGATCATCGGCGGGAGCAGTCGGCGGGGGGTTGTGGCGGCGTGCAGCTACGAAACCCGTCGATTCGGAGTGCATTCGGCCATGCCCATGTACCTTGCCCTGCAGTTGTGCCCGGATGCGAAAGTGATTTCCGGCGACATGGAAGCGTATAGCCAGGCATCGCATGAGGTGACGGAGATCATCGCCGAAAAGGCGCCCTCTTTTGAGAAATCGTCCATCGATGAATTTTATATCGACGCCAGCGGAATGGACCGTTATTTCGGTGCTTTCACCTGGGCGAAAGAACTGCGGAGGCAGATCATTAAGAAGAGCGCGCTTCCAATTTCCCTGGCCTTGTCGGTGAACAAGCTTGTGTCCAAGGTGGCAACGGCTGAATTCAAACCCAATGCGGAAGCGCAGATCCCGCCGGGTACTGAGAAGGATTTCCTTGCTCCGCTGGCGGTCGAAAAGATCCCGATGATCGGCAGGCAGACGGCCTCATTCCTGCACGACATGGGTGTGCGTACAGTCCAGACGTTGCGCGATATGCCATTGCAGTTTCTCATCAGCGCCTTCGGCAAGAACGGACTTTCACTCTGGAAAAAGGCCCACGCCGAAGATGCATCGCCCGTGGTGCCCTACAGCGAACAAAAGTCCATTTCAACTGAATGCACTTTTGACAGCGATACCATCGACGTCAAAAGGTTGAAGTCCGTGCTGATCGCGATGGTGGAAAAGATCGCTTTCAACCTGCGCGACCAGCGCAAACTCGCCTCATGCGTAACGGTCAAGATCCGCTACGCCAACTTCGATACGGAAACAAAACAGGTGCATATTCCCTACACCGCATCCGACCACGTACTCCTGCGCGTGGCCCACGAGTTATTCAACAAACTCTATAACCGAAGGATGCTGATCCGGCTCGTAGGCGTGCGCCTCAGCGGGCTGGTCCACGGCAACTACCAGATCAGCCTTTTCGACGACACGGCCGAGAACATCAACCTGTATCAGTCCATCGACCATATCAAACATCGGTACGGTGTCGAAAAACTGATCCGCGCTAATACCATTGACGTGAACAAGAGGGTGAGGATGGAGTTGAATATGTTTAAAGCCAATGTGAAATCATATGGAGCGGTACAAAAGTAAATATCGAAGCGATTCAACACGGATAAAAAATTGGGATTACGGTTCGCCGGGATATTATTATGTGACTGTTTGTACAAAGAATCACAATCAAAACTTCGGCGAGGTGGTATTGTGGGATGGACCGGTCGATGCCTACAATTACATGGTCGAAACGCGCGCTTGGGATGGAAAGTGCGGTGGCATCGCAGGGACGCATAATTATGCGTCCCTACCACCCCCCGCACGTCCCGCCCATGTGTCCCCCGCACCATCATCACATACCCACGCGGTCGTGATATTAACGCCCATTGGGAAAATTGCTTTTCAAAACTGGCTGGATATTCCGAAGCACTTTCCGTTTGTTTCCCTGGATGAATTTGTAATCATGCCTGATCACATCCATGGTATCCTTTGTTTTAAAAAACCCGGGTATCGAGAGAGGCATCTGAATTCATTTGGGCCACAATCGCAAAACCTTGGCTCGGTTTTGCGCAATTACAAAAGTGCGACAAAAGCATACGCCACGTCACACGAAATTGAATTTGCATGGCAATCCCGCTTCATGATGACGTAATCACATGCGGAAAAGAACTCGACAATATCAGAAAATACATTAAAAACAATCCCGCCAAATGGATTGAAAATAAGAAACAATAACACGATATGAAACTACACACCCAACACACACCGCAAACGCAGCAACAATCTGTTAAGGAACTATTCTTCATGATCGCGCCGCCACGGCATATCATCAGCGATGTGTCGGTGCTGAAGGACGATGTGCATTACCTCATCGGCCACGAACTGGAAGACCGGTATACAAAAGCGAACATCGCGCTCTTTAAATACAGCGACACGGAAAAACATATGAACCACATGGTTCGCTTTGTGGAAGCCCGCGCCGCAGAACTTCAGTCCTTCAATGTTTTCCTCAAAGACTTTGGTGTCTTCTATAACGGCTCTTTCCGCACTATGTATATGGACATCGTCAACAAATCTCCTATCCAGGAAATTTTTGAAAAGATCGTCAAGGAAGACCCTGAATACATACCGCATATCACCATCGCAAAAAACCTCGCCATCAATGATTTCCTGCGGTGCTGGCCTTATCTCAAGGGATTGCACTACAGCAACCAGCATTTCTTATGCGACCGAATCACCGTGCTGGCACGGGCGGAGAAAAAATGGATGCATTATAAAGACATACCCCTAAATCCCCTGAAGGGGACTTTAGCCTCCCCTTCAGGGGAGGTTGGAGAGGCAATATGAAACAATAAACAATACCAAATATGAACCCTCTCAACATTCTCGAAAAACAGTTCGGGTACGCGGCTTTCCGGCTGCACCAGGAAGCAATCATCCAATCGGTGCTTGCAAAAAAAGACACTTTCGTACTCATGCCCACCGGTGGGGGAAAATCTCTTTGTTTTCAGATACCCGCACTCATGCTCGACGGACTTACGATAGTCGTCTCTCCCCTGATTGCGCTGATGAAAGATCAGGTAGATGCACTGCGCCTCAACGGCATCCAGGCGGCATACATAAACTCGACACAAACGTACCAGGAACAGGAAGCGGTAGTCCGGGACGCGCGGCACAAAAAATTAAAACTGCTTTATCTGGCACCGGAGAAACTGTTAGGTAATTCCATGGCCTTTCTCCATACGCTCGCGGCGTTCGGCATCAGTCTGATTGCCATCGATGAAGCCCATTGTATCTCGCAGTGGGGTCACGACTTCCGGCCCGAATACCTAATGCTGGCCAACCTGAAAGCAGCATGTCCCAAAGTGCCTGTGATCGCGCTGACAGCAACTGCGGACAAGCTTACGCAAAAAGATATCCTCGAAAAACTCGAACTTAAAGACCCGGATGTTTTTATCTCGAGCTTCAATCGCCCGAACATACGATACACGATTGAACCAAAAAGAGGAGACAACTTCAGCAAACTACTCGACTTTTTAGATACGCGCAAAGATGAATCCGGGATAATTTATTGTCTGTCGCGAAAATCAACGGAAATGCTTGCCGAAGACCTGGAGATGTACGGCTTCAAAGCCCTCGCCTACCACGCGGGCATGGAACGTGAACAACGCACAAAAAACCAGGAAATGTTTTTGCGCGATGAAGCAAAGATCATTGTCGCAACCATCGCCTTTGGAATGGGGATCGACAAGTCGAACGTGCGATACGTCGTTCACATGGATCTGCCAAAAAATATCGAGAGCTACTACCAGGAAACAGGACGCGCCGGTCGCGATGGACTGGGAAGCGACGCGCTCTTATTTTATGGACATGGTGACGTTGTGAAACTTAAGAAGTTCGCCCTCATCGAAAACAATCCCGCGCAAACTGAGATCCTGCTGAAGAAACTTGACCAGATGGCGCGTTACTGCGAACGCACTACCTGCCGCAGAAAATATCTGCTGAATTATTTTGATGAAAAGACCAGCGACTATTGCGGCAACTGCGATGCGTGTCTCAAGAAAACTAAAGGCATCGAAACCGGTGTGGTCGATGTGAAACGTCTCGCCCTTGCGCAACAGGGCCCTGCCGAAGGCGTCGAGATCCATGGATCGAAACTGGCGTATGAGATCAGTCTCTACCAGGAATTAAAAAGCCTTCGAAGAGAACTGGCTGCAGTAGAAAATATCGCTGCCTACATCGTCTTTTCGGATGCCACGCTGATCGAAATGGCCACCTATCTTCCTCAAAACCTGGATGAACTCAGCCGGATCTCCGGGTTCGGAGAAGTTAAGCTTGTCAAATACGGGCAGGAATTTCTGGATGTGATCAGAACCTACTGCAGCAAACATCATCTGATGTCACGCATTGATCGCAAAGTTGCGAAAAGGCAAAGCAATGGGAGGCTTGAGCACGACAATGAAACCAAACAACAAAGTCTTGCGCTTTTCCAGCAGGGAAATTCAATTGAACAAATCGCCGCGCTACGGCAACTCAGCCCCGGCACCGTTGAGGGACACCTGGCTTTTTACGTGCAGCAGGGAAAACTTTCCGTAGACGAACTGGTGGATGCAGGCAGGATCCCAATCATCCGGGAAGCCATCGAACAGGTGGGTGGAAGAATGCTTACTCCCATTCAAAATTTTTTGGGGGATGATTACACCTACGGTGAGATCAAGTATGTCCTGGCACATATGGAGCACAGCAAAGTGGAAGAAGTGATGTGTGACACATGGTAACCGATAACCTGGGGAGGCAGTGCGGTGGCATGGTAGGGACGCCCGCCCGTACTGAACACGTTCGGGCGGGCACAATTATGCGTGCCTGCCACCTGCCGCACTTTCGGTCCCGTGGCTGAAGGCACGCGGCGGTTTCCTCCGGTATTGATCTCATGATGAATTAAAACAGAAAAAAAATACGATCGTACCCATGTATATAAACTGTCGCACCGCCTTCAGCTTTAAATACGGCACCATGCCCGTACAGCAACTTTATGACGAGGCTAAACGCTGTGGCGTCCATAAACTTGTGCTGACAGAGATCAACAACACAGCGTCGTACATTGAAATGTTGCGGATCTGCGAAAAAAATAAACCGCGTGAAAACAACCTTACCAGATACGGCGACGAGCCATATATCCTGGACATCGCCGTAGGTGTTGAGTTCAGGCATGAAAACGAATTGTTTTACATCGCCATTGCAAAAAACAACAGGGGATTCGAGGGCATCAACCGGTTTTTATCCCTGCACAACCGCGAAGGAAAATCTTTTCCCCGGCGCGCGCCTGAATTTCAAAATGTGCTGATCATTTACCCCTACCCAAAGGTCGAACCAGAGCAACTGCGCAAATACGAGTTTATCGGCGTCGGTAAGCACCAGCTTAACCACTTTGCTATCCAATCTTCCTATAAATTATTTCCCGACAAGTTTGTGATCCTGAATCCTGTTACGTTTGCCTCCAGGATCGGCTTTAACGTGCACCGCCTCCTGCGCGCGATTGATCACAATACATTACTAAGCAAGCTCGCGCCGCATCAGCAAGCCCACCCCGACGAGGTGATGACGGCGGAAAGTGAACTGGAACAACACTTTAAGAACTTTCCATTCCTGGCGAAGAATACGAAAAAATTGCTTGTGCAGTGCAGGATAGACTTTGACCTGCAAGAGGATAAAAATAAAAAACACATCAGCGGAGATCCTCAACACGATTGGGATATTCTGGTGACAAGAGCATGGGAAGGTTTTCAAAAACGTTACGATGTCAGCAAACCGGAGCTGCGCGAACGATTCGACCGGGAGCTGCGCATTATCAAACACAAAAATTTTTGCAGCTACTACCTGATCGCCTATGACCTGACCTGTTATGCAAATGAAAAAGGTTTCGCATATGTGGGTCGCGGGAGCGGGGCCAACAGCGTAGTTGCCTATTGTCTGGGAATCACCAACGTCGACCCGATCGAACTTGATCTTTACTTCGAACGCTTCCTGAACGAGGAACGCACGACACCCCCAGACTTTGATATTGATTTTTCCTGGGATAACCGCGACGCCATCTACGATTACATCTTTAATCGTTATGGTCCCGACCATGTCTGCCTGCTGGGAACGCATGTAACTTACCAGGGACGTTCAATCCTTCGCGAACTGGGAAAAGTGTTCGGCTTACCGAAGGAGGAGATTGACAGTCTGGTGGAAGAACCCGGCAAAAACCGTGATCGCGATCACATCACGCGGCTCATCTTTAAATATGCTCAATACTTCAAAGACCTGCCCGCCAACATCTCCATACATGCAGGCGGTGTACTCATCACGGAGAAACCCGTATCTGCTTACACTGCGATCGATGTTCCTCCAAAAGGTTATCCCGTTTCTCACTTTGACATGCACAGCGCGGAAGACATGAGTATTTTTAAGTTCGATATACTGAGTCAGCGCGGATTGGGACACATCAGGGAAGCGGTGGCGCACGTCAAAAGGAACAAGGGAATTGATGTTGACATTAACCGCTTCGCGGATTTTAAGAAAGATGAAAAGATTAAATCGCTGCTGCGCAACAGTCAGGCTATTGGATGTTTCTATGTTGAGTCACCCGCCATGCGCATGCTGCTGGGAAAACTACGCTGCGAGGATTATCTCACACTGGTGGCGGCCAGCTCTATTATCCGGCCAGGGGTATCCAGCTCAGGCATGATGCGGGAGTATATTGAACGGTTTCATGCCGTCAGGAATGGAGGCACCTGCGAGGCTATCCATCCGAAAATGAATGAGTTGATGAAAGAAACATATGGCGTAATGGTCTACCAGGAAGATGTGATCAAAGTTGCCCATCATTTTGCGGGAATAACTTTAACCGAAGCCGATGTATTGCGGCGCGGCATGTCGGGCAAATACCGTTCACGCCAGGAATTCGACCGGGTCAGAGACCGGTTCTTCGAAGAGTGCCATAAGAAGGGATACGAACAAAAGGTGATCGACCGTGTCTGGTTTGAAATAGAAAGCTTTTCCGGATATTCCTTTGCCAAAGGACATTCAGCAAGCTATGCTGTGGAAAGTTACCAGAGTCTGTTCCTCAAAGCGCACTACCCACTGGAGTTTATGGTGGGTGTTATCAACAATTTCGGCGGATTCTATAAAACAGAATTTTACTTTCACGAAGCCCGTATGAATGGCGGAAAGATCGAAGCGCCCTGCGTAAACCACAGTTATTACCTCACCACCATTAAAGGCGATTGCATCTACATGGGCTTCATCCATCTGAAAAGCCTCGAGACAAAAATCGCACAACAGATCGCTGTTGAGCGTGAACGCAACGGACCCTTTAAAAGCCTGGATAATTTTTTACGGAGAACAGCGCTCGGCCTGGAACAACTGCGCATACTCATCCGTATCGGAGCGTTCCGGTTTACGGGAAAAAACAAACAGCGATTGTTGTGGGAGTCCATGCTTCACTTAAGCCGGGCAAAAACAAAACGCAGAGGAGAAGAATTGTTTGATACCGAACCCAAAGAGTATCCGCTCCCCCAACTCACCCGCCACTCAATTGAAGATGCTTTTGATGAGATCGAATTACTGGGTTTTTGCCTCTGCGACCCTTTTAAATTATTGGCCACTTCGGAACGCGGCAATACGATGGCGCGGAATTTATTACAGCAGGTTGGAAAACATGTTCATATTTTCGGTTACGTGGTCACCACAAAAGACACAATCACAAAAACAAAACAGTCAATGCACTTTGGAACTTTCCTCGACAGCGAAGGCCGCGCATTCGATACCGTGCATTTTCCCGATGTCGCTCAGAAATATCCCTTCAGGGGCAGAGGCTTTTATGAGATCCGCGGAAAAGTGACCGAGGATTTCGGGGTTGCCGTGATCGAAGTAACACATATGCTGAGATGCCCGATGGTGAATAAACGCGCCGAACAATTTATGATCGAAACACTTCCGGCAGGTGGAGTGGTTTGAAAAGTAATCAAGATGTTTCATTGAATATGAAACAACAATTGTGTGAGATGAGTGTTATCGCATAGCCCTGAAAGGGTGAAATATATCAGCCACTTCCGGCAGTGGAATGGTTTGAAAAGTTTCAGAAATAATCAAGGTCCTTCATCGAACATGAAACTAGTGTTATGTTAAGCGAATTCTGACGTCTTCCCCCTCAGAGTCACCGGTCTCCGGGACTCTGAGGCTTCGAGGTCCGCTTTCGATACAAACTCAAATTTTAATTCAGTTTCAAGCGCCAAAGTAAACTTAACTTGACACTAGCAAATGTGTGAGCTCAGTGTGTCGCACAGCCCTGTAGGGGCGGAATATATCAGTGTTCTGCCTTTTTATGGTTCCTTTCTATCGCCGGCAAGGCATGTGATTTTATATGGTAATGGAAAATAATCTACATGTCCGGTTTAACGTCAGCGTTCAGCCATCAGTCAAGAGAGAAGTGGTTTGAAAAATTTGCGCGCTTTGGCCTTGTCTCGAAAGGTATAGTCTATTTTCTGATGGGCATTTTATCGGTTCTTGCAGCCTCCGGCCTCAGCCGCGAAAAAGGGGACAAAGCTGAAGCCTTTAAATTAATTTACGGTCAGCCCTTCGGACAGGTAATTCTGGTTGCCATTGCCATAGGGTTGTTCGGTTACGTGATGCTAAGGCTATTTCAGGCATTTAAAGACATAGACAATAAAGGCAGTGACATGAAAGGCGTATTTAACCGCATCGGCTATGCTCTGAGTGCGTTTTTATATCTCGCCATTGGCGCCTATGCTCTGAAACTTGCTTTTGGCGGTGCAGAAGGGGGTGATAGCAATTCACGACAATTCGTTGTAAGTAAAGTGCTGGAGTATCCTGGTGGCCAGTACGTTATTGGCATCGCAGGGCTCGTGGTTGTGGGAATGGGTATACACCAGATCATCCGCGGCATCACGGGTAAATTCATGAAAAGGGTTAACCTTATCCGCTCAAACATGAAAGACATTTTTAAAATGACAGGGACAGTTGGTTATATCTCGCGCGGAATTGTGTTGGTTATCATTGGCTATTTTTTATTCTATGCCGCATTGAAAGCAAATCCGGATGCAGCTCAGGGTACGGGCGAGGCTTTCGACTTCCTTCAAAATAAATTTGGGTCAGTTATGATGGCCCTCGTCGCACTCGGACTAACAGCTTACGGGATCTTTACGTTCGTAAAAGCGAAATACCAGAAAATTGATCTGGATACTTGATCTGCGAATACGTATCTACGTGACCCAACTGAAAGGAAATGACCTAAAAACCTTGCAATGGAATGCCGCGGGATATTAACGCACGGAGCCGACTCACAATTCACCACTCACCATTCACAAAAGTAGGAGCAGTAATTGGGCGATTGAAACCTAAATTATATATCCGCACACGCTATAATTGCCAGCATCTACTTTTTATTGTTCCAATACCAGTAAAACGGTACACCGCTCGCCATCAAGCCGAGGCCGATCAAAGCTTCGCGTGGTTTTCCGATCATCGTTATGATGATCAACGCAACGCAAAAAATGATAAATATCGCCGGAACGACCGGGTACCCCCAGGCTTTGTAAGGCCTTGGGGCGTCCGGCATTCTGATCCGGAGAATAAAAACACCCAACGCCGTGGCGCCATAAAAAATAAATGAAGCGAAGATCAACATGTCAGTTAACTGGTCGAAACTGCCGGAGAAAACGAGCAACGACGCCCATACCGCCTGAATAAAAATCGCTTTTGAAGGAGTATTATATTTGGGATGGATGTACGCAGCCGATTTAAAGAACACTCCTTCCTTTGCCATCGCGTAGTACAAACGCGGAGGACCGAGCAGCGTAGTATTCGTACACCCGAAAGTGGTGATAAGGATCAGGATTGCCATACCCAGCGCTCCCGGCCTTCCCAGAAAACTGCGCACTACTTCAACCGCTGCAATGTTATTTTCTGAGTTATGAACGGCGATGATCTGATCTATCGGTAAAACATACAGATACGTAAAATTGATACACAAATAAACAACAATCACAAACAGTATTCCGAAGACAAGGGCCAGGGGAACGTTCCGGTGTGAGTTCTTAATTTCCCCTCCTAAGTAACCGGTATTGGTCCAGCCTTCATATGCCCAGAAGGCGGCCAGCAACGCGGCGAAAATAGTTTCAATAAAAACAGGATTCGACAGGGAAAGCGGTATGTAACTACTCGCCGGAGTTTGAAAATTCGCCATACTTCCTCCGCCGATTGTCAATCCTAAAACTACTATGAGAAATATACTGACGACTACCAGCAGTGTTACAGTTTTACTCAGCCCTTCTCCAAACTTCAGGCCTATATAATTATTGCACGAAAGCCCTATAAGCAGGAGCACTGTCAATGCCTTGACCCCAAAATTATCAAAGGGTGTAAATATGTTAAAAACAGAAAACTGTTCCCATGACTCCGGGAGAACAGGCAGCGTTATTAAAGAGTTGAAGGAATGGGCAAACACATAGGCTATGGAGGCGGCCGCGGCGGACCTGATCACGGCAAAGGATGTCCACCCGAAAATAAAAGCAAAGAATTTATTATAGATCCTTCTGAAATAAACATACTCGCCGCCGGAATCGGCAAGCATGCTCGCGATCTCTGCATTGCTTAATACACCACAGAGTGTAATAATTCCGGCTAACCCCCAGGCTAACAATACCAGGTCTGCAGATAATAATTCTGCTGACATCGGCGCAACTTTCTTGTATACCCCCGAGCCAATTACCGAACTGACCGTTAATATAAATGCTGAAAATAACCCTATCGACCTAACGAGGTGCCCCTGCGGTTTTTGTGGATCTGTCATTGAATGCTAAATATAGAGGGAAAAGGTTCAAAAAGTTTGAGAAGTCTGAGAAGTTTGAAAAGTTAGTCACACGTGAAGCAACGCGCGCGGGGAGATGAGCAAAAGGTCTGAAAAAGTTTGAGAAGTCTGAAAAGGTTTAATGCCAGCTTAATGCAGGTTTAAAGACATGTTGGATGCAGGTCGAAAATGGTTTTTGCGTTTAGCCCTGAAAGGGCGTCATGAATCAGACAGGACTAGACAGGGTGAGCCGCAAGGCGAAGCCCTGGGTTTAAAGGAGGGTATCAAAGTTTGCCACAGGAAAGCTAATTCGAGCTATGAATTCTTTGGCAAACAGATGCACGCGATTTCAACTGGCATTCTATCCCTATTCATACCGCAACGATTTTACGGGATCAGATTTCGCGGCATTAACAGTGCGGAAACTGATAGTTATAAATGCGATAACAAGTGACACCACCCCCGAAACGACAAAGATCCATGCCGCAAGATCCATTCTGTATGCAAACTTTTCGAGCCACTTGTCCATCAGATAGTAAGCAATGGGTGCAGAAAGAATAAATCCCATCAGGACGAGTTTCAAAAAATCCTTAGACAATAAAAACATGATATTGTTAACAGTCGCGCCCATTACTTTCCGGATTCCTATCTCTTTTGTACGTTGAATAACAGTGAAGGAAGAAAGTCCGAATAAACCCAGACACGAGATCAATATGGCGATACAGGTAGCAACGCGTGTAAGCTTCCCGGTGCGCTGCTCTGCTTCATAAAACCTTATTAAAGAATCATCCATGAAAACAAGTTCAAACTTGTCATCCGGGTATATCTTTTTCCAGGCTGCCTCTATTTTTTGTATTGCCGGATTCATATCGGCAATTTTATTAGCGGGTGTAAAGATCTTCATACCAAAACCACTACCCTCTGAACGATACTTAATTACCGTCGGCGTAATTTCAGAATGAAGAGACTGCGTATGGAAATCTTTTACAACACCAACTATTGTGAATTTTTTATGAACGATCTTCCCCAGAACATCGTGTGGCTCTTCAAATCCGAGGAGACGCATGTACTTTTCATTAATGAGGTATTCACTTATTGTATCGACAGGTAAAACATTTCTTCCGGCGAGAAGCTGAATGTTGTATAGCCTGATGTAAGTGGTATCGCCGTCTTTCAAATATACATTGTGATTTACGATCTCCTTTCCATTATCAAAATCCATTACCGTGGATGACCAGCCTCCCGATAAAGGCGGCGAGCCATGCACGCTTAATATTTCAATTTCAGGGATTTGTTTTAATTCATTTTTTAACGCCCTTCTTTTTTCGACTTTCTCCTGCCACGGCGTAGAAATATAAACCACAGAATCAGTAGAAAATCCGAGGTCCTTGTTGAGCATGTAATGAAGCTGCAAGCCAATCGCAATCGTACCTATAATGAGGATCTGAGAGAATGAAAATTGAAAAATTGTAAGTCCTTTTCGAATGTATGCCGAGCGGCTTGTGGTAGTATTTGCGTTTGCCAGGTTCTTTAAGGCCAGCGCAGGTTGATAAGAAGACAGGATGATCTATTCAATCCGAAGCCAGTTATTCATTCTTCAGCGTCTCTGCAGGATTTAACTGTGATGCTTTTATTGTAAAATAACTGAGAGTCACCCATGCAATAAGTATCAATCCGAATCCTGAGAGAATAAACGTTAGAGGTTTGATATTGACCTGATAACTAAAATTCTGTAACCAGATATTCATGATCCACCAGGCAAAAGGTGTTGCCAGGATAACAGCCAGAAGAATGAGTTTTGTAAAATCCCCGATGAGCAATACGAGTATGTTGGACAACGTAGCGCCCAATACTTTCCTGACACTGAGTTCCTTTATTTGTTGCTGGAACGTCAACAACGACATACCGAACAATCCGAAGGAGGCAATAATAATAGCGATGACAGTGAATATACCCAGGATGATTCCTGTGCGCCGTTCTGCCGCGTACTGGGCGTTTAGCTGATCTTCGAGAAATGAAAACTCGAATCCGTAAACCGGTTCAAATTCTTTATACACTTTTTCGATCGCGGCGATCTTACCGCTGAGGTTTTCGGTATTCAATTTGATCACGATATGATTGAAGTCTTCATGGGTAAGCGCAAAGAGCAATGGCCTTATCGGTTCATGAAGTGATTGGAAATGAAAATCTTTTACAATTCCGATCACCGTTCCTCGCAGTATTCTGTTTTCTTCCCGCTGCTTCCACAGGATCTCTTTACCAACCACGGTGCCTTCAATGTTTAATTGTTTGGCCGCAGTTTCATTTAATAAATACACCCCTGTAGAATCCGAAGGATGGTTGCGCAAAAAAAATCTGCCTTCGGCAAGCGGTATATCCAGGGTTTTAAAAAAATCATAGTCGACAAAAGCTTCGGAAGACGATACATCGTCATCAGGAAACTCAAGCGAAGCGATATGATGCTGATTGAACTGGCTTCCCGGAATGTTGGAACTCGCTGACACAGAACTGATCCCATCCACTCTGAGAAGCTCATTTTGCAAGACGTCAAACCCCGCCAAACCTGACTCATTTTTAACAGGAAGGACAATCACAGCCTCCTTGCCAAAACCTAGATTCTTGCTTCTGAGAAAATTCAGCTGACTATAAATGATGATCGCTGAGGAGACCAGGATCATGGACATAAAGAACTGAAACACGATCAGTCCTCTCCTGAAACCCGATCCCTTTGGTGTCTGCACCATTTTTCCTTTCAATATCAGATGCGGCTTAATGCCTGAAAGGTACAACGCCGGGTATAATCCGGAGAGCAGCCCGATAAAAATTCCGAGCAATAAAAGAATAAGACCATGTTGTCGATAGTCAATGTCGAATGCGAGGCCGGTGAAGGTATTGAACAAGGGCAGCGTAATTTCGATGATGAGAATAGCTATGGCGATTGAAACAAGGGCCATAAGCACAGATTCAGCCAGGAACTGAAACGACAGCTGGCGTTGGCCGGCGCCCAGCGTTTTTCGCACACCAATTTCTTTTGCTCTTTCCGCCGATTTAGCGGTCGTCAGATTCATAAAATTAACACAGGCGATAATTAAGGTAAGCAGCGCAGCAGCCGATAGGATATACACATATTCAATGTTTCCGTTCGGCTCCAGCTCCCATCGCAAGCGCGACCGCAGATGAATATCATTAACGGGCTGAAGCCTGAACCCATACTTTTGATCGATCAGGGCCTGGTATTGGTCGTCCGTTACACTGATATATTGTCTTAACCATGGCATCAGTTTACTTTCGAGAGCTTTCGGATCGGCCCCGTCGTGCAACCTGACATAATTGTAATGCCCAAAGTCGCCCCATGCATAAAACGCATCCAGCGAGTCAAATGATTTTTCGCGTAGATAAGAGACAAGAAAATCAAAATGAAAATGAGAATT
>JBBDXJ010000136.1:0-5089 GCA_040902445.1 Cyclobacteriaceae bacterium | reverse complement strand
ATAGTGCACTTCAACCGCGGAGTCCCTGAGACAGGAGACTCCGCGGAGACGAAAAGAAAGGAGACTCCGCGGAGACGAATGTTATTGCTTTTTACAGTCTCCGCAGTGTCTCACGTCTCGTGGACGCTGCGGCTTCGAAAGATGAAATTTCAAGCCAACTCCGATTACCGAACAATAGTGCACTTCAACCGCGGAGTCCCTGAGACAGGAGACTCCGCGGAGACGAAAAGACAGGAGACTCCTCGGAGACGAAAAGAGAGGAGACTCCGCGGAGACGAATGTTATTGCTTTATCAAAGCCGACGGCTGCCGTTGGTGGGGTCTGATAGACCTGCCGGGCCATCCTATGAAAAACAAAAACCAATTAACGCACGCCCCCCGCCATGGCACTTGATTTTAAGCGTCTATTGGGAATCTCATAAATCAAAAGTCCATGAAGCTCAGAATCTTGTGTTCGGTTGTATTGTTGGTGAATCTTGTGTTGATCAATTTATCGTGCGAGGAGGAGAATTTTACACCCATACCCCGAAAACCGACGGATATTTTTCCCATTGATCTCTGCCCTACCCTACTAACCAATGTCACCGCTTTATTTCCGGAATCAAAAAATAATCAGGAGAAATACGCCCAGATCTTTTCAAACACTTCACAGCAACGGGTTGTTCTCACAAGAGACACCGAGGTTTATGTGACGTTTGTAAACGAGGCCGCCACAATAGGGAACGTTTTGGGCTATTATATATATAATTCCTCGTCCACACCCGGATCACCTGATGAGATCCAGAAGGAAATTATTTTTCCGGACATCGACAACTCTATTCTAAGTCCTGGCGATACCCGTCAGTTGGGTTCGACTCCATTGAAAGGCGGAATGGTCATCGGATTTTTCCTTATCAACGGAGGTTACAGAAATGAGGGCGTATATTTCAAGAGGCCAACCTCTTATACGGACCAGAACTTGAACGCAGACCAGGCAAAGCAACACGTTCTGTACCGCGAGAACGAGTGTGGAGCGATCGTGGTAGGATTCGAAGACAAAAATTCCACCACCGCCGACAAGGATTTCAACGACATCATCTTCATGGTCTCCGACAACATTGACAGTGAGGAAAACACAGCCTTTGATCTGCAAAACGTGGTTTCGTTGTCGAAATAGTCAGGTGAGTGGTGAATGGTGAGTAAGTCGTGCGATTATATCGTTTAGTCTTCCATCGGCTCATTGGATGCATGCAATGCCGGATCGGCAACGCCCACACCAGCCCGTGGCAGAACTGAAGCGGCTTTTTTTGTCGCCGGTTTCCCCGGACAACAGTCATTCACCATTCACGACAGATCTCGCAGGCGCATGGCTATAGAAAGCGAAAGCATATTCACGCACAAGCCCATTCACAACTCACAACTCACCATTCACAAAGGGGCTGGCAGGCCCATACTATGGAATCAAGCGAGTAATAGAGCTGAACATCAACTGACCACTCACCATTCAACTGTCGCTTTGACTATTTCGACGGAATAACCATGAATAAAGCAGCTATGGCACTCAATTTTAAGCGTCATCAGCGAACCATATTTCAAATCAATAAAAAAAGTTATGAAGGCCAGGATTTTGTGTATCATTTTATTGTCACTGAGTTTCGCGTGCAAGGATGAAGAGGTGTTTAAAGAAGTTACCCCCGTACCGGATGATATTTTTAACATTGCACTTTGTCCAACATTATTAACTAATGTCGTCTCCCTGTTTCCCGAATCAAAGAACAATCAGGAGAAATACGCCCAGTTGTTTTCATCCGGATCACAACAGCGAATTGTTTTGACAAAAGACACTGATGTTTACGTTAGTTTTGTAGCGGAGGCAGCCACCATCGGAAATGTTTTGGGTTATTATGTTTATAACTCCTCTTCCGTTCCCGGCTCATCAGAAAAGATCGACAAGCAGTTAATTTTCCCCAACATTGATAATGCTTATCTCAGCCCGGGAGATACCAGGAGATTGGGAAACACCCAGCTGAAGGCAGGAACTGTCGTTGGATTCTTCCTCATTGTAGGTGGTTACAGAAACGAAGGCGTGTATTTCAAGAGGCCAACCTTTTATACCGACCTCGCGTGGAATGCAAACCAGACCAAGCAGCATGTTCTGTTTGAGGAAAGTGAATGCGGTGCAATGGTCGTGGGATTTGAAGATAAGAATTCCGTTAGCGCCGATAAAGATTACAACGACATCATCTTTACCGTTTCGGATAACACGAATAGCACGAAGACCGTTTCATTTGATCTTGAGAATGTAGTATCGCTGTCCAAATAGAAAAACTATCATCAATTATAGAATGGCTGACTTTCGTCAGCCATTCTTTTTGCCGGAATTTCGTGAATCACCCGAAATCTTTGTACAAGATTGAATTTCCTACAGGATTCCACGTAGAAGAGGTAAGTGTAATTAATTCTACACATTCAATAATGTCACGATCCGAATTTCGGCACTGAGTGAGAAAGATTGGGTCCTGATGATGCGACCTAATGAAGCTGAGTGGGAGGTGTTTCAGCTGTGTGATATGGATCTCTTAAACGGAAGTCTCAGTTCTTCTTTGCCTCTTTGTACTCCTTGTACATGAGATAAAAAAATTCCTCCACTGACAGGTTGTGGATGGTTAAAAGTTTACAAAGACTTTTAATGGTAATGTTCGCCTTCCCTTTTTCTATCCGCCAGTATTGCACGCGTGGGAGATCATAATCGTAAGCAAAGTCTTCGTGACTGCTGTATCCTTTTTTCTTTCGTAAATAAGTAAGTTTCATACCTATCCGGGAAAGTGTATTACTTAAAGCTTCTTCTTTCACAACAAAAATTTAAATGGGTTTGTTAACGGTAAAGCGAAGATGTTGACAAATCAACCTATTCGTTACACCGGATAATACTACATCTTTTACGATGGCATTTTTTCCGGTATATTATAAAAATCTGAGCCATAGCTGTGAGTCCCGAGCCGCGAGAGGGCAGCCAGGAGTTGAACCTATCGCTCGTGGCTCACAGCCCAAAGCCCGGAGCTACTTCCTCTGGCACATCGTTTTACTTGCATGTTCATGATCATTACGGAAGAACAGAAGACGGACGTCTTTGCTTTTTCAGGAAGGAATAATGCTGCTTTATCCGTTTCCCGGTTCACCACGTCTAGCCGAACCGTTAGCCCGGCGCAATGTTCGTGCCGCAATTTCACGGCCATGCTCATGTCGGAAGTCTGGAGGGAAAGACCGCGGGAGGTGTTCCTGTTTTTAACGTTGCGAAGCCGCTTTTGATCAAGGCCGGATACAAATGTCCGTTTTACATTTTTGAGACCTGAGCAGGGCTATTTTCAGAGCGGTTTTCCCCTTGAAAGATATTGGCGATAATTCGACCGGCATTTTCGGCAATTCATTCTATTTTCTTACACCCAACCGGCAGTAGCCGTATTAAATCCTACCTTAGTCATTGAATTGGCAACGCGGGTTCTAACCTGAACTGGATGTTTAAGAAAATCGGCAATCTCTGGATTATTGATGACGACCCAATGGCCTCCTTTTATATCAAAAGGCTGGCCGAATTAGGAGAGCTTGCAAACATCATCACCATCTACGATAAAGCCCGCGGCGCCCTGGATTACCTGCTTCTCCACCGCGACTCGATAGAACAACTCCCCGACGTAATTTTGCTCGACATCTACATGCCCGAAATGGACGGCTGGACATTCCTGAAAGTTTTTGCCGATACCCAGGATCAGTTTGTCAAGCCCATCGACATCTTTATCATCAGTTCTTCCGATCATCTCAAAGACATCAACAAAGCCCGATCTATTCCGCATGTCAAGGCGTATTTACAGAAGCCGGTGACGCTTGAGGTATTGAAAAACCTCGTGGTTGTTCCCGAAAAGAATGCGTAATTAATTTGCGGGATACTAATCTTAAACTAATTTTGCCCTCCCATTCGCCTCCTTAGCTCAGCTGGTAGAGCAGCGCACTTGTAATGCGCAGGTCGTCCGTTCGAGTCGGACAGGGGGCTCACATCAATAACTTTTAACCGCGCTAAAACGCGGTTTTTTGTTTAAGAACAGATTAAAGCAAATCTCTAAAACGCCAGCCATTTAACTCCTGTCTTTCGTACACCTTTTCTAATTAACCAACTCGTCCTGATTAGCTGTCGGGACGCCAGCCGGCCTCACTAAAAAATAAATTGTATAGAGGTTAACTCTTTGCCTACTTGTTTTACCCCTTCCAAAATACGTTTTGTCTGTGATGGGGAAGGCTTCTTTATTCCCCTGATGTATTGGGCTAACAAACTTTGATTCATGCCTATGCGTTCGCTCAAAGCTTTAACATTTATTACTTTATAGAATTCAAAAAAGCTTTGCAGGTCAGGTCTCAATGCTATTTCATCTACTGTATAAACGACCCCCTTTTCTTCAAAGCTGAGATTTACTGCCTCCAGGATGTTGGCTTTTAGTTCGTCAAGAGTTTCTCCTACGGTATTGATATGGATCTCTTTCACAGAAGTAGTGGCACTATACCCGTTTTTTTCTTTTATAACGGTCATTACAATTTTTGACTTTCTCATCTCTTTCTGGTTTTAATATCTGCCTGCTTTAATATAGCCATCAGTAATCCCGTTTTAACTTCTTTTCCTGCATGGAAAGGAACGGTAAGCTGTCCTGCTTTTGTTGCATGCTTCATGATTACATGGCTCCCTGATTGCCTTACTTCAAACCAACCGTCTTTCTTCAACATTCTAAAAGTTCGGTGTATTTCATTTAGTTCATAAAAGTAATAAATTTATTACTTTTAATTACAACATTTAAAGGGAAAAAGTTCATTAAATAGCACCCACTAGCATGGCCAGGCTACCTGATGAATCGGCCAGGCGAATTTGCTAGTGTCAAGTTAAGTTTACTTTGGCGCTTGAAACTGAATTAAAATTTGAGTTTGTATCGAAAGCGGACCTCGAAGCCTCAGAGTCCCGGAGACCGGTGACTCTGAGGGGGAAGACAGGCTACCTGATGAATCGGCCAGGCGAATTTGCTAGTGTCAAGTTAAGTTTACTTTGGCGCTTGAAACTGAATTAAAATTTG
>JBBDXJ010000135.1:0-32865 GCA_040902445.1 Cyclobacteriaceae bacterium | reverse complement strand
ATGACCTGCGTGGAAAGATCCTGCGTATTCATCCCGAACCTGATGGAACGTATACAATTCCTAAGGGAAATTTGTTTCCCCCGGGAACGCCTAAAACAAGGCCTGAGATCTACACAATGGGCCACCGCAATGTGTGGCGGGTGTTTGTCGATAGTAAAACGGGATGGATCTACTGGGGAGAGATCGGACCAGACCAGGATCAGGATGCCGAAACCGGACCACGTGGATATGACGAGCACAACCAGGCTAAAGGCCCCGGATTTTTTGGCTGGCCCTACTTTTTAGCCGACAATCAGGTTATTCCAAAATTTGATTATATCAATCAGCGTGTAGGCGAGAAGTTAGATCCTCAGAAACCTGTCAATACTTCTCCGAACAATACTGGATTGAGAGAGTTGCCTCCCGCTCAACCCGCCCTCATCTACTATCCATATGCCGCATCGCAGAAATTTCCGTTAGTAGGCTCAAGCTCCCGTTGCGCAATAGGCGGACCGGTATATCACCGTTCAGATTTTAACGATCCTGAAAGACCGTACACCTCTTATTATGAAAGCAAATGGCTCATAACGGATTATTCACGCTTCTGGATCATGGCCGTCACACTTGATGATGATGGTAATTACCAATCCATGGAGCGCTTCGCTCCTGATTACCATCCTGTGCAACCATTAGACACAAAATTTGGGCCAGACGGTGACTTCTATGTTCTTGAGTATGGCAGTAATCCTGCCAGGTCCTCACAGGAGGCCCGGCTTTCGGCTGCAGGCACGAAAGATTACGACAATGATGAACTCACCTATGATTGGGAGGTTGTGGCAAGCGATGGTTCGGCCCGTAAGTTCAGTGACCTCGGGCCTTCAGTGACTTTTGATAAGCCAGGTGTTTATAATGCCACGCTTACGGTTAAGGACCCGCAGGGAGAAAGCAACCAGGCTTCAGTAAGGATCATTGCTGGTAACGAACCCCCCGTTGTTAATTTGGAATACGATGGTAACAAGACGTTCTTCTTTAATAACAATCGCATTAACTTTAACGTAACGCTTACCGACAAGGAAGACGGGTCCCTTGTGTCCGGTGAAATTTCTCCAAAGGAAATAGCAGTAAGTTTCGATTACGTCTCCGAGGGATTTCGTTTTACCCCTGCGCTCATGCGGCATGCAGCCCTTGATTCCTCTGCGCAGTTTGTGGTTGCCCAGGCTTTGATCAATAACAGCGATTGTAAAACCTGTCATACCCAGGAGATCAAAAGCGTAGGCCCGGCCTTCAAACAAATTGCGGAGAAATACGAAGCCGGGTCGCATGCCATCGACAGCCTTGCGAAGCGCATCATACAGGGAAGCCACGGTATCTGGGGAACAGATAATAATATGCCTGCCCACCCCTCGATCAGTAGAAATGACGCGCGCACCATTGCAAACTTTATTTTGAATACGAATAATAAAATTCCCAAAACACTGCCTGTCAAGGGAAGTTTTATAACCAGGATTCCGTCGGATGACAACGGAAGAGGTACTTACATAATCCGTGCTGCATATACAGACAAAGGCGCGGACGATGTGCCTTCGCATACAACCGATTCCCTGATATTACTTCGCAGTCCCGAATTGTCACCCCTTGGCGCGGATATCATAGAAGGGGCAATTCGCGATCAACTGGATGAATATGTTTTCTTAACAGCGAAACCCGGTTCTTATATTGGTTACGAAGATGTTGATCTCACCGGGATCAGAAAGATTCTTATTCCGGCCCAATTGGCACCTCTACGATATTTATCCTGGCGGCAAAGTGGAGATCCATCTTGATGCTCCGGATGGCGAATTGATCGGCGAAACTGAATTCGCCCGTGAACAATTTAACACAAGATACCGCGGCGCTTTTGGTGGACTTGCCAACATGACAAAAGAACAGGAAGAAAGATCGCGCAGGTATCCGCCCATTGAGCAAAGAAAATTTTTTGCGCGTGGTAGTGATAAAAATTCTTTCACCATTCCCTCCGTGTCCACCATACGGGCAACACAAGGGAAGCGCGACGTTTATTTTGTTTTTAAAAATGATTCGGTAGAAAGCAGTGAATCGTTATTCCCGCTTGCAGAGATTGAAATGCTGAATAGGTGAAGGCAGTCCACGGTCGACAGACCACGGTCCACTGCCGTTTGGGTGTTATTGGTGAGACCCCCCACCTTTGGGAAATGCTTTGATAAATTAATAACATTCGTCTACGCGGAGTCTCCTGTCTCAGGGACTCCGCGGTTGAAGTGCACTATTGTGCAGTAATCGGAGTTGGCTTGAATTTGACCATCGAAGCCGCAGCGTCCACGAGACGTGAGACACTACGGAGACTGTAAAGGCAGACCACGGTCGACAGACCACGGTCCACTGACATTGGGTGTTGTGGGTGAGATGAATTCTGTAAAATAGAAGTTTAAAATAAATTTGTGGTAAAAACTTTAGGCCATTTTCTTTCTTGCTGTTTGATGTTTTGCTGTCATTACACCAGATGCCAGGAACAGACATTTACGAATAGTGTTGGAATGGAGTTCGTGCTCATTCAGCCGGGGCATATGGTTGTGGGTAAATTTCAACCACCATATCCCGTTCCGGAAGATACCGTGAAGGATGAAAAGCGACCGATGATCATGTGGATGGGCGATGGCAGGCCTTATAATGAAGGAGAATTCCGGGAGGCAAAAGCAAACGCATTGCGCGATGCGTCACCTGGATTCGAAGTGCGTATTGAACACCCCTTTTACATGGGGAAGTTTGAGGTGACCCAATCAGAGTGGAAGCAAGTAATGGGGAACAACCCTTCTGTTTTTCAAGGTGAAACAGTAGATGATGAAGACCGGCATCCCGTTGAGAGTGTAACCTGGGAAGATGTTCAGGAATTTTTGAAAATCCTCAATCAGCTTGACAAAGGAAAAAAATATCGGTTGCCCACGGAGTTTGAATGGGAGTATGCTGCCCGTGCCGGCGCCGGGGGCGATATTCCATGGTCAGAAACACAACTTACGGCTCAGCTGGGCACCAAAACCACGATGGTTGTCGGGCAGAAAAAACCCAATGCCTGGGGCCTCTTTGACGCGCTGGGAAATGTTTGGGAGTGGGTGGAAGATCTTTATAATGAAAAGATCTTTGCAGATGCGCGACCTCCTATTTCCGGGACAACGCATGTTTTGAAAGGCGCCTCTTTTGTGGGCGATGTAAAAAATGCCACATGGCTCACACACGCCGCGGGACCAGGCAACGGGTGGGATGTGGGTTTTAGAGTTGTACTGGAAATTAAGAAAGAATGAAACCAAAAAACCTCACAAAGCTTTCGAAAATTTTTTCTACTGCCACTCTCTTGTTATTATCAGTTGCGTGTGGGAAAGTACAGCCCACGGATCAAACTCAGGATATGATTTCCATCTTCAATGGAAAGGACCTGCAGGGCTGGCACATCAGCAGAACATCTCACCAGGGAACCACCGGAAATTTTTTTGTAGAAGGTCGCGCGATCACATTAAAGCAACATCCTTACGGTCAGGGCGGGGTATTGCTTTCGGATAAAAAATACCGGGATTTTGAATTGTTTGTCGAGGTAAAGATCGATTCCTTTTGCAATGGTGGAATCTTTCTGCGGTCAACGGAAAGTGGCCAGGCGTATCAGGTTGAATTAGCCATTCCCGGAGCAAACGCAGATCTTTTTGGGGAACGTATGGACATCAGTCTGCCAGGAAAAGCAGCTTCTGTTCACGAAGTATGGAAGCCCAATGACTGGAATACATTTCGGATTCGAATGACAGGGGCCGTACCCCGGGTCACCCTTTGGGTAAATGATGTTCAGATGTGGGACGTTCAACAACCAAAGAATGATTTTATTGCCGGTGCTACGGAAGGAATGATCGGTTTTCAATCCCACTGGAGTTCATTGTACCTGCCTACCCCGGGCGGTTTTAACATGCCGGGGGCCTGGCGACCGGGTGCGGCCCATCGATTCCGCAATATTATGGTCAGGGAATTGGGTAAAGATGGATAGTTAAAGTCCAGACCACTTTGGGTCTAAATCTTTTCTTTGGCGGAGTATCTGTCCTTTCAAATAAAAAAGCAAATTTGACTAAGACATTTACTTCAGTCGTTATACCTTACTGAGATCGTAGTAATTATTACAGGATAGTACGGGATAGTTTTAATACCCCATAGGGGTACTTTATCGCCCCTTAGATTTGATAAAACAATATTTATTTATACCCCCTTATATGCATTTTAGCCACCAGATTACAAAAATCTTTTTTCTTGTGCTGATCACCCTGGGACTTTATTCCTGTGGCAACGATACGGCTACCGAAAAATCGGGAAATCCGAAAATCAATAAACTTAAGTTACTGGCCAACTTTAAGGTCGATCATTTGTACAGCCCTTCAGCACATGATCAGGGCTCATGGGTAGCCATGACATTCGACGACAAGGGAAGATTGATCACTTCAGACCAGTATGGCGCATTATATCGCATGGAGATCTCACCAGTCGGCACAGATTCTGTCACAAAAATTGAAGTATTAGAGATCGGCAAAACAAATGCGGAACTCGCGGACACGACAAAACCCAGGATTGAAATGGGGTTTGCGCAAGGCTTGTTGTACGCTTTCAACAGCCTGTACGTAATGGTAAACAACCGTCCAAATAATGAAGATTTTGAAAAAGGCAGCGGACTTTATCGTCTTAAGGATACGGATGGCGATGATCAGTTTGATGAGATCACTTTGTTGAAAGCGCTCGAGGGCGAAGGAGAACATGGCCCCCACAGCGTTGTGCTTGCGCCCGACAAAAAATCGATTTATGTCATCTCCGGTAATCATACGAATGTTCCGCCGATGGATGCATACCGTTTACCTCCCGTATGGAAAGAAGATAATATGTTTCCATTGATTAAAGACCCAAGAGGTCATGCCAATAATCGCATGGCACCCGGAGGCTGGATTGCCCAGATCGATTCACTGGGGAAACGCTGGGAACTGATCAGCGCCGGCTATCGCAATGCATTTGATGTGACCTTCAATGAACACGGCGAAATGTTTACATATGATTCCGACATGGAGTGGGACTTCGGCATGCCGTGGTATCGCCCTACGCGCATTTGTCATGCAACCAGCGGAAGCGAATTTGGCTGGCGCACGGGAAATAGCAAGTGGTCACCCGCTTACCCGGACAACCTGCCTCCGGTAATTAATATCGGACAGGGTTCACCGACCAACCTGATCTCAGGGATGAATTCAAATTTTCCTGACAAGTATAAAAAAGCTCTGTTTGCCTCGGACTGGAGTTTTGGTATCGTCTATGCAATTCACCTCAAGCCCAATGGATCATCTTACACGGCGGAATCAGAAGAATTCCTTTCAGGGGCGCCTTTGCCTTTAACCGATGGGATCATTGGCCCCGACGGCGCATTCTATTTCCTTACGGGAGGTCGAAGACTTGAATCAGACCTTTACAGAGTTTATTACGACGGCAAAGGTGAAGAGCAAAACGCTCAGAATGTTTCATCGACCCCGGCAGATGAAGGACAGGAAGCGCGCAATTTGAGAAAACAGTTAGAAGCATTTCACGGCCAGCCGGAAAAAGGAGCGATCGATTTTGCGTGGCCTTATCTGAAACATGAAGATCGTTTTATCCGCTATGCAGCAAGGATAGCTGTGGAGCATCAGCCTGTAGCCCAGTGGCAATCACGGGCGCTTAACGAAAAAGATCCTGAGATCCTGACGCAAGCGATGATTGCCCTTGCGCGTCATGGCAAACCCGCTTCTGAAACTGAGATGTTGAAGGCGCTGATGGTTGTTGATTATAAAAAACTTTCGGAGAGCCAGCAGATAGATCTGCTCCGGGCGTTTGAACTCGTCATCCTGCGCATGGGTATTCCCAACGTAGGCACAAAGAACGTGCTTATCGAACATCTGAATTCCAATTATCCTGCGAAAAGCAACAGCCTTAATCGAAGCCTGAGCAAAATACTGGTATATCTTGAAGCACCTGGAGTGGTGGAAAAAACACTTGCTTTACTGGAAGTTGCAAAAGATGATCCCGCTGAAAAAACGGCAAGCGAATCTTCAGACCTTATCCTGAGAAACCCACAATACGGAATGGATATCGCCGGCATGTTATCAAAAGTTCCTCCGGCGCAACAAACTTATTACGCCACGGTACTCAGTGAGGCCGAAACCGGATGGAGACCTGAACTTCATGACCGATATTTCAAATGGTTTAAAGATGGGTTCGGCTACAAAGGTGGTATGAGCTATGTTGGGTTCATTAACAAAGCGCGGCAGTCAGCTTTAATACATGTGCCAGCGGATCAGTTGGAAAATTATCGCAAACTATCCGGTGAGGAATTGTTGAGCAAGTCGGGTAACGATTTGATCAGCGGACGTCCACAACCCAAGGGGCCGGGCAGAAATTGGACAGTGGAAGAGGCATTGCCTTTGGTTGAAGGCAAACTTACTAACCGCAATTACGAACAAGGCAAATTGATGTATCAGGCTACCAATTGCGCTTCATGCCATTTGATGCGCGGCGAAGGAGGCAGCATTGGCCCTGACCTTACGCAACTTGGAACGCGATTCACGACCAGGGATATGCTGGAATCTATTATTGAACCAAACAAAGTGGTTTCGGATCAATATGCAGCCACGGTATTCACCGTGAAAGAGGGTGCCTCTGTTTTAGGAAGGCTTACCGACGAAAATGATGAAACTTATTTCATCTCACAAAACCCTTTTGCTCCGGAAGTCATTCGCGAAATCCCCAAAGGGGATGTGTTGAATACAAAATACTCTTATATTTCTACTATGTACCCGCGATTGATCAATGGGCTTAATGAGGAGGAATTGAAAGATCTTGTCGCCTATTTAATGGCGGGTGGAAATGAGGATCATGAAATTTATAAAAACCAATAAAGCCTGAAAATCATGGGATACATTTTTAATAGAATGCCTCATCTGTCACTAGAGCTTGGAGTGATCTTCCTGCTGATGACAGGGGCTTGTAAAAATTCCACTGATAGCCAGAATGACTCGCCGGGCACCGAACAACCCGCTGCATCCGATCAACAAGAGGATGGTTTTGTTCAGATCTTTGACGGGAAAACGCTGGATAACTGGGAGGGCGATACGACGTACTGGAGTGTGAGCAACGAAAGCCTCGTAGGGCAGATCACCCCTTCTACATTACTTAAAACGAATTCCTTCATTGTCTGGCGGGGAGGAACTACCGGAGATTTTGAGTTGAAAACGGAATTCCGCATTACTGAAAATGGTAACAGCGGTATCAATTACCGAAGCGAGGAACTCACCGATGTTCCAAACGCGCTGAGAGGATATCAGGCCGATATTGACGGCAAAAATAGTTACACGGGCCAGAACTACGAAGAGCGCGGCCGCACCACGCTGGCTTATCGGGGAGAAAAAGTAATAATCAATACACAAAAGAATCCGGACTCTCTACGCGCGAACGTCAAAAATAATGCATGGACCATGAGGGAGGTAACAGCATCACTTGGAAGCAAGGATTCGTTGCGATCGCTTATAAAATCCAACGACTGGAATACCTGTCACATTATCGCGAACGGAAACCGGTTGCAGCATTTTATCAATGGTGTGCTGATGAGTGATGTAACGGACAACGATGCGGTAAACCGGAAACTCAACGGGCTGCTCGGTGTTCAGGTTCATGTGGGACCTCCGATGATGGTTGAGTACCGCAATATAAGGCTGAAACAATTGTGAATCGTGAATTTTGTGTAGAGACAAGGCATGCCTTGTCTCTACGGTTTTCATAGGGAATCTTTGAAAAACAGCGTACAATTTTGAAACACCAAACGCAAACCTGGCGCAACAAAATTTCGAATGCCTCCCAGCTCGGTGGTATTGAAACTTCCGTTCTCGACAATGGGACAGGGAGAGGCACCCGGATTGCATGGATCAATACGGGTTCGGGGTTGAGATATAAAGTTGTTATAGACAGGGCCATGGATATCGCGGATGCGTCATATAACCAGCACAACTTTTCCTGGATAAGTCATCAGGGCATTACACCGCCCGAACCCTTTTCGTCACGCGGCGCGGATTGGCTGAGAACTTTTGGCGGGGGTTTGTTAACAACGTGCGGGCTATCGCATGTTGGTCCCCCCGAGACGAATCAGGGCGGCGAACAAGGTCTCCACGGCCTTATCAGCAGTCAACCCGCGGAAATTGAGTCCATTATTCAGCCGGACCCATTAAGGGGCCGCATGGATATGAGTATTACCGGAAAAATTAAAGAGACCCGGATATTTGGCCCCGGCATGGAGCTTAAACGCACCATCTCAGGAACACTCGGCCAACCCTCCATCAGGATACACGACGAAGTTGTGAATGTTGCCAACACGCCATTTCCACACATGATCTTGTACCATTGTAATTTTGGCTGGCCTTTGGTTGATGAAGGCACCGATCTTCTTTGGGAAGGATCCTGGCGGTCAGGGGGCCGTGAAGGCGACAATAAAATATTCAGGGAAGGCAACGACTTTCGGAAATGCCCCGCCCCCATTGAAAGCCATAATGCCGTCGGTGAAGCAGTGGTCTTTATCGATCCGGCCACGGACGCCTCTGGTCAATCCGCATGTGGTCTCTATAATTCGAAATTAGGGATAGCCCTGGCGTTGCGGTTCAATAAATCCCAGCTGCCGTGGCTGACCAACTGGCAACATTGGGGAAAGGATGAATATGTTACCGGGCTGGAACCGGGAACCAATCCGCCCATCGGACAGTCGAAAGCCCGCGAGCAAAATCAACTTATAGTGCTTCAGCCGGGTGAAAAAAAGGCGTACGATCTCGAGTTTGAAGTATTGGACAATGAAAAAAGTATTCGTGAATTTTTAAAAAAATATTAATTGTAAATGGCAACTATGGGAAAATCAGCTCTGGCAGAAAAAGCCCTGGATCAGGGAAAGGGAATCATCAGGCTAGCCCCTACCTGGGTCCCGCGATCATTTTGTGTACCCGGCAGAAGGATCAAATTGCATCCCGATGACTATTATGTTTTGGGCGGTCAGCGCGGTGGCATCGATGAACGCTGGCTTGCTTCCACCACTCCCGCGAAAAATGGACCCCTGACGGGGGAAAATGAAGGCTTGAGCATGGTGGTCTTTAAAGATGGATCAAAACATGACCACGTTCTCTTGAAGGACGCCATCGATCACCTGAAAGGCGCTCTCATCGGCGACCGTATCTGGAAAAAATATGAAAGCTGGCCGATGTATTCGAAATTTTTCGACAACATGGGACCGCTTCCACACCATGTTCACGCGAACGACAAATACGCAAAGATGGTAGGGCAGTATGGAAAACCTGAAGCCTACTATTTCCCGCCGCAATTGAATAATCATGGCGGCGATTATCCCTATACTTTTTTTGGGATCGCTCCCGGCACTACAAAAGAAGAAATTCACGAATGCCTTGTTAATTTTACGAAGGGCGATAATAAAATCACCAATTATTCTTCTGCATACAGGCTTGAGCCAGGCACGGGTTGGGATGTTCCGCCGGGGCTGCTTCACGCTCCGGGAAGTTTGTGTACTTATGAGCCGCAAAAAGCTTCCGATGTTTTCGCGATGTACCAATCCTTGGTAAATGAAGCCATCGTTCCGGAAGAATTATTATGGAATGGAACACCGAAAGAAAGGATCGGCGATTTCGATTTACTGCTGGAGGTAATAGATTGGGATCTGAATGTTGATCCAAACATGATGGCTAACCGTTTTATGAAACCAAAACCTGTACGATCTGCCGCGGAAATGAAAGCGGAAGGATTTACAGAGAATTGGATTTGTTATAAATCGCCTGATTTCAGTGCAAAAGAACTCACCGTCGCGCCGGGCGCTACCGTCAACATTAGAGATAGCGCAGCCTATGGTATTATTGTGATGCAGGGTCGTGGCAAAATGGGGGTGTGGAATATCGAAACTCCTTCTCTGATCCGCTACGGTCAATTGACGAACGACGAATTTTTCATCAGTGAAAAAGCTGCAATGGAAGGTGTCAAGATCGTAAATGAATCGGATGCCGATCCGATCGTGATACTCAAACATTTCGGCCCCGGAAATCCGGATCTCAAACTATAGAACTTTTATTGAACCCTGATGCCCTTTGTATTTTGAAGATAAGGTGCAGAACAGAAACTTAGAACTTTGAACAACTTTGAACTTTAAACTTTAACCTTTGAACTTTAACCTATAAGTTATGCCAGAGAACAATTTTCCCAAACTGCACAACGCAACATGGCCAGGTATTGTAGGCAAGGGTCCTGATTCTGAGCCACCTATTGAATTTGATACTATGCTGAAAATGACGGCTGCTGCTGAAGTAAATGGCGTAAAATTCGACGGTGTGGATCTGGGGCTTCTTGAACCGCACGTCAAGATCGAGATGAAAGACGATGGCATTAAGAAACTTGCTGACAAAGTTGCTTCGTACAATCTTAAGATCGGCAGTCTGGTTGCGCCAATCTGGAGTGGGCCGGTTCTGGGAAGCAATGAGGATCGCAAAACATTTATTGAAATGGTTCGCAAGACCTGTCACATCGGCAAGGTTTTGCGCGACATGGGAATTCGGCCTTACGGCGTGGTCAGAATCGACTCTGCAAGTTCACCGCAGCAATGGTCAGTCGATCCCGTGAAGAACACAAAGCTTATCGCAGAAACTTTCCGCCAGGCATGCGATGTTGCTGCGGAGTATGGAGAAAAGCTTGCTGCAGAAGGAGAAATTTGCTGGGGTGGTATGCACAGCTGGAAGAAAATGGTGGAAACAATGGAGGCGGTTGGTCGTCCGAACATTGGTTTCCAGGCGGATATGGCGCACACGTTATTATATACACTGGGTTACAACAGTCCTGAAGATCGTATCCTCCCGGAAGGCTATGACTGGAAAAACCGCGACACGCTGACCGACGCTCTCAAAAAAGTAACAAAGGCGCTACGTCCATGGACGATAGACTTCCACGTTGCCCAAAATGATGGAACTGTGTTCGGATCAGGTTCACACGACAAAACTGGCCGCCACTGCCAGGCTACTGATCCGAATGGCAAACTGGATATCGCCACCGACGCGGGTCACTGGCTTCGCGATGAAAACGGCAAGCTCACAAAGAAATTCCAGCACATTTGCTGGGATGGATGTATGTTCCCCAATGAGGTGATGATGAAACAAAAGACGTGGAATGATGTACTGGCAACGATGATCAAAGTGCGTCAGATGCATGGATGGGTGGCGATGTAGAGAGACAAGGCATGCCTTGTCTCTACCCCCCTATTTTATTAAACATTAATCTAACTATCAATGGCAAAAAATAAACCTCTTAGAATCGGATTGATCGGTTGCGGTTTTATGGGTCGGACCCATTCCAACGGTTATAACCGCATCCAAAATTTTTTTCCTGAACTTATCCACCAACCACAGTTAAAAGCAGCGTGTTCGCGCAATCCGGAAAAAGTCAGGTCATTTGCTGAGCAGTGGGGATATGAATCAAATGAAACAGACTGGAAAGCACTGGTCGCGCGGAAAGACATTGATGCGATCGATATTTGTACACCCAATGACACACATGCCGAAATTGCCATTGCGGCGGCAGAGAGTGGCAAGATGATCCTTTGCGAGAAACCTTTGTCGCGCACTTTAGCGGAAGGGAAAAAGATGGTGGACGCCGTGGAAAAAGCCGGTGTGAAAAACACGGTTTGGTATAACTACCGGCGTGTTCCCGCGGTGACGTTGGCCAAACAAATCATCGATTCAGGAAAACTTGGAAAAATTTTTCATTATCGTGCGAACTTTCTGCAGGACTGGACAATCAGTCCGGAATTACCTCAGGGGGGAGAAGGCCTCTGGCGCCTGGATGTGGATGCTGCAGGCTCCGGAGTCACGGGTGACCTACTGGCTCACTGTATCGATACTGCCATGTGGCTCAACGGAGCTATTAAAGATGTCTCCGCTATGACCGAAACTTTTATTAAAGAACGCGTTCACCAGGCGAGCGGAAAAGTACAAAAAGTGGGTATCGATGACGCCTGTATTTTTCATTGCCATTTCGAAAACGGCTCGCTGGGCCTTTTTGAATCCACCCGCTATGCCAGGGGGCACAAAGCGTTGTACACCTTTGAGATCAATGGTGAGCATGCTTCTATCCGTTGGGACCTTCACGACCTCAACCGCCTTGAATATTTTGATCATCGCGATGAGTCCATTGTCCGCGGGTGGCGCTCCATTCTCGTCACCGATGGTGATCAGCCTTATATGAAACGCTGGTGGGTACCCGGATTATCTATTGGTTATGAACACACCTTTGTGCACCAGGCCGCCGATTTTCTTAAAAGTCTTGAAACCGGCGAACCCTGCCATCCGACTTTTAATGATGCACTGGAAACACAAAAGGTCTGCCAGGCAGTTATTGATTCTGCAAACAGCAGAAGCTGGAAGAATACCGAAGTGAAGGGAAAGATTAATTGATAAATTCTCCGGACGAGATCAAGGTATCGGAGAAAATTGCAGCCCACTATTGATCTTTAGATAATATCATTACCTAATTTTTCAACTATGAAACATCATAAAGGATCCGTATCGCGCCGGAAATTTCTGGTGGCTGCGACCACCGCTGCCCTGGCAGCGCCATTCGCTCTGAAATCTCACGGGAAGTCAATGACGCAAAGCGGGAAACTAAGACACGCTTCTATCGGCGTGGGCGGGATGGGCGGACATGATCTGCAAAACTTCGTGCAACATCCCGATGTGCAGGTTGTAGCCCTTTGCGACGTGGATGCCAACAACCTGAAAAAAGCAGCAGAAGCGGCGCCCGGCGCCAGGACGTATTCTGACTGGCGCGAGCTTTTTGAAAAAGAAGGAAATAATATTGATTCTGTCAACGTAACAGTACCGGATCACAATCACTTCGCCATTGCCTACCACGCCATTGAAAAGGGGAAGCATGTTTATTGTCAGAAGCCAATGTGTCACGATGTGGCGGAAGTGCGCAAACTCACTGAGGCCGCCCTTAAGGCGGGAGTCATCACCCAACTCGGAACACAAGTGGCGTCAAGTAAAGGCGACCGGATTGCAGTGCAGTGGATAAAAGATGGCGCCATCGGTAAAGTGAAACACGCCTACCTCTGTTCCAACCGGCCCGCTGCTATTGAAACTTACAGGCTTGTGGGTCCGCGTCCTGCCGAGGGACAGGAACCTCCGGCACATCTGAATTGGGATCTCTGGATAGGAACTGCTCCCATGCGCCCTTACTCCCCCGCAATTTATCATCCTGCCAAGTGGAGAGCATGGCAGGATTTCGGTACAGGATGGTCCGGTGATATTGGTTGCCATATCTTTGATGCTGTCTGGAAAGGCTTGGGTTTGAAACCGCCAACTTCAGTAATTGCCACGGTTCAAAAGTCCTGGAAGGATTCTGCTCAAAGAAGATCTGATACCTGGCCTCAGGGTGACCATATCACCTGGAAGTTTCCTGGAAACGATCTCACTGAAAAAGAGGTGCTGCCATTGGAATGGTTCGATGGTGAATTTTATCCTCCTCAGGAGGTGCAGGATCTATATTCGGGTAAACCATATCCTGCTGAATCTGCACTGTTGATCGGTACGAAAGGTTCCTTGCTCATACCACACGGGGGAATGCCCGTTCTTTTGCCGGAAAATAAATTTACTGAGTACGAAGCTCCGGCACCGGAGGAAAGAAATCATTACCATCATTTTGCGGATGCTTGTTTAGGCCGTACAAAAACCGAATCGCATTTTGCACAATCGGGTCCGATGACCGAAGCTATCCTTTTGGGAACCATAGCGCTTCGGGTTCCTGATCAAATTCTTGAATGGGATGCCGCCAGGATGAAGTTTACCAATCATTCAGAAGCCAATAAATATCTCCGACGAAAATACCGCAAAGGGTGGAAGTCGGCTGATTTTTGATCGGACCGTGCTGGCCGAAGCTTTCAATGACAGGGAAACCCCCGATGCTTTTACGTATCTAAACCAAGTTAGGGACAGAGCTTTTGGGAAATGCGTAAGTACGAAATGAAAAAAATAAATATCACTGCAGCTATTTTGATTTTTTTTGTCGGCGTAAGCTGCGTTGTCTTTCAAACAGAGGCGAACCCTGATCCCCGGAAACCGAATATCGTTTTTATACTGGTTGACCAGTGGAGGGCGCAGGCAACCGGATATGCTGCCGATAAAAATGTAATAACCCCCAACATCGACCGGTTAGCCTCGCGTAGCGTAAACGTAAAGAATGCAGTTTCCGGAATGCCGGTGTGCACACCTTACAGGGCCTCGTTAATGACCGGCCAATACCCTTTGACGCACGGCGTTTTTATGAACGACGTGATGTTGGATACCGCCAGGACCACCCTCGCCGAAGTGTATCGCAAACAGGGATATAACACAGGTTTCATTGGGAAATGGCATATAGATGGACATGGCAGGAGCTCTTATATTCCGGAGAACAGGCGCCAGGGTTTTGAATACTGGAAAGCGCTCGAATGCACACACAATTACAATCAGTCAGCTTATTATTCAGGAAGTTCCGATAAAAAATTACACTGGGACGGATACGATGCCATTGCCCAGACCGAAGATGCGATCAGGTACATTACTGATCAGGCGAAAAAAGAAAACCAGTTTGTGCTGTTTGTTTCAATGGGGCCTCCCCACGATCCTTATCAGTCAGCGCCGGAAAAATATCGGAAAATGTACGAGGACAGAAAGATTGATGTTAATAGAAATGTCCCGGAGGAATTCCGCGATAAAGTTACAAAGGATCTGAAAGGATATTATTCACACATTACAGCGATTGATGAGTGTATTGGAAAAATCTGGCAAACGTTAACAGATGCAGGCATAGAAGACAATACCATGATCGTCTTTACTGCAGACCATGGTGACCTTTTGGGTGCGCACGGCGGGTGGAACAAACAACAACCCTATGAAGAAAGTATCCGGGTTCCTTTTTTGATTCACTATCCTGCTGTATTCGGAAACGAAGGAAAGACGTCGGCTATCCTTCTGAATTCACCGGATATCATGCCCACTTTATTGGGCTTAAGCAATATCAAAATTCCGAGGTCAGTGGAAGGCATTGACTTTTCAGGCGTATTAAAAGGAAATGAAAAAGACCGCGTAACGCATACGCTTATTTCATGTGTGCAACCTTTTGGACAATGGAACAGGAATAAAGGAGGCAGGGAATTCCGGGGATTAGTGACCAACCGGTATACGTATGTAAAAGATTTGAAAGGTGTGTGGCTATTCTTTGATAACATAAATGATCCATTTCAATTAAATAATCTCTTAGGAAATCCGGCATATTCGGAAACAGAAATGCAACTGGAAAAACTGCTGCAAAAAACTTTAAAACAGCAAAAAGATGAATTCAAACCGGGAATGGAATACGTAAGGCAGTGGAATTATTTCGTGGATGAAACCGGAACCGTTCCCTATAGAAATATGAACTATCAGGGTGTTCCGACTATTGAGTAATCAGACACTAAATGCAAGTTGATGGTTATATAGCCACTAATAAATGATCAAAATGCCTGCCTTCGTGTCTTGTGGTAAAAAATAGCAGCTATGCGAGTTAAGAAACACGAATCGGACTATGTCTGGGCATGCGGTGGAGGTTTTCAAAGCCTTATGCTGCGTCAAAGCATTGCAAATCTGATGTTTGAGGCTTTTGTCAAAACCAGAGAAGCATTGTTGGCTTATGAAGAAGCAGGTATCCCATGGAACCAGATCATGGCATATATCGGACCTGAAAACAAACCCGAAAATGAAGTGTTGTTGGATCTGCTTCACGAAAGAGGTGTCATGTGCATGATTTTCGCGGCGCCGGTGTATGATAAGCTCGATCCCCCAGCACGCATGGAAGCATATCGCGAAATAATCCGGGCAGGAGTTGATATATCATTGAATCGGATAGGCCGGTTGAAGTAGCTGAAGCCATCCTGCCGTTCAAACCGGAAAAAAGTCCGAAACAAAAATATTTTGGATTTTAATAACCCACGCCTGTCAAATTTGACTGAAAAGTTTTAAATAACCGCCGTTTTAGCTTACCGGCCGGGATCGCCGGAAATTTCGTTCTCCAGGTTCCGAAAAGGATGCTTTTTTGTCACCCATTAGTTTTATAAATTTCAAATCTGTTGAAATTTCCTGAAGGTATTTTTCTCCCTTGAAGGTTATTGACCGTCAGAAATAAACAAGTAAACGCCTGTGATCATAAATCAATGTATGAATAAGATAAAAGTTTCAACGTTAATCGTTCTTGTCGGATTGTTGCTTTCAACCGCATGTAAAGACAACGATCAAAAGGCTTCATCCCATGACAGCCGGTTCACGGGAAAGAAATTTAATGAGCACATCCGTTCAACCGAAGCCCGCACGCCTGAAGATGAACGATCCGGCTTTGTTCTGCCTGAAGGCTTTGAGATTGAATTGTATGCATCCGAACCGGATATCGGTAAACCCATTAATCTTACATTTGATGCCAGGGGAAGGATGTGGGTAACTCAATCTTTTGAATATCCATTTCCTGCCTCACCGGGAAAAGGTTCTGACAGGATAACCATACTCGAAGACACCAATGATGATGGAAAGGCAGACAGCTTTAAGAATTTCAGCGATACACTGAATATACCAATCGGCATCTTTCCCGTAAATGACGGAGCCGTTGCCTACAGTATTCCCAATGTATACAGGTTTGTTGATAACAATGGGGATGGCACGGCAGACAGCAAAAAAGTAATAGTGGGGCCTTTTCAACACCGGGACACTCATGGGATGGTCAATAATTTTATGCGCGGCTATGACGGATGGATCCATGCATGTCATGGATTTACAAACAGGTCGACCGTGGCAGGGGCAGATGGTGATTCAATTACCATGATCTCGGGAAACACTTTCCGGTTCCTCCCCGATGGCAGCCGGGTAGAGCACACTACGGATGGACGGATCAATCCTTTCGGCTTAGCTTATGATGAACGCGGATACCTCTATTCCACGGACTGTCATACATCTCCATTATACCAGCTTATCCGCGGGGGTGATTATACCCGTTGGGGTAAAGAGGAAGGCATTGGCTTTGCGCCGGATATGAAACCTCTTGAAAAAGAAGCTACGGCACTTTGCGGAATTGCCTACTACGCCGACGTGCACTTCCCCGAAGAATATCAAAGTAATTTTTATATCGGCGATGCTGTGGCATCAAGGGTATACAGAAACTCATTTAGCTTTAAAAGCTCTACACCGGTTGGAAAATTTGAGGAAGAATTCGTACTCAGTGATGATCCCTGGTTCCGGCCAGTAGACATTAAGTTAGGACCTGATGGAGCATTGTATATCGCTGACTTCTATAACAGCATCATCGGCCATTATGAAGTTCCACTCAACCATCCCAAACGCGATAAAGTGAGCGGCAGGATCTGGCGCATTACTTACAAAGGAAAAGGAAATGACCTTAAAGACCTGACCAAAGCATCTGCGGAAGAATTGATCGCATCACTTGATCACGACAACCTCGTGGTAAGGCTTGCTGCCGCCGATCAGCTTGCGGAACGAATCGGGAAACCTGCAATTCAACCTGTTGCTGAACTGATCAACAAGAATGACGTCAATGCCAGGAAGTATATTCACGCACTCTGGGTAATGCATCGGCTCAATGCACTGCAGGATGAAATTATTAATCTATCCGCAGCGAATGAGGACCCTTTGATCAGACTGCACACCATGCGAATCCTCGCAGAAAAGGATCTTAGTGGTAATTACTTTTTCAACGTTGTATCGAGGAGTCTTGACGATAAAGATCCGCATGTAAAAAGGGCAGCAACGGAACTTCTGGCGAAATTTCCACAAATGCCGTCTCTGGAAAAAGTACTTGCAGAACGCGGCGATGTAGCAGATAACGATTCGCATCAGCTCTATACAACAAGGCTGGTGCTGCGAAATCTTTTGAGGAACAATAAACTGATGAAGGAAGTTGTTTCCAAAGAATGGGATCAAAAAGAAGCAAACTATCTCGTAGACGTCATTGTGGGCGTCCCCTCAGAGGATGCGGCGATTTTTCTGGCGCACCATATCGACAAAACGGATTTAAAAGATGAGCGCCTCTCGCGATTATACGAACACCTCGCCCGCTATGCTCCGGCAGCTCAATTGGAAAATGCTATAGCGTCAGCGAGGAATGCAAAAAGCAATGATATTGATTTTCAATACCTGGTGTTCAAAGGGATCCAGCAGGGGATTGCTCGTCGTGGCGCAAAGGAAAGTCCTCAGCTTCAGACCTGGGGAACGGCGCTAGCAAAAAGTCTACTCGAAAAGTACTCGCCTGAAAGCAAGGAAACATCTCCTGAAATTCTGGCCAGGCAAAAATTCGCCGCCGATCTTGCGGGCAAATATAAGATGCGCGAACTCGAACCCGCATTGCTGGCTTTTTTCAAAGAGGGAAACAAAGCCGACATTGAAGTAAAGGTTTCCGCCCTGCGATCGCTTCTTATTCTCGATACCAACAAGCATGCTTTGCTGGCGGGAACAATATTGAAAGATACACTGCCTTCCCAATTTAAAAACCGTGTTGCTGCTTTATTGGGTGATTTTTCGGGACCAGAGGTCAATAGAGTTTTGGCAGATGTGAACAACGCTCCTCCTGATCTCCAATCAGCGATCGTCATGTCTCTGGCAGCGACGCCGGAGGGAAAAAATATTATTTTCAGGAAAGTAAAAAGCGGTGAACTTCTACCGCGTACGCTTATTGAACCCAAAGTGGAAGAACGGATCATGCTGAACATTACAGCGCGCCAACAACAGGAGTTCAAAGACATCACGGCGAAACTTGAACCGATAAGTAAAGAAAGGCAAACGCTGATAGATACGCGGCTAATAGCATTTAATTCCTTAAAGGAAGAAGTGCCACTGGATTCGGGAAAAATATTATTCAGCCAGAACTGTGCCGCATGCCACTCCATTGGAGGCGAAGGAGGAGCGATTGGTCCGCAGCTTGATGGCGTAGGGAAATGGGGACCAAGAGCGCTTGCTGAGAAGATCCTCGATCCTAACCGGAATGTATCAGAATCATTCAGGAACTATACTATTACATTGAAGGACGGAAAAGTGATGAGTGGATTATTCCGCCGCGAAGAAGGTGAGGTTATCGTATTTGCAGATATTTCCGGAAAGGAATTTTCCGTGCCAAAGAATGAGATTGCCGAACAGAAAGCTTCCAAATACACGTTAATGCCCGATCTCTTCGGGAATATTCTCTCCCAGGAAGAATTTAATGCGCTGGTGAAGTATTTACTTAGTTTGCAAAGCTGACCGGGATCAAAGGGATTAAAGGATTACCAGGATTGATTTCCGGACCGGGATTAATTGGGATTAATGGATTACCACGATTGATTTCGGGATTTGTGGGATTACCAGGACCGGGGCTGACCATTTCCAGGCTGAAGATTTAGACAAGAAGGTTTAATAAAAATCATCGATGAGAATAAATACAAATACTTCCCTTTACGGATTTTTGATATTATCAGTTCTTGCTGCTTGCAAGGGAAATAATCAGAAGCCTCCTGATGACGCCACTTCAGAGCAAAAAAAAGGAACGGCGGTCGAATTTAAGAAACATACTCTGACGCGCGAGTTTGTATCGGAAGGAGTTGCCGTGGGAGATATCAATCACGATGGCAGAACGGATGTGTTGTCGGGCGCATATTGGTACGAGGCGCCGGAATGGAAACGTCATGAGATCTTCGCGGGTAAGGCTTATGATCCTGCTAAAGAATACAGCGATTCATTTCTTAATTTCAGCATGGACATCAACCAGGATGAATGGGTCGATCTGATAGTTATCGATTATCCGGGCAAACTAGCGCATTGGTATGAGAATCCAAAAAATGAGGAAGGCCACTGGAAGAAACATCTCATCCACAAGACTGTTGAAGTAGGCAATGAATCGCCGGCATTATTGGATGTGGATGGCGATGGAAGAATGGATATTCTTTGCGCCGACTCCAAAGAAAAACAAATGGTGTGGCTTCAGGCGCCCAAGTCACCATCCGAAACTGGATGGAAAAAATTTGCTGTAAGCGAAAAAAATGTGCCTGGCACGGACCGCTTTTCTCATGGCCTGGGATACGGCGACGTAAATAACGACGGGCGAAAAGATGTTATCACAAAACAGGGATGGTGGGAAGGTCCTGAAGACAGGACCCAGCCCAACTGGATCTTTCATGAAGCTACATTAGGCGAAGATTGTTCCCATATGCACGTGCTCGACGTAAATAAAGATGGACTAAATGATGTCATCAGCGCTTCGGCACATCGCTACGGCATCTGGTGGCATGAACAGGTGAAGGATGCCGATGGTAATCCCGGCTGGAAACAACACGAGATCTTCAAAGCTTTTTCGCAATCGCATTCTTCCTCGCTCACTGATCTGAATGAAGATGGCAATCCCGATCTCATCGTTGGTAAACGGTTTTTCGCCCACAATGATACAGACAATGACCCCGGTGCTCGTGAGCCCGCCGTGCTTTACTGGTTTGAATATAAACCGGGAACCGAACCCTACTTCGAACCCCATGAGATTGATAATGATTCCGGATCCGGGCTCAATATTGTGGCGAAGGATATTACTGGTGATGGTGCCATTGATATCGTTGTCTCCAATAAGAAAGGCGTATTTGTGTTTGAGAGAATCTTGAATTAATAGATTTTTCCCTGACGATTAATTCTTAAATTGGAATTAAATTTGAAATGAATGAGTTTCTTCGAAGATTTAGAGATTGAGTATCAAACAAATAAAGTAAAGAGAGAGGATAAGGCTTTTCATGATTGGTATCGATTCGTTTTGTCTTTTCCGCCACACTTGGTTAAGAACTATCTAAACTGATCCTTGAATGGAATGGATAATAGGTACAGCTTGATAATAGAAAAAATGGAAAGAAGAGACTTTATACAAAAATCAATATTGACAACGGCAGCTGTGGCCGGGGCAGGATTGGGATCCACGCTTGCGCAGGGTTCCCCTAAAAACAAGGAATTATATGAATTTCGCGTCTATCACATGCGAAGGAATCTCAATCCGCTCGATAATTTTTTTTCTAAAGCATTAATTCCTGCTCTCAACAGGATGGGCGTAAGAAATGTAGGTGTGTTCAGGGAAAGAAGTATGTCGGAGCCTGCCAGGATCTATGTGCTCATTCCCTATTCCAGTTTTGAAAACTTCGCGAAGATCGCTCTTGAGTTAAAGAATGATAAAGAATTCGTGACCTCAAGCGACGAGTATAATAGTATTACGATGGATCAGTCGGTGTATGAGCGCTATGATTCTTCTTTGATGCTGGCTTTCGACGCACTTCCGAAAATGGTTGTGCCTTCAAAAACTCAAAGGTTATTCGAACTCCGCATCTATGAAGGATATAGCGAAGATGCAGTAAGACGAAAAGTTAAAATGTTCAATGAAGGCGAGATTGATATCTTCAAGAAAGTGAAATTGCCCGCAGTGTTTTACGGTGAAAATATCAGTGGCAAAGGCCTTCCCTGCCTCACTTACATGGCAGTCTACGAAAACATGGAGGAACGCGATAAAGTATGGAAAGATTTTATTGCACATCCTGATTGGCAAACAATGTCAAAGCTTCCGGAGTACGCCAATACGGTTTCGAAGATCCACAAAATATTTTTAGAGCCACACCCTTATTCGCAGGTTTAATAGCAAAAAACTACCGGAAGTATTTTAGGCTATGGAAAAACGACACTTGCATCTCAAAGGGCCGGTGCTTTCCCGCATCGTTGCAGGCGCATGGCGCTGGGATAGTTCGCCTGGTGTGAACGTTGAACGCTTGATTGTAACGGCACTGGAGGCGGGTATCTCCTCCTTTGACCACGCGGATATTTATGGCGATTATGAAAACCAAAAAAATATTTGGTCAGGTCATAAAAAAGAACCCATCGCTGAGAAAGCAAATGCAACTGATCAGCAAATGCGGCATCATGCTGACTTCTTCCCGGCATCCCGATACCTGGGTGAAGCATTATGACACTTCTAAAAAACATATCCTGCACTCAGTTGATAGTTCCTTGGGGGACTTGGGAACGGACTACCTTGACCTGTTGCTTATCCACCGTCCTGACCCTTTTATGGATCCGGAGGAAGTGTCGGAAGCTTTTGGTTTGCTGAGGCGAAATGGTAAGGTACTGCACTTTGGCGTTTCGAATTTTACAGCCGCACAATTCGAAATGCTTCAGAAGTTTTTGCCTTTTCCCCTGGTAACAAATCAAGTGGAATTTTCCCTGGGTAAACTGGATGTGCTCTATGATGGTACTCTTGATGTTCTGCAAAAATATGAGACAGCTCCAATGGTTTATTCGCCACTGGGTGAAGGAAAGCTGATCTCAGGAAAATCCAACAACGGGTTATGGTCTAAAAAAGTTAAGTACGACGCATCTGAAACTCAATTGGCGCTGGCCTGGCTGCTGAGTCATCCCGCAAATATGTTTCCCGTGATAGGCACGACTAAACCCGAACGTATCATTGAAAGCGCAAAGGCAATTGACATCCGCCTCGAGCGGCAGGATTGGTTCGAAATGCTTCAGATTGCGTCAGGGAAGGACGTGCCTTAGATCATTTACCGCTTTACGCCGTTGAACTGCTAATTGAAATTTAGTAAATTTCCTTGTGATGAACACCGCCGAGAACAATAATGGAGGTTTATAAATCCCTTCCAGAGGGCACTCTGGCTGAAGTTATTGACAACCAAATTTATATGTCTCCCTCTCCCGTATTTGACCATCAGGATATACTGATCGAAATTGCCTCACAGCTTAGGATTAAGATCAAAGAAAAAGGTGGAAAGATAGCGATTGCTCCTTTTGACGTTTACCTGGATGAAACTCGCAATGCCGTTCAGCCTGATATTGTGGTTATTTTGAATTCAAATCGCGGAAATTTGAATCTAAAGGGCCATTTTCATGGTGTGCCTTACCTTTTGGTGGAAATACTTTCTCCTGCCAACAAAGATTATGATTTAGTTAAGAAAAAGGAATTGTATGAGCGCTTTGGCGTCCAGGAATATTGGATAATAGACCCTGATACCAGGTTGGCGGACGGTTTTTGAGCTTAAAAACGGGAAATACAAATTGGTGAAGGAAGATAAAGCAACAATTAAGTCAGTATTACTCGAATACGATTTCACTTTTTGATACTATTAAAATGCGCACATGTGCGAATTGAAATTTCCTACCCCTCTGATTTTTCCAAATTATTTTCAAAATCTTTATCTTCCGATCATCCGGGATTTTTAAGGACAACGACACTAAGATTTAGATTAAACCGAACTTTTTAACGGGATTCTTTAGTTAGCTATTAGCGCAATGATGTACCCTTTCCATTATTTGTTACAAAATATTTGATTTGCATAAGCACAGACCATAGATTTCATCTTGTATTCCTCATATTTACCGGCCATGGTCAAAGCGGAAACAGCAGAACCTAAAATCACTATAGACCCTTCGGGGCATGAACACATTGAAGTCATTGGGGCTCGGGAGCACAATCTCAAGAACATAAATGTCTCTTTTCCACGAAATAAACTCGTTGTAATTACGGGCATTAGCGGCAGCGGAAAATCTTCGCTTGCATTTGACACGATCTATGCTGAAGGCCAGCGCCGGTATATGGAAAGTTTTTCGGCCTATGCCCGAAGCTTTTTAGGCAATCTCGAAAGGCCGGATGTCGACAAGATCAACGGCTTAAGTCCGGTAATCTCTATTGAACAAAAAACCACCTCCAGGAACCCGCGGTCAACCGT
This sequence comes from Cyclobacteriaceae bacterium, assembly GCA_040902445.1. Classification (GTDB taxonomy): domain Bacteria; phylum Bacteroidota; class Bacteroidia; order Cytophagales; family Cyclobacteriaceae; genus Chryseosolibacter. The sequence goes on along the minus strand of JBBDXJ010000135.1, from coordinate 9,008 downwards.
TGGGACGGTAACGGAGATCTATGACTTTATGCGGCTGCTTTACGCACGTGCCGGAGAAGCATTTTCGTACCTCAGCGGTGATAAAATGATCCGACAGTCTGAAGATCAGATCCTGGATGCAGTCCTCAACAACTATAAGGGAAAGAAGCTGATCTTACTGGCGCCGGTCATCAAAGGCAGGAAGGGACACTACCGCGAGCTTTTTCGACAAATCCGGAAATCGGGATATACAAAGGTCAGGGTAGATGGTGAAATAGTGGAGATCACGGCAAAGATGCAGGTTGACCGCTATAAGATCCACGACATAGAAATTGTAATGGACCGCATTATTGCCGATTCGAAAGACCGCGCAAGAATAGGGCAATCAATCAATAGATCCTTAAAAGAAGGAAAGGGTGTCGTCATGGCCATTGAAGAAAACGGCAAGCTCCATCATTTTTCGAAATTCCTGATGGACCCGAAAACAGGTTTGTCTTATGATGAACCCGCGCCGAATTCTTTTTCTTTCAATTCACCTTATGGAGCTTGTCCGGAGTGTAATGGACTAGGCCAGATCGAAGAGATCACGGAAGAATCGGTCATTCCCGATAAGAATTTAAGTATCAGCCGTGGAGGCATTTTACCTCTTGGAGAATACCGCGACATCTGGATATTTAAAAAGATCGAGGCTATTCTGAAGCGTTACAAACTCACGCTGAGTACGCCCCTCAAAAGTATTCCCAACGAAGTTTTAAATGTATTGTTATATGGAGGCGATGAACCCGTTGGAGTACCCTCTGTAAAATATCCGGGAACGGAATGGAGCACGAGGTTTGAAGGTATCATTAACTTCCTGGAAAAACAACGCGACGAAGGTTCGGACGCGATGAAAAAATGGGTGGAGGATTTTACCATCACAAGAACATGTCCTGAGTGTCAGGGTGCGCGATTGAAAAAAGAATCGCTTCACTTTAAGCTCGACGGAAAGAATATAGCTGAGCTATCGCTTTTGGGTATTGATGAACTGAGGAAATGGTTCATTGGTCTGGAAGACCGGCTTGATGCCAAACAACGGATCATCGCAACGGAAGTTTTAAAAGAGATCCGCAAACGCATTGGTTTCCTCCTTGATGTCGGCCTCGACTACCTTCACCTGCACAGACCTATAAGAACTTTAAGTGGCGGTGAATCCCAGAGGATTCGGCTGGCAACGCAGATAGGCACTCAGTTGGTCGGCGTTCTTTATATCCTCGATGAACCCAGCATTGGGTTGCATGCGCGCGACAATGTCAAACTTATTAAAGCCCTGAAAGATCTCCGCGATCTGGGCAACTCGGTCATTGTGGTGGAGCACGACAAGGATATGATGCTCGAGGCGGACTATATACTCGATATCGGGCCGGGCGCCGGAAGACATGGAGGACAGGTGATTGCAGAAGGCACACCCGAACAATTTCTACGCTCAAAAAGTAAAACAGCGGGCTACCTGAATGGAAGTATTAATATCGGTTATGCAAAGGACCGGAGAATAGGAAATGGCGGAAAACTATGCCTGAAAGGTGCGACGGGCAATAACCTGAAAAATGTTGACCTTGAAATTCCTTTGGGAACCCTGACTTGTATTACGGGCGTATCGGGGAGCGGAAAATCGACATTAATTCACGAGACTTTATTCCCCGTTCTCAATCAACAGTTTTACAACTCAAGAACCGAGCCGCTTGCCTATAAGAAAATTGAAGGGCTGGAAAATCTTGATAAAGTTATCGAGGTCGACCAATCCCCTATCGGAAGAACGCCGCGATCAAATCCTGCAACATACACTGGCGTATTTACAGAGATCAGGGATCTGTTTTCACAATTGCCGGAAGCAAAGATACGCGGCTACAAGACGGGAAGATTTTCCTTCAACGTAAAGGGTGGTCGCTGCGAAACGTGTGAGGGCGCAGGATTGCGTTTAATCGAAATGGAGTTCCTGCCAGATATTCATGTTCCATGCGAAACCTGTAAAGGAAAACGATACAACCGCGAAACCCTGGAAGTGCGGTTCAAGGGAAAATCAATTTCGGATGTTTTGGATATGACCGTGGAAGAAGCCGTGACTTTTTTTGAAAACCAGCCGCGTATACTTCGGAAAATAAAAACACTGGATGAAGTGGGATTGGGTTATATCTCCCTGGGTCAACACGCTACCACCCTCTCGGGAGGTGAGGCCCAAAGGGTAAAGCTCGCAACGGAATTATCCAAACGAGACACAGGTAAAACTTTTTATATCCTCGACGAGCCGACGACAGGTCTTCATTTCCAGGACATTGCTCATCTGCTCGATGTCCTTCAAAAACTCGTCGACAAAGGCAACACCGTGCTGGTTATCGAACATAACATGGATGTGATCAAGACCGCGGATTTTATTGTGGACCTTGGTCCTGAAGGCGGCGCGAAAGGGGGGCGGATTGTTGCAAAGGGTACCCCGGAAGAAGTTTCCAATAACGCAGCAAGCTATACCGGAATGTTCCTGAGTACCGAACTGAAATCGCGCCGATCATGAATGCGAAAACCAGACAGTACATGTTTGGATTGATTTTCCTGGGCGTAGGGATATATCAGCTGACTATTAACGATCTTCTGGAGTTCAGCCTTTATGGTTTGGCCGGATTGTCCTTTATAGTCAATTCCCTCACCATGGAGCCACGGTTGATCCAATATAAAAAACCGCTGGTCATTGTATCCTGGATTTTAATCGTATCGACCGGAATCTTATTTTTATATCTGCTTCAGTTCAAATATTTATGACCCGGATCAATTCTGTTAATCTATAAATCCATTAATCCGAATCCGTGAACAGGCTGAGACTATACTGGACGTTGCAAATAGGTGGCTGGCTTCTTCTTTATGCAGTGGTACAAATAGTTGGGAGTATCATTGCATCTGGTGGGACCAGTTCGGCACGGATCATTTTCCTTTTTTTCGAGTCCCTGCTATGCCTTCTGGTCACTCATTTTGCCAGGATACTGATTATTCCCCGCAAGTGGTTAAATATTGGAATTCCACGGCTGATATTAAATGTGTTTTCAATGGCCATGTTACTCGGCCTGATCCTGTATTTCTTACGAATTCCCTTCAGTTTTATGCTGGGGATTTACGATGAAGAGGTAGTGTTTGATCTTGAAAATATCCTGGGATTATCTTTGAATTATGCGGTAATATTTTTCATTTGGTATGTCTTGTATTTCACCTTTCATTATTTTGATCAGTACAACAAGAGCCTGAAATACGAGGCTTCCATGGTGCAGATCGAATTGAACAATCTTAAATCGCAGCTGAACCCCCACTTTATCTTTAATGCGCTGAACAGTATTCGGGCGCTTGTGGATGAAAACCCCCTGAAATCAAAACAAGCCATTAATCAATTATCCAATATCCTTAGAAATTCACTGGCGTCGGATAAAAAAGGCCTCACCAAATTCGAGGATGAGCTCAAGATCGTGAAGGATTATCTCGGCCTGGAACACATCCGCTTTGAGGAGAGATTGAAGACCGAGTTTGACATCCATCCTGAATCGCATAAGTTTTATGTCCCCCCTTTTATGATCCAGACTTTGGTGGAAAACGGCATTAAGCACGGTATATCCAAACTCACGGCGGGCGGATTGATCCAGATGAAAACGGTGGTCGAAAACGACTCGTTAAAGATACTGATCCGCAACAGCGGGCGTTTGATCAATGGAGAAACGGGCAGTCCGATGGGAATCGGGTTGAAAAATACCGTTCAAAGATTAAAATTGATCTATGGAGACGAGGCATCCTTTCGTATTGTAAATGAAAACGATAATTTTGTCCTTACAGAAGTAATAATACCGCAAAAACAAAAATATGAGAGCACTAATCGTGGATGACGAGCGCCTGGCTCGTAAAGAATTAATGAAGTTGCTGGAAGACCATCCTATGATCGAAGTAGTGGGGGAGGCTGTAAATGCTGAGGAAGCCTACCAGATGATCAATGAGCTCAATCCGGACCTCTTGTTTCTGGACATTCAGATGCCAGGTAAGACCGGCTTTCAGTTACTGGAGATGCTCGATTCCGTGCCGCTCGTAGTGTTTACCACTGCCTACGACGAATTTGCCCTGAAAGCATTTGAAGTCAACGCGCTGGATTATCTGTTGAAGCCCATCCAACCTGAACGTCTATCTGAAACGATGGCCAAACTCTCCGAAAAAGAGCGGGCTAAGATAGTCGCCGAACGCGGACCTGAGAAAAAGCTTGGCCTGAACGATCAGGTGTTCGTAAAGGATGGTGAACGCTGCTGGTTTGTAAGTCTTAACAATGTGCGTTTATTCGAATCCGACGGAAACTACATTAAAGTTTACTTCGACAATAACCGGCCCATGATCCACAAGTCTTTAAATGCCCTGGACGAAAAACTGGATGAACGCGCTTTCTTCCGCGCCAGCCGCAAGCACATCGTAAACCTCAGCTGGGTGGAGGGTATTGAGTCCTGGTTCAACGGTGGTTTGATGGTTCGTTTGCGCGGAGGGGATAAAGTTGAGGTGAGCCGCAGGCAGGCTGCGAAATTTAAAGAGATGATGTCCCTCTAATTCAAAGTTCAAGGTTTAAAGTTGCGCACGAGTCTGGTTCGTCAGAAACTTTGAACCTTGAACTAAACAAAAAAACCGGCATCAGCCGGCTTTTTTGTTATTCACTTTTCTTTTCCTTCGGCTCCTTCGGAGCTTTTGTTTTTTTGATCTTCAGTGTGAGTAAATCACCCTTGCCTTCGTAGTCCGCCATAATAGTTCCACCTTCTTCGATCTCACCTTTCAGAATTTCTTCCGCTACCGGGTCTTCCAGGTATTTCTGGATGGCTCGGTTCAAAGGCCTTGCACCGAACTGGTGGTCGTAACCTTTTTCTGCGAGGAAATCTTTAGCCTTATCTGTGAGCTCGACATTATAACCTATTCGCGTGATCCTTGCGAACAACTTTCCTAAACTAAGGTCGATGATCTTATGGATATCCTGACGCAGCAGCGAGTTGAACACGATCACGTCGTCAAGGCGGTTCAAAAATTCAGGACTGAATGCCCGTTTCAACGCGCTTTGAATAGTAGACTTCATCACCTCTTCATCGTTCTCGCGTTTGGCAGCGCTGGCGAATCCGATACCCGAACCAAAATCTTTCAGGTCGCGAACACCAATATTGGAAGTCATGATAATGATCGTATTTCTGAAATCCACCCTTCTTCCCAAACCGTCTGTGAGAATACCATCGTCAAGCACCTGGAGTAAAATGTTAAATACATCCGGATGTGCTTTTTCAATTTCATCCAACAGCACGACAGAATACGGTTTGCGTCTCACTTTTTCAGTGAGCTGTCCACCTTCCTCATACCCCACATAACCCGGGGGAGCACCCACCAGCCGGGATACGGAGAATTTCTCCATGTATTCGCTCATGTCGATGCGTATCAGTGCGTCTTCTTTATCGAACAGGTAGTTGGCGAGTACTTTCGCCAACTCAGTTTTTCCCACGCCGGTAGGACCCAGGAATATAAATGAACCAATAGGTTTTCTCGGATCTTTTAAACCCACGCGGGTGCGCTGAATGGCTTTTGTTAATTTTTTGATCGCTTCTTCCTGGCCGATAACCCTGCCACTTAGTTCGTCGGTCATGCCCAGCAGCTTATTGCTTTCCTTCTGGGCAATACGCTTGGTGGGGATGCCGGTCATCATGGCAATCACATCGGCGACATTATCTTCATCGACGGTATATTTTTCCGTACGGGTTTTTTCTTCCCATTTTGTTTTGGCAAGTTCCAGTTGCTCGATAAGTTTCTTTTCACGATCGCGAAGTTGGGCAGCCTCTTCGTATTTCTGGCTTTTCACTACGCGGTTCTTTTCCTTCTTCACGTCCTCAATAGCCTCTTCAAATTTTACGATGTCATCGGGAACGTGAATATTGTTTATGTGAACACGTGCGCCGGCTTCGTCGAGTACATCGATGGCTTTGTCCGGCAAATAACGATCACTGATATAACGATCGGAAAGTCTCACGCAGGCATCGATTGCTTCCTTGGTATAGATCACATGGTGGTGATCTTCATATTTTTCCTTGATATTATCGAGGATCTGAATGGTCTCTTCAACGGAAGTGGAATCCACCATAACCATCTGGAATCTGCGGGCAAGGGCACCGTCTTTTTCGATGTACTGCCTGTATTCATCCAGCGTGGTAGCGCCGATACATTGGATCTCACCACGGGCCAGCGCAGGTTTGAACATATTCGAAGCGTCGAGTGATCCCGACGCGCCGCCAGCTCCTACGATAGTATGCAATTCGTCAATGAACAGGATCACATCAGGAGATTTTTCCAGTTCATTCATTACGGCCTTCATCCGTTCTTCAAACTGACCGCGGTATTTCGTTCCTGCAACCAGTGAAGCGAGATCCAGGGTTACGACCCTTTTTCCGAACAATACACGTGATACTTTTTTCTGGATGATCCGCAGTGCAAGACCTTCCGCTATCGCTGTCTTTCCAACCCCGGGTTCACCTATCAGGATAGGATTATTTTTCTTTCTCCTGGACAATATCTGAGCAACACGTTCAATTTCTTTTTCCCGCCCAACTATAGGATCTAGTTTATTGTCTTCCGCTAAACGCGTGAGATCACGTCCGAAATTGTCAAGCACCGGGGTCCTTGATTTTTCCGTTCCTTTTTTCTCCTTTCCCCCTGCGGCTGAACTTCCGCTGCCGAAGATTTTTGAAGAATCATCATCCGGATCATCAGTGTCTGATGACGCCATGGGTGTTTCATTTTGATATTCCAGCATTTCTTTAACGGTCTCGTAGTTAACGTCGAACTTATTTAAGATCTGGGTAGCAAGATTATCAGCATCGCGCAGAATGGAAAGCAACAGGTGTTCTGTTCCAATCAGCTGTGCTTTGAAAATTTTGGCTTCCAGGTAAGTGATCTTCAATACTTTTTCTGAAGCTTTGGTCAAAGGAATGTTGGCGAGGTTTTTAATTTCGTGGGTGGCGGTTCCTTTGGAAATCTTTTCGATCTCGGCTCTGAGTTCTTCGAGCGGAACACCCAGTTTTTTTAAAACGCCGACGGCCACACCTTCGCCTTCGCGAATCATGCCGAGCAAGAGATGCTCTGTGCCAATGTAATCATGACCAAGACGCAATGCCTCTTCCCTGCTGAGTGAGATCACCTCTTTAACGCGGTTGGAAAATTTGGCTTCCATGTAAAATCCTATGATTAGATTAATGTAAATGTAAAGTTTTTCTATCGTACTATAACTACAGAAGAACTAAGTTTTCAGGCCCTCAGGGCCGTAAGTTAATTTCCTATAGAAACGCAGCCGGAACTGTTATTGTTCATTCAGCGCGGAAGCTTTCACGATATCCCATGCACCTGGTCCCTGGTTAAAGATCAAATCTATGAGACTAAGATTAGGAACAAACTTACTGCCAAAGACCTGCTGATATTCTATACTTTTATTAAATCTATTACAGCCATCTTCTTTTTTTGGGTTTATCAACCCCCGCAAATCAATTATGTCTCCCGGAGGATTTTTTTCATAAATCCTGGTTTCTCGTAAGGCAGCTTCCTTTTTTAGCCATTTCAGACACAATGTCATTAATTGCAGGTTTAAATCGTATAGAAAAACGGGTTTTTTGAACAAAATATCGTGAAGATCCGGGGCGTAGTACTCAAAAAAAGGAGCTTTCCCATAACCCGTCTGGATGGTTCGCCAATGATTATTAAGCCATTTCTGATGGTAATCGATCTTCACTTCGCCTATGTGGGGCTTGCCTGCTTTGCCGGTCACAGGAATAATTAAGACTTCGACCTGGTGCGGTCCTTTGATGTAACACCGGTTCCTGAATGATTGCTTCTCGTAGTGTTCATGTTTTTCCACAACCACTTTATGGCAATCAGAGAGCGCAGCAAAATAGGCAATGGAGGGCAAATAATGCGTTTCTATCAGGGCCGTCTTCACATGTAACTTTTGTAAGTGTTTTTTAAAATCCCATAGGTTATCGGACCTTACAGCCGCTATAAACTTTAATTGTATTCGTTAAGGTTCCCGAGCCCCTGCCTGATAATTTCAATGGTGGGCGAGGTACAATCTACTACGGTGGAGGGCACATTTCCCCCTGCCCCGCTATCAATAACAACGTCCACGGCGTGCTTGAGATCTTTGTACATTTCCTGGGGGTCAGTAGTGTATTCGCGGATCGTGTCCTCGTTTTTTATAGAGGCGGTAATTAGTGGATTGCCTAACCGCTCCACGATCATGCGGGGTACAGGATGGTCAGGTATCCTGATGCCGACAGTCTTTTTATTGCCTTCGAGAATTTTTGGAACCTTGCTGCTGGATTCAAGGATGAATGTAAAAGGGCCGGGTAAAGCTTTTTTCAAGATCTTGAAAACTGGTGTCTCTATGCGTCTGGCATACTCGCTAATCTGACTCAGGTCATGGCAGATAAAGGATAAATCAAGCTTTTGGGGTTTGATGTTCAAAAGATGACATAGCTTTTCAATCGCCTTTTTATTCATCAGGCTACAGCCCAGGCCGTATATGGTGTCAGTGGGATATACGATTATCCCTCCTTTTAACAAGACATCAACAACGTACGCTATTTTACGCTGTTCCGGATTAACAGGGTGGATTTTTAAGAGCTCGGCGGCCATTTCGCACCAAAATTAGATCTTAGAAGTTAAAAAGTGTTTACGGTGCGGTTTTTATAAAAAATGATCTGGAACAAAGCCTTCAGGCCGGCTCGGAGCGGTCAGACGGGTAATGAGTAAATTTGTATTTTAGCGCCAAGTTAATTTGTCATGAGACCATCGAAAAAGTTAATTTTTTTCCTGCTGTTTTCTGTTCTGCTGATCTCTTTTTCATTTTATGCCTATCAGATCACCTATACTCCCAACATATTGGTTGGAAAACAGTCGCGGCCGCTGATTAAACCACTGGGCGCGAATTTTAAAGATGTAAAGGGTTTACTTCACAAAGGCGACTACAC
>JBBDXJ010000134.1:0-32961 GCA_040902445.1 Cyclobacteriaceae bacterium | reverse complement strand
AGTTTTTGGGAAAGCAACATCACCTGTTCCTGGTATACCGTGATGCCGTACGTCTCTCCCAGGTACTCCTCCATTTCAGGAAGATCATACCTGATCGGCTCCCGTCCGTGCTTGCGGTTGATGAATAGCGGAATGTATTCCATTGGTCCCGGGCGGTACAACGCATTCATCGCAATGAGATCCTCAAACTTGTCAGGTTTTAGTTGCCTGAGATATTTTTGCATACCCGCGCTTTCAAACTGAAAAGTGCCCGTGGTTTCGCCTCGCTGAAATAATTGATAGGTCTTAATGTCCTCCAGGGGAACACTGTCAATATCAATTTCGTGCGCCTTACTTTTTTTGATGTTCTTCAGGGCAGTTTTAATAATTGTTAGCGTCGTTAATCCGAGAAAGTCCATCTTCAGCATGCCGGCGCTTTCCACTACGCTGTTGTCGAATTGCGTGACGAGCATGTCGGAGTCCTTAGCTGTGGAGACCGGGACAAAATTCGTCAGGTCATCCGGAGTGATGATCACGCCACACGCATGGGTACCGGTGTTGCGCACGGACCCTTCCAGAACAACGGCTTGCTGCAGGACCTGCGCCCTCAGGTCGCCGCCTCTTTTAATATCGGCTAATTCTTTTATTTCTCCGAAAGCCGAGGCCAGGGTCGTGCCCGGACGTTCGGGGATCATCTTTGCAAGTATGTTTGCATCGCTCAAAGGAAGTTCCATGACCCGTGAGCAATCCCGGATGGAAGATTTTGCGGCCATGGTGCCATAGGTAATGATCTGTGCAACCTGGTTCTTTCCGTATTTGTCAATGACATAATGCAATACCTTGTCGCGGCCTTCATCGTCGAAATCAATATCAATATCGGGAAGGGAAACGCGGTCGGGATTCAGAAAACGCTCAAAAAGCAAATCGTATTTGATTGGGTCAACGTTAGTGATACCAATACTGTATGCCACGGCAGACCCTGCGGCCGAACCGCGGCCTGGTCCCACACTCACACCCATCTCGCGGGCTTTTGAAGTAAGATCCTGAACGATGAGAAAGTAACCGGGATATCCGGTGTTCCTGATCGTTGCCAATTCAAAGTCAAGCCGGTCGATCAGCGACTGTGTCAGTTCGACATATTTTTTCTTCGCTCCTTCGTAGGTAAGATGCCGCAGATATTCATCTTCGCTGGTAAACCCTTCGGGGATATCGAACTTCGGAAGCAACACATCTCTTTCAAGCGTGAAGCTTTCAATCTTATTTACAATCTCGCTAATGGTCTCTATGGCCTCCGGCAGATCTCTGAAAATAGAACGCATCTCATCCTGCGACTTGAAATAATACTGGTCGTTCACCAGACCATATCGGTGTCCGCGGCCATATCCAATGGGCGTGGATTTAAATTCACCTTCCTTGATGCACAACAATACATCGTGTGCATTTGCTTCTTCCTTATCCAGATAATAGGACTCGTTAGCGGCAAAATATCTCACGTTGTATTTCTGCGCGAACCGCAACAAGACTTCGTTGACGTGGTCTTCCTCCGGCACACCATGCCTGTTCAGTTCAACGTAGAAATCTTCTCCAAACTGCTGATGCCACCATTTAAAAGCTTCTTCGGCCTGCTTTTCTCCCACGTGTAAAATGAGGTGGGGAACTTCGCTGTTTAGCCCACCCGTTGTGGCGATCAGGTTCTGTTTGTACTGTTCAACCAGGGCCTTGTCTATCCGCGGGTGAATTCCATAAAGCCCTTGCGTAAAACCAAGCGAACTTAGTTTAGCCAGGTTGTGGTAACCGTTTTTATTTTTTGCCAGCAACACCTGGTTATATCGCTTGTCGGGATTGTCTTTGGTGAACTTTAATTTTTTACGATCATCCGCGAGATAAAATTCACATCCGACAATTGGTTTGATCTCCTGGTTTAAAGCTTCTCTCACGAATTTAAAAGTGCCATACATATTTCCCAGATCGGTGATCGCCACGGCAGGCATGCCCAGGGATTTGGCTTTCATCACCATATTCTTGACGTCCGGCGTAGCCTGGAGAACGGAAAACTGGGAATGAGCGTGCAGGTGCACAAAAGGCTTGTCGGTGCTTGCGCCCTCTTTTGTTGTCAGAGAATAGCCGGCTTCTTTTTTCTTTTCTCTTTTCGTTGAATTGGCAGCCTCCAGGTTTGGCTCTTCATAGAGGATTTCTTCAACCGGGGTGTTGTCAAAGGGATTGACTACTTTTTTTTCAAGCAGGCCAAAGAAACACCGGGCGGTGGCCGCCACATCGTAAGAGGCATCGTGGGCATCTCCGAAATCTTTTCCAAAAAGTTTTTCGTGCAGCTCCACCAGGCGTGGCATCTTAAGTCGCCCTCCCAATCCTCCGGAAAGCTGACAAAATTCTGTGGAAGCGATCCCTGTATCTACTTTTTCCAGTTTGAGCAGCGCTTCAATTTCGAATTTTTGCCTGATCAACTCGGCTCCAAGAATACTGATGTCAAATTCAATGTTGTGGCCCACCAGAAGAGATGTCTGGGCCATGTCGCTCATGAAAAGCTCCAGCACCGATCGTAAAGGGTGGCCTTCCTTAAGCGCTCGTTTTGTTGATATGCCGTGGATCTGCTCTGCCTTGTATGGGATATCAAAGCCATCGGGCTTGATCAGCAGGTTCTGCCGCGAGATCAGTTTACCCCGGGCGTCGTGCAGTTGCCAGGCGAGCTGAACAAGGCGGGGCCAGTTGTCAACGGCGGAGATCGGCGCGGTCTTGTTGTGCGGAATACCGGTGGTTTCCGTGTCGAAAATCAGGTACATTTAGAAAAGGCGTGGTTGCAACTTGTAAAGTTAATTCCAACCCCCGTAACTGCAACACATTGAAATCAATCCATTATCCCAAATTAAGAATAATTCCCAATTTTACGATAAATTTGCAGCTTAGCTGCGAACGTTTATTTTTATAACTTTCTGATAGTAAACATATTATATATGAAGGCTTGATTTTTGGATAAAGGAGAAGTAGTAACGCACTTTTTTATGAAACCCCTGTATAAAAGATTAGTGAGCTTTCTTCGCAAAGAGTGGTTTTTACTGGTGATGCTGGTCGCCATTGGGTTGATCGTCTTAATATTCGAAGTGCTGTAATGATGAATTACAGCCAGGCGAAAAACAATTTCTTATTTGGACAACTTTTAAAATAGTAAGTGTCATTGTTTGGTAAAACACTGGGGAGTATTTTTGGCCACCTCAACTCAGTTAAAACAAACTATGAATTGGTTTACGAATTTTTTCTCCAGTACGATCGGGAGAAAAGTTGTCATGGCCCTGACCGGTCTTTTTCTCATAATTTTTCTGGTAGTTCATCTTGTAGGCAACCTTCAACTGCTGAACAGTGATAGTGGGCAGTCATTTAATATTTACGCCCAGTTCATGACTTCAAATCCTTTGATCAAAGTGATTTCCGTCGGCAATTATGCATTCATTCTGATACATGTGTTATGGTCCATTATTCTGACGGTCAGAAATCGCCGGGCCCGTGGCCCGCAAGGTTACGCCATGAACAAGAATTCATCTCACTGGACTTCCCGGAACATGGGGATCCTGGGAACTTTTATTTTTATTTTTCTGGTAATTCACCTGCGCAGCTTTTGGTATGAAATGCACTGGGGCGGAATTCCGACGGCCAACTATGATGGCGAGCAGTATAAAAATCTCTATGCCGTAGTCGATGCTGCCTATGCAAATATTTGGTTTGTCGTGTTGTATGTAGTGAGCATGACCCTGCTCGCTTTTCATTTATTTCACGGATTTGGCAGCGCATTCCAGACGTTGGGCTTAAACCATGTAAAATATAATCCAGTGATCAGGTTTGTGGGTGTAGCGTTTGCGGTTGTTGTGCCGGCGTTGTTTGCGCTCATTCCCATCTACATGTATATCAATTGATGTCCGGCTCGCGGTGAAATGGCCAGGTATAGTTTACTTAAAGGCGTAACCCGGAGGCAAGGGTGTTTGCCGGATATAAAACAGTAAGACATGAAATTAGAATCTAAAATTCCTGAAGGACCTTTATCGGAAAAGTGGTCTAAGCACAAGTTTAATCTGAAACTCGTCAATCCTGCCAATAAACGTAAATACGAAATCATTGTGGTCGGAACAGGGCTGGCAGGTGCCTCTGCGGCGGCATCACTGGCGGAGTTGGGATACAATGTTAAAGCTTTTTGCTTTCAGGACAGTCCGAGGCGCGCGCACAGCATCGCTGCTCAGGGCGGTATTAATGCGGCAAAGAATTATAGGAACGATGGCGACAGTGTGCATCGTCTTTTTTATGATACTATCAAAGGGGGTGATTACCGTGCGCGTGAAGGCAATGTATACAGGCTGGCCGAAGTCAGTGTCGATATAATAGATCAGTGTGTTGCGCAGGGAGTTCCCTTTGCCCGTGAGTACGGTGGCTTACTCGACAACCGTTCTTTCGGCGGGGCACAGGTATCCCGAACCTTTTACGCACGCGGGCAAACAGGACAACAGTTATTGCTGGGAGCGTACAGTGCCCTGAACCGCCAGATCGCGAATGGAAAAGTAAAAATGTACAGCAGGACGGAAATGCTGGATCTGGTTGTTACGGATGGAAAGGCCCGTGGTATCATCACCCGTGATCTTGTAACCGGCAAGATCGAAGCGCACAGCGGTCACGCCGTTCTTTTGTGCACGGGTGGTTATGGAAACGTATTTTTCCTTTCTACCAATGCCAAAGGCTCCAACGTGACGGCTGCCTGGCGGGCCCACAAGAAAGGGGCTTTGTTCGGCAATCCGTGTTTCACCCAGATCCACCCAACCTGCATACCCGTGTCTGGTGATCATCAGTCCAAGCTTACGCTGATGTCTGAGTCTTTGCGAAACGATGGCCGTGTATGGGTTCCGAAAACAGCGCGGCCTGGATTGAAGGCTAAAGACGCAGTTAATATTCCCGAATCTGAAAGGGATTATTTCCTGGAGCGGAAATACCCGTCGTTTGGCAACCTGGTTCCCCGTGATGTCGCCTCCAGAAATGCAAAGTACGCCTGCGATGAAGGAAAGGGTGTAGGATCAGGTCTGGCAGTTTTTCTTGACTTTGCCGATGCCATCAAACGCGATGGTAAAAAGACCATTGAAGCCAAATACGGCAATCTCTTTGATATGTATCAGCAGATCACCGGTGATAATCCATATGTATCTCCGATGATGATCTTCCCTGCGGTGCATTATACAATGGGAGGGCTATGGGTAGACTATAACCTGTCGACAAATGTTCCAGGATTGTATGCATTGGGAGAAGCGAACTTCTCCGACCACGGGGCAAACCGCCTCGGTGCAAGTGCGTTAATGCAGGGCCTTGCGGATGGTTATTTTGTCATCCCCTATACCATTGGAGACTATCTCGCCAATATTGGATGGAGCGATAAGATCTCAACTGATCACCCTGGCTTTAAAGAAGCACTGGAAAACGTTCACGGCAGAATTCAGAAACTGTTAGGTATTAAAGGCACCAAGACTGTAGACCAGCTTCACCGGGAGTTAGGCCTCACCATGTGGGACTATTGTGGCATGTCAAGGACAGAGGATGGTTTAAAAAAAGCGAAGAAAAGAATCCAGGAATTGCGAAATGAATTTTGGGGAAACGTAAATATCCTGGGCAGTGCCAATGAATTAAATCAGGAATTGGAAAAAGCGGGCCGTGTTGCCGACTTCATGGAACTGGGCGAACTGATGGTAGACGATGCGTTGCAGCGCTCTGAATCATGCGGCGGACATTTCCGCGAAGAATCGCAGACACCAGATGGTGAAGCGTTGCGCGATGACGACAAATTTGCATATGTGGCCGCATGGGAATACACAGGAGAAAATCAGGCCGAAACCATGCACAAGGAAGAATTACTTTTTGAAAATGTGAAGCTCACCCAGAGGAGTTATAAATAAAGGCATAAAGGCATAAGGGCATAAAGTATATAAGTATATAAGTATATAGGTGTAAAGGGTTTAGGACATCAATTGCCTCCACCTTTAGGTGGCGGATCAAGAATGGGTCTAATGAAGGGCTTTAGCCCAATGGATTCTGTGATGCTCAAAAGTCTTGGATTGAGAGAAGAAGGGCATAAGGGAATAACGAAAAACACAATAATAATATAGACGGAAATGAAAATTACACTTAAGGTTTGGAGGCAAAAGGATCACAACACGAAGGGTGGCTTTAAGACATATCAGTTAGACCATGTGTCACAGGATATGTCGTTCCTGGAAATGTTTGACGTCCTCAACAATGATCTGATCCTCAAAGGAGAAGAACCGATTGCTTTCGATCATGACTGTCGTGAAGGGATATGTGGAGCGTGCAGCATGTATATCAACGGGCGTCCACATGGTCCGTTGCAAACCACTTCCTGCCAGCTGCATATGCGGACTTTCAGGGATGGTGAGACCATTACGGTGGAGCCGTGGAGGGCGAAAGCATTTCCTGTAATCAAAGATCTTGTAGTTAACCGTGAAGCCTTTGAGCGAATTCAGCAGGCCGGTGGATATATTTCAGTGAATACCGGCGGCGTTCCTGATGCAAACGAAATTCCCATTCCTAAAACCAATGCGGATAAAGCTTTTGATGCCGCAGCCTGTATCGGATGTGGCGCCTGTGTTGCGGCCTGCAAAAATTCGTCAGCGATGTTGTTTGTGAGCGCGAAGATCTCCCAGCTCGCCTTGTTACCTCAGGGACAACCGGAAAGAAAAAATCGGGTGGAAAAAATGGTGGAGCAGATGGATAGCGAAGGGTTCGGATCCTGTACGAATACCCTGGCGTGTGAAGCGGAATGTCCGAAGGGAATCAGTGTTTCCAATATTGCACGCATGAACCGCGAATATTTCGGCGCGAAAGTGAAATCGGAAAATCTGTAGCCCCGTTGTATCTCAAACGGGCTGTAGTTGTTGTTCTCCCCGCCACCGCTCGAGTCTTTTATTCATGACCCAGAACCAAAGCGGTGGAACAAGGGCAATAAGGATCATGGTCGGGTAACCAAAAGGTAACTGCGGGCTTTCGTCGTAGTGATCTAACACTTGGTAGCGTTTATATGAATAGACGTGATGATCTGAATGCCGCTGTAGCTGAAACAGAAAAAAATTGCTCAACAAATGACTTGCGTTCCAGGAGTGCACCGGGTTAACGCGTTCATATTTTCCCGGGGCTATTTCCTTCCTTTGAATTCCATAGTGCTCGACATAATTAACAAGCTCCAGCAACGTGAAAGCAATAAGGCTCTGGCAGAAGAAAAAGACGGGCACCTCCCAGGTGAACCTCTTCAGCAGAATCGTCGGAATCAGAGTGAGCAGAAAACAAAAAGCGAAAGGCAGGAAGCCGAACCACAACATCTGATTATACACACTAATCGTTGAATGGTTCTTTCGTTGCAGCCTTTCCTTTTCAAGCTGCCACGCATGTTGATAACCGCCAAAAACAGAGCGGACCCAGAACCGATAAAAATTTTCATTCTTGCGCGCAGTTGCGGGATCTTCAGGAGTAGCAACCGCCACATGATGGCCCCGGTTATGCTCGATGTGAAAATGCATATAGCAAACGGTGAGCAATAAAATTTTTCCGTAGAATTGTTCCAGCGCTGACTTTTTATGTCCAAGTTCATGCGCCACTGTAATTCCAATACCTCCTGTAACCAGGGCGCACCCCATTGTGAATGCAAACCATTGTAGGGGTCCGGCCAGCCTGCCGGAAGTCACTGCCCACGCTGCCCAACAAAGGAAACCGAGCTGAATATATGTCCATACGTAGGTTACGAAGCGGTAATAAAGGCTTCTGATCTTGTCGCAGCTTCGTCGCCTGAAATATTTGACGTATCCTCTCCGAGATATTGGTCGATCAACGGCACGAGGAGGAAGGAAAAAACAAGGGCGGTAAAATTCCAGTAACCACCGAAGTAAAAGCCAGTGATGACGAGACCAGGAATGATAAAGGCGGTAAAAAATCCAAGTTTCCTGCCGAGCTGTTTCATAACCTGAATTTATGAAGAAACTCGCTCATGTTGAACTTTCTGGCAATGGCAGAATAAAAGAGGGCTTAGGCCCTGGTCTGCGGCCACTTTATACTGATGATTGCTGCAAATGTACAGGCGTTAAAACTCTCAATTAATTACTTTACCTTTGCCCCTTATTTTAGATCAATCATACATGCAATCTTTTGAGACACTGGGATTATCCGGTGAAATTGTCGAATCTGTCCGAAAGCTCGGATTTGAAACTCCCACACCTGTTCAACTAAAAGCAATCCCCATATTGTTACAGGGGGATCAGGATATTGTTGCCCTCGCGCAAACCGGAACTGGTAAAACCGCGGCCTTTGGTTTGCCGCTGATACAGCTTATTGATGAACGGGATACTACTACCAGGGCACTGGTGCTCGCACCAACGCGTGAGCTCTGTATGCAGATCACGACTGATTTCGAAAATTTTGCCAAATCTGTGAAACGGTTGAACATCGTAGCGGTGTATGGTGGAGCAAGTATTACGGATCAGATCAAAAAGATCAAGCGCGGAGCGCAGATCATTGTAGCTACTCCGGGCCGACTGATGGATTTACTTGCCCGTCGCGTTGTCAATCTCAGTGTCATCAAATACCTGGTGCTTGATGAAGCGGATGAAATGCTCAATATGGGATTCAAGGAAGACATAGACCACATTTTATCACATACAACCGAAGAAAAGAATGTCTGGTTGTTTTCCGCTACCATGCCTTCAGAGGTTCGCAGGATTGCCAGCACTTATATGCAAGATCCTGTAGAATTGACCGTGGGAGAAAAAAATCAGGGCAACCAGAATATCGATCATCAGTATATGTTGGTGGAGGATCGAGACCGGTACCTGGCCTTGAAGCGCATTGTTGATTTCAACCTCGAAATTTTCGGACTGATCTTTTGCCGAACGAAAGTAGATACCCAGCGCATTGCAGAGCACCTGATCAAAGACGGATATAATGCCGATTCCCTGCACGGCGATCTTACCCAGCAACAGCGTGACCGGGTCATGAGGAATTTCAAAAGTAAGGCACTGCAGTTACTGGTCGCAACGGATGTTGCCGCCCGCGGAATTGATGTCAACAACATTACTCATGTCATTCACATGAACATGCCGGATGAAATTGAATTCTACACACACCGGAGCGGACGTACTGCGCGCGCGGGTAAAACCGGCGTATCGATAGCGCTCGTGTCGAGGAGGGAGATCCAGAAAATAAGACAGATCGAGAAAATGATCAAAGTTAATTTTGAGAAAGTACCAGTGCCGACGGGTGAGGAGGTTTGCGAAAAAAGGGTATTGAATATCGTGCACCGTCTTCGCGAAGTGCATCTGGCGGAAAATGAGATCGCTCATTTTTTGCCCGCCGTATATGAAGAACTGAAAGACCTGAGTAAAGAAGAAATCATCAAACGTTTCACCGCCCTTGAATTCAATCACTTCCTGGATTATTACAGAGGCGCGCCTGACCTGAATAAAACGGATAAATCAGACCGATTTGAGAAAACCCATAGCGATCAGGTTATTGCCGGCGACCGGTTGTTTATCAATCTCGGGAAAATGGACGGGCTGGATGCCGGGAAACTGTTGGCGATGATCTGCGATCGCTGCAGTATTTCACGCGATAAGATCGGCAAGATCGATCTGAAAGGCGCTTATTCATTTTTTGAGGTGCACAAGGATTTCACCAGCGTTGTTAAAGACCATATTCACGGATTTGAATTCAAAGGACGTGTTGTGCGAATTGAAGTTACCGATACCCGTGGTGCCAGCGCCCGAAAGTCATCTTCCTCCCGCAGTTTTGGCAGCAGCAGGTCAGATGGTAAACACCGCGGCCGCGATAGGGATACCAAACGATCCGGCAGGTGGTGATCCCCTCGCGGGGCATATGGGAACCCCATTAAATCTACTCAGCGGCCATGTGGAAGAGGGGTTTTTTCTCCAGGAAAGAGTCTTCATCAATTTCTTTCAGCATCCCTTTATTGCGATCAATAAATTTATTAAAGCGCGAAGCTACCAGATCATATTCTGCTCTGTAATTATTCACCCGCTGGTCTGCGGCGCGAATACTGTCTGCTAATTTTTGAATGGTTGTATTGTAGGCAAATTCTTTTTGAGACTCGGCAAGGGAAATGAGTTCCGTTATCAATGAATTGGATGCAAAGTCGTATTCGGTGACGATTTCCGTATTAGACATCGAATGCTGATCATATCTCAAAGCTATCAGATCGGAGAGCCGTTCTTCATAAGTTTTCAATTCATCGCGTTTTTCCGGACTGGAGACATTCAACTCATGCAGCAAGTGCTGCATGGCTTTGATCTTGCGGTTATCGTCATGCATCATAGTATTCCATGCCTGCAGCATTGAATCCTGAAGTGCGAGATACGTTTCCGTCAGTGAATCAGCTTTCGTAAAACCTGATTGCACCGCCGCTTTTTTCTCGCAATTCGTCAGCGCAAACAAACAGCAGACCATCATGAATATTCCGGACGAAAAATAGTTTTTAGAGTTCATTTCCTGGCCCTGGTTAAATTACGAGGCATTAGCAAAAATGTTTTCTTTTATGCCTTTATATACGGCAATGGGTAACTGGTAACAGGTTATAGCGGTTTAAATTGTTCAAATGCCTCCCTGCAGTCATTGCAGTAGTGAATTGAGCGGCACAAAGTGGGGCCAAAGGTGTTTTTCAGTTCTGTGTTTGTCTTCCCGCAACGGGGGCATTCCGCGTGTTCCAATACATCAAGATCAATAAACAATTGGCGGGATGGGGGTGGGGCCAGACCGAATTTTTTCAATGCCTGTTTGCCTTTTTCGGAGATCATATCCGAGGTCCACGGTTTTCTATAGGTTACTTCAATATCGATTTTGTTGATCCCGTTCTTAACCAGCAGCTCCCGGATCTCATTTTGCATCGTTTCCAGCGCAGGACATCCCACGAATGTGGGCGTCATTTCAATGATCACATGATCGCCCTGCACAGTTACAGCAGTGATCACGCCAAGATCAACCAGCGATAAAACCGGTATTTCAGGGTCACTGACCTCGGCAAGTAATTCATACACCCTTTGTGTCGTTATTTCACTCATTGAATGACCTATTATTTATATACAACATCAAAAGATCCGGAAATGATCTGATTTATATGATGTTTTAGATGTTTTACATAGTCACCAGCAAGCCAATGCAAGGTGTGAAGACTTCCGGTATTACATTCCCTGGTATAGTGTTCTTCCGGCATGTTTTCAAGCACGGCGCAAATCCTGAGATTCAAAAGGCGCCACAGCTCAATGACCTCTTCCTTTTGCATCGACTGATATTGGCTTGCAGCCACCCAAAAGTTCTGTTGATAAGCAATGAGTGGAGGTTGGGTTTCATACTGACCGCAGATGAACCGCCGCAAATTATTCTGCGCTGAATCGATCAGATGTCCCAGCACTTCTTTTTTACTCCACTTGTTCGGCAACGGTTTTGCTGAAAAATCTTTATCCTGAATAGCGCCGACTTTTTTTGTATAGTCAGTAACAATATCGCGAAGTCCACGGGCAATCGTTTTCATATGTATTGGGGTTAACTCACCATTCGGCTGAGGGATCGATCTTAAGAACTTCTGACATCTCGTCCAGGAGAGGCTGAAGGTGTTCGCTGTGTTTTCCAACCCGCCCACCGGTTGCGATCTCAATGGTGTTCCAGGGTGGTAACTGGAGCCGGGTTTGTGCCAGCACTTCACCGATCTTTTTCTGCCACCGCTCCTGAAGAATTTTCTCCCCGTCAAATATTCCTTGCTCAGCAAGATCTTTTTCGAATGGCGATTCTTCAAACATCCCCAACGCGAATGGGAGGGCATATTCGAGGGAAGTCTGCAGGCGGTTGATGCTTTCAGGTGTGGCCGACCCGAGTTGTTTGATCCATGTATTGGCGTGCAAGGTGTGATACCTGAGTTCACCTTTGATCTTGGTTGACAACTCCGCCAATGTTTGAAAGGATGAGCTGGTAAGCATCTCAAAGCGAATGGCAATGCCCGTGTCGTATAAAAAATGACGCACCAGGCTGAAGTCGTATTCACCATTGGGAAGTTCGACGAAAATGCAGTTATGGAATTCCGAACCCTGGCGCATAAAAGCTACTGTATCCGGCGGCGGCTCTCCTAACTGTTGCAGAATAGTATAAAGGGCAAGACTTTGTCCGATCTTATCCTGAGCCATGGAAGAAAACGCAATATCCTCCTCAAGCAGGGGGCCCATTCCGGTCCATTCGGAATTTCGGTGACCCAGTATCAATTGATCATCGGCAATTTTGTACAACAATTCTTTGATGGCAGGTAAATGCATTCTGTGTTGTTATATGTTGAATGATTCGCCCGAGAGGGTTATGATTGCATGCGGTCCAAAAATTCTTTTAGTTTATCACCGCCCTTGTAATCCGACGCATCCCTGAATTTCTTATCAGGCAAGGTCACCCAAAGATCTTTTTCTTCGGGGCTTGTAAACCTGATGTCGGCAGTTCGCAACGACCATACATTGAGCACCGATTTCCCTTTAAATTGATCCTTAGCATGGGCCATTGCCTGTTGTGGATTTCTGGCCCGTACTGTTCCGGCGTGAATGTGTTGTTTCCCGCGTTTCAGGAGGTGAAAGATTTCATAGTATTCTTCGTTTCCTGAATTATCCCCCTTGCCCGCGATTCGGTCATAGGCATTTTCGTTGCCCTCGGTCATTTCAGAAACAAAAATATGGTGTGTATCTGCTACGTAGAGCGAAGTGCACGCAAATCTTCGCGTAAAAGCTTCTTTTGCCAGGACGTAAGCCATTTCAATGTTCGGAGCATGAACGATGCCTTCATGCTGAAAAGGCTTGCCTTCTTTTGGCTGTACAAACACTTCGAAGGTGCCAAACTGATCCATGGGTGTTTTTGGTATGATCTTACCGGGCTGGCCCATTTTTGGTAGCCGGTTTACTCTGGGATCAATGGACTTCACATGCTTTTGTTTTAGTGACTGAGCTTAAAGATAAACGGTTGCAACCGATTGAAAGGCAATTTATTTTACATTTTTTAGCAAAATAATTAAACCAAAGCAAGGCTAACGTCGTTGCTAATTATCCCGGTTTAATGTGTGGTGAAAAATCAGTAATTTAAGAGAGGGAAAATCTATAATTTCTTAACCAGTGAAATACGTTGAGTTTTTGTTGGCCCTTGACCTGCTTTCAAAGTATTATCCGAAATACCACAGTCATGAATTATTGCTGTTGGCGGATGATATCTGGAAGTGGATCAATAACGAGTTGCCGGAAGACAGTAGTTCATTGGTGTACCTGAAAAAATATTTTAACTCTCCTGCTGAAGCCTTCCGGGCGTTGTGGAGGGAGATTCAACTGCGGGCCGGTCCGTTTTTGAATCTTAATTGATCACGCGAGGGGGGCAACATAGGCCGACCGGGGAGTTTTCAAAGCTTCCCTGACCCACTGCCCGCGTTCTTCCGCTATTCTTCTCACTTCGAGTCGTTCTTTATTACAGGGTCCGTCTCCGTTTATGACGCGTTTGAATTCTGCCCAGTCGGGCTCGGTATAGCTCCAGCGTCGGGTTTGCGCATTCTTTTTCAGATTTGGGTCAGGTATAGAAAATCCTAACTCCCAGATCTTGGGAACATACATATCCAGAAACTGATTTCTCACATCGTCATTACTCGACATTTTGACTTTCCATTTCATCAGCACTTCGGTGTGGGCGGAAATTTTGTCGGAAGGTCCGAAAAAATGCATCATAGGTGGCCACCAGCGGTTTATTGCTTCCTGAAACATTTCCCGTTGCCTGGCCGTGCCCGAAGCCAGGTATATAACACAGTGGTGTCCAAATTTCAGGTGGAAAGACTCTTCTGCGCAAATGCGATCCAGCGCCCGGCAATACGGCCCGTAGCTTCCTTTGGCATTCGCCAGTTGATTGACGATTGCCCCCGCATCCACCAGCCAGGATATAAAGCATGAATCAGCCCACGTAAAAGCGGGGTAATTAAAGATATTGGAGTATTTCGATTTTCCGGAAATCAGATCCTGGATCATTTCCTCGCGCGTTTTGCCAAGGGTTTCGGCGGCGCTGTACAAAAGTTGCGCATGGCCGACTTCATCCTGAACTTTTGCCATCAGGGCCAGCTTCCTCCTGAAACCCGGAGCGCGCGTGATCCACGTTCCTTCCGGCAGGGCGCCAATGATCTCACTGTGCGCATGTTGCTCGATCATCCTGATCAGTTGCCGCCGGTATAATTGCGGCATCCAGTCGGAGGGTTCAATTTTTTCCCCGCGTTCGATGCGCGCTTCAAAAGCAGCCAGTTGAACGGGATCCTCGATACCTTCCTCCTTTATACCCTCGAATGTGTTTCCTCCTCCGTACATAAGCCCCTAAAGCCCCTAAGCCCCTAAATCCCCTAAAGGGGACTTGTATTTTAAGTAAGTAACCCAATTATTTGGGATTTTGTTTCAAGCCATTTACCAGCATTTCAGACAATTGAACGCCTAGTTCAATGGGTTCAATCAGGCCTGATGGGTCATACCACATCGGCATCCAGTTCAAGGAAGAGAACAGGGTCATGACGGCGAGTTTTTTATCGATGGTTTTTTTGAATTCCCCTGAACGGGTACCCTGCTCGATAATGTTTTTAAAACGATTGATATAATTAATGCGCAGCAATAGAAAATCCCGCAAGTAAGGTTGGCTCAGGTGTCTGTGTTCATTCATAAAGACCGCAGACGCCGTCAGGTCCTTAGCCATGACCTGGATATGTCCTATGATTCCTTTTCGCAATTTTTCGCTTGCCGGAAGATTTTGCTTCTCCACTTCCTCCAGGGATTTCCTGAATTCGGTTGCCATATCAAAACACAAGCTGCGAAGGATTTCTTCTTTCGACTTGATGTGGGAATATAAACTGGCAGCTTCGATACCCAGAAGTTGGGCCAGGTCGCGCATTGAAGCCGCAGCGTAACCTTTTTCTTTGAATAGCTCCGCAGCTTTCCGTATCACCTGTTCTTTCCTCGATAAGTTCGCTATGCCTTCCATAATAGTATAAAGATAAAAAATTAATCAGATAGCGTATGAATTTTATCACCATTACCCAGTATTTCAACAAGCTTCAGATTGTTCTGTTCTCGCTGTTGATTGTGCCGTTGCTGGTCTTTATAGCACTTTATTTTTTCGTTGACGGAATAACTCCGGATCCGCGGAAGGAATATTTGGTTATTATTTCCTCCGCAGTTCTGTTCGACTGGTTGATGGCGACGATAATCTTCAATAAAAAAATTAAATCAGTCCGAAAAGCACAAGGTCTGGGACCAAAACTTGATAAATATTTTGGTGTAACAATCGTTCGTTTCAGTCTTCTTTCATCGGCAAGTCTGATCCTGGCCGTGGGTTTTTACCTCACGAAGAGTGATGTTTTTACGGCCCTGTACGTGGGGGGATTGGTGCTTGCAGGTCTGCTTTGGCCTACCAGTAGTAAAGTTGCAGATGATCTGCAGTTAAAAGGGGATGAAAGCCCCTAAATCCCCAGACGGGGACTTAGTGACGTCTAAAATATCAGCCCAAAACTGATGGCATTCAATTTCGGCCCTTTGTCTTTCGCAAAAAGTTCGTTCATATCGTAGTTGACAAACAGGTCGGTAGACCGGATGCCAAGCTGAAGGCGGAATCCGTATCTTAAGTTATTGAGGTGAAAATTGTCGCGGTCCTTTTCCTTTTCCCGATCGCCGTTCTCTTCGTAGACGAGTTTTGTCTTGCTGGATATTCGGTAGCCCACGTATGGTCCGACACCAAACCTGAAGCCGCTACCGTTCCCATCCCAGATCCTGCTCTTGCGGCTGTGATCACCAAAGTCGAGCACAGGAACCAGGGATGCATTGATAAAGGTAGCGCTCAATTTACTTTTTATGAATTCAACGTCCCGACTATCGGTTGAAAAAAGCACACCCAACTCGTCTTTTTGGACCAGGATATTGTTCTCCTGAAATTTGAAACTGTACCAGCTCACACCAAGACCCCACTCTACGAAAATGTTTTTCCCCAGCCTGGTTCTTTGAACCGAGTTTCCTGCGAGGTACCATGATCCCCACGGACGAACGGAATAAAGTTCACTTGCATCGGGAAACTGATCTTCAGCGAGGTAATTGTTGGTACCGAGATCGATGTTGTAAGATTGCCAGGTTTGTCCGATCCTTCCACGCCTGCTTCTTTGCCACTTCTGCTCCTCCTCTTCATCGTCGTCACTATGGCCATAGCTATCGTTATCGTCATCCTCATCATTGCTTTCATTTCCACTATCATTTTTTTCTGCAGACGAAATGGACCAATCCTCCTCGCGGGTGGTACTTGCAGCATTCCCGCTAGAGTCATTTGTAAAACCTTCACTGTCTTCAAGTTTCTGAAGGATGTCGTCGAAGAGTTCCTGGAAATTGTAGTGACGGAGGATGTGCAGGTCGCTGCGATTGCGGATCGTAAAAATAATCTTGCTGCTTTCTGCCAGGGGTACAATGACCGTGTCTGCAGGGGCTTCCTGTGAATGTGCAGTAAAGGAAAAAAGCGTAAGCAGTATTGCGGGGATAAGTTTTAAGTTCATACTTTAGTCGTTTTCATTACGTTGTTTGTCATTCTTGAAATTCAGCGCCAGAATTTCATTTTTCTTCTGCCTGAGATCGCCCAATGGATCCTGGTTATGCTTCAGATCATAGGCTTTGTCAAGCAGCTTTCGAAACGTAGATGATTCTTTTTCGTCCGGGGTTGCTTCCGCTACGAAATTTTTATTCAAATATTTTTCATTGACTTCTTTGGCGTTGTAAACAATGGTTACTCTTTGCGCTATGTCATCGTTATTTTCTACAGATGGATCGGTTGTTTTGGATTGGTCTTTATTTGGCTCATCAGCTTCCGGGATTTCGTCTGCGCTTTCAGTTACTGCCAGGGCAAAAACTTCTTCATCGGTTGCTTTTGGTACTTCAATTGGCGGAGCCTGATTCGTTACTTCTTCTGTTTTGCGTACGCGGGCTTTGGCTGAAGGTTTAGTGAGAGGAGAAGCGCTCGCGCGTTTTTCTTCTTTTGTAAGATTATTTTCCTTCGGGATTATCTTTGCCGCATCCTGCCGTTCCTGTTTTGAAGACGGTACGGGTTTTTCAGAAATCACTGGCGCTGGAGTCCGGCTGGCAAGTGGAAATATCAACACACCTGCGCAAGCCAGTAAGAGGATGGAGGCTGCGATTTTTAGCCACACAACACTCCGATTTTTTTGATGCAGGTTCTCCGAGATCTTTTTCCAGACTTCCGGGGAGACAGGTTTTTGATAACCTTGTAGTTTATCGCGAAATAGTTTATCAGGTTGTCGATTCATGATTGCTGATTTTTTGGTCGGACTGCCAGTCGGTTTCGGCCAGCAGCTTCTGCAGGTACACCCGCGCACGACTGAGTTGTGATTTGGAAGTATTCTCATTGATTCCCAGATGCTCCGCTATTTCCTTGTGGGAATAACCATCTATGGCATACATATTAAAAACAATGCGGTAGCCAGGGGGTAGTTTTTCGATCATTTTTACCAGATCCTCTGCTTCCAGATGATCGCTGAGGTGGTCGTAGGCGGGTTCGCGGTCAGCTTTTTCAAGGTCAGTCTCGATAACCATGCTGCGGCTTTTTCGCAGATAGGTCAATGATTCATTTACCATAATACGCCGGATCCAGCCCTCGAAACTTCCCTCGCCTTTAAACTGAGCGATCTTGTCAAAGACTTTTGTAAAAGCTATGACCAGGATATCCTCTGCCTGCATGGTGTTTTTTACATACCGCGCACAAATACCGTACATCCGGGAAGAATACAGGTCAAACAGTTGTTGCTGGGCGTGATGATCACCCCGCTTACAACCTTTGATAAGATCGTCTTCTTTGGCCCGGTAAATTGTAAAGTCCATTTAAGGTTTCACAAGATAAGATGCTTATAGGGGTGGTGGGGTTGCTCGGCCCCGTAAAAAATTTTACAGTCTTAATTTTGCAGAAAAATGCTGTTAACTGGTCGATACTGCATGATCATTCGGATAAATAATATGCACCTGGGCCCAGGAAAGCGGATTTTGTCAAAATATCTGAGAAATCAGGTAGACAAGGATAAAAAGTAGAAAAAAGATCATAATTGGGATTTAGCAGTTAATCATGGTAAGACGGGGTGAAACCACCAAAAGTTACAGCCGATTTGAAAAGTTATTTGAAAAAATGAATTTATTTATGGCGTTGTGTTAATCACGGCGGACAATATTGGGATTTCCGCGGTAATCGATATCACTGGCTATACCTTCCTCCATTTCAAGCGTTCCGCTCACATTCACTTTGGCCGAAGATGCCCCGCCTACCTCCACAAAAGCATCCTGGGTCTGAAGATCATAAGCGCGAAGCCTTGAGGCAAATTCAATTCTTGCATTCATATTAGTTGCGTTGCCTGAAAGATCTGCCTCTGACTTTCCTGTTAATTTAATGTTCAGGTCCTGTACATTAATATCTCCCGTGATCTTGACGGGGCCACGCGCGTCAATCTCAAGATCATCTCCGCTGAAATCATCAAACCGGATCGTGCCTAACCCCGTTGCTTCAATTTTTTCAAGCGAGGGCATGGTAATAGTGATCTCCATTTCTTCCAGAGAAAATCCCTGCTTGTCCCAATCCTCCCATTTGAAATTTTTATTGCGCTTGTAGTCGATGATCAGGGTTTCACCGGTGCGATGAACTGTGTATTGAGCTTTCTCCTGCTCGGGGCCCGTTAATTCTACAGAGTAATTATCATCCTGAAGAACGCGGACATCAAATTTTCCGGAGATCTCAATCTGATTGAAGTCACGCAGGTCGCTGATGGTTTCATCCGTGTCTGATTTGCAGTTAATGCATTCAAGGCCATTGGGGGTCATTTTCCAGTTATATCCATCGAGATACTCGCTGTCTACGTACTGTGAAATAAAGCGGCTCATGCCTTCGTCCATGGTAAAAGGAAAATCATAAGGGATATAGAGCATCATGTCGAGTCGCTGTCCGCGGAACACAGCGTCGTCCTTAAATTCTAAATCCCGATCAAACGTGAAGACAGAATCTGAAAAGGATACATCGTAGTCGATCATTTTTGCATTCTCGATTGCCTGGCTCCTGCTGCTCCCCTGAGATTCAAAAGTCTGCACCAGTTTGAAGTCAGTGCCCTGATAACCGCGCAATGTCAGATCGATGCCGTCATAATCCGACCCGTTCTCATTTAGTTTCAGCACCGCAGTTTTGCCCGTGACCTTATACACATTTTCAACTTTATAACTTCCTTCCTCATGGAAGGAGTAGACAATTTTAGGAACTCCTACTGCCAGCATCGCGACACTGACAAAGAACAGTATGAACAACGCCCAACCCGCGGTGCCCTGAAAGACCAATCGTTTTGCAATTGCCGATGCCCCTAAAAGGATGAGAAAAATGCTGGGAACAAGGGCGGCAACGATAGCTGCAAGTACGATCCAGCCGGGGAATGCGCGTGTGAATACTTCAATAGGGATATCCATTTCGCTGAATTCCTGCGCCCAGGGAGTGGAGAACACCCCTGCGGTGAACATTCCAAACAGTACCCCAGCCGTTACAATAATGCTGAACACCAAAGCTATTCCCGTCAGGATGATGATGATACCTATGACCACGCGAATGACGTCAATAAGAGGTGTAATTATCTTGCCCAGCGCTGTCAGTATCAGCCCTATGAGACGGAAGGGGAATAAAAGTATTTTCGTAAGTGTGCTTTCGGGTTCACCCTCTTTAATATTGAAATTTTTTTTGATGTTCGATTCAATATTTGAGAGGGTTACCGGCTCCCCCTGCATTTGTATTTTATCCGTTATAGACCGGGCTTCCGGCACGCTGATCCACAAAATGATGTAGAGGAATAATCCGAGACCTCCCGCAAAGGTTAGAAGAATAAACAATACTCTGACGAGGATGATGTCGATCCCGAGATATGCGGCAACTCCACCAGATACACCGCCAATCACCCTGGTCTGTGGATCCCGGAACATCTTTTTGCCGAATTCGGGTTCATCCAGGTCATAAGAACCGGGCACCGCGATCCACATAACGACATAGACGAGGAATGTAAAGCCATAAACAAATAAGAGAGCGGCAAACAATAACCGTATCCAAAGCGGATCAATACTGAAATAATTTCCAAGGCCTGCACAAACACCACCCAGGATCTTGCGCTTCTGATCGCGCATCAATTGTTTTGGAGGTACGAAGCCTCCCGCAGGTTTGTAAGCGGGTTCCTCGCTTCCGGTTCCTTTCTTCGAATAAGTGCCCGGCGCTTCTTTTTCTTCCGGTTCCTCGACGGCTTTGAAATCACTGACACTACCCATAGTTGTCATTAAAGCGCTGACGTCCTCTGCGGTAATAACCTGCTTTTCTTCGTTGAGCTTTGATAGAAAAATCTCCGCTATGCGACTTTCAATATCCGCAAGGATCTCGCTGCTATCTTCAAAGGTGGAAAAATACCGGTTTATAGAATCAAGGTATTTCTTCAGGGTTTCATACCCATCTTCCTCTATGTGAAATATTATTCCGCTAATGTTGATGCTGATATTCTTTTTCATATCGGTGGTGACTCGGTGATTTTGCTATTAGGCGTTTGATTTTAAGGTGATCATTTGGGTGGAATGAACGAGATCATCCCATGTTTCGGTGAGCTTCTCCAGAAATTTGCTGCCCTTATCCGTCAATTTATAATACTTACGCGGAGGTCCGGATTTTGATTCAATCCACTTGTATTCCAGCAATCCTGCATTTTTGAGGCGGGTAAGTAAAGGATAGAGCGTGCCCTCCACTACTATCATTTTTGCTGCAGTGAGCTCATCAAGCATATCCGATGCGTAAACTTCCCCCCGGGAGATGATATGCAGGATGCAGTACTCTAAAATACCCTTTCTCATTTGTACCTGCGTGTTTTCAAGATTCATACTTCGCCATTTTAGGTCGTTAGGACTATATACGCAAAAGTACTATGTATGACCAAGTACTGGGTTAGAAAAATGAAAGTTTTTTCTTAAACACCTGATAATCAGTGATGATAAAATTATTGCGACTTATATTTTTGCGGGATTGCCAGAGAGAAAACTCTTCAAATCCTCATATTCCTGCTCATAACCAAAAACTGAGAAGTCAGTGGAATACAGTCGGTAAATAATTGCCAGCGATTCATTGTCGTAATACCGCCGGTAATCATAGGCAACCGGACTTTGATTTTTTGATACCAGCCTTAGTTGAAATGCTGACAAAAACTTGCTGAGCTCTTCCTGGTCCTCAAGCTTGAAAATTCTCACGTAGATTTTTTTTCTGTCATAATATCGCAGCAATGCATTTTGAGGTATTAAGTGCTGATCTTTTAGAATATCCGGAATCAATTGAAGTCGCTGGATAAATTCTTCAAAAGAAAGATCTCTCGTCAGGACACCAAATAGATAATCTTCATAAATAAAATCTTCGCGTGGCCCTTCAAAAAATTCGCGGTAAACGGATACGATTCTTGAAAAAGGATTTCGTACCGCGGTAAAAAACGTAGCGTGCTTTTCGTCTTCACTTACGTCATGCCGCAGGTTAACATCTGTCAGGAAATTTATTTGCTCATCGGAGATATCAAAATCTTTCAATTTGGGATACTGACTCCGCAGCATTGCAAATGACAGAGAGGTGCTGGCAACTCGCGGATTTCGGACATAGCAAAGATTGAGATCAGACACCCACAAATGCCCCGCCTTTGAGATCAGGGCATTTTTAAGGAATGCAGCCTGACCGATCAAGGCCTTCAAAGAATGATTGGTTTTGGCCCACTTACCCCATGGCGATCCATAGACTTCGGCATCCGGACAAAATTGTTCCAAATACGCCAGACTTTCTCTTCGCCGTTTTGAATAGTCATATCCGCCGGAACGGAATTTTCCCCTGAGAGCGATGAGTTTAACGAGCATTGCGAGCCGGAAAAGTTTTGTCATTCCTTTGAAGAAAAATCCCCCGAAGATAAAAATTCAGCATTAACCATCACTTTCTTGCTATAGCGGGTATTAAAGGCAAAACAGCTTCCGTATATTTGCTATTTAAACACCTGAGGGGCCTGACTTCGAATCAATGAAACGCCTGGTTTCAGCATTTTTCTTTGTTTTTATCGCAATCAACGCCATGGGGCAATATGGTAATGAATGGATTGCCTACGATCAGCCCTATTTTAAGATCCCGGTTGGCAACAAGGGAATTTACCGGATAACTCATGATGATCTGCAGGCAGCAGGACTAACCGGCTCGCCAGACCCTAAAACATTTCAGCTCTTTCACCGCGGGAAAGAACAATTTATTTTAGTCAATGGTGAAAGCGACGGTATCTTTGACGCCAGTGATTATATAGAATTCTTTGGAAGGGGAAATGATGGAGCCCTTGATTCCACGCTCTATGCCAACCCCGGCGATCAACCCCACCGCTACTACAGTCTATACAGTGACAGCAGCAGTTATTTTCTTACATATGGATCGGTAACCGGGAAGCGAATTCCATCCTATTCAGGTTCGTCGACAGGGCTTGCGGAAGAGACCCATCACTGGGCTGAAAAACTGCTTGTCATGAGAGAGCATTATTCATTGGGAATAGATTACGGCGATGTTCACCAGACTGTTTTCGATACCGGTGAAGGATACACGGGTGTCCAGATCCTCCAGGGTCAGCATCTCGATTATGTTATTGAAGGAATTACCGATGTTGCGACCGCTTCTGGTAAACCAGTTATCGAAATATTGTTGACGGGAAGAGGACCTATGGCCCATGAAGTGGAATTATCGGCAGGGTCACGTCTTTTATCTTTTGTTTCTTTTTCAGGTTACGAATCTCATAAATACACACAGGAGATTGAATGGTCGGATATTGACAGCAACGGAAAATTAACCATCAAGATAAGAGTGCCGGGTTCAGCCGGGGCAGACCGCGTGAGCGCCGGTTACATCCGGGTGCTGTTTCCTCAGCAGATCATCATGTCGGGTGCTGAAAAATCCTTTCTTCTTAATGAAAATACTTTGGAGGTGGCGTACCTGAAAATTGCGAACCCCGGCTCAGGTCTGAGATTATTCGATGTGACGGACCCCGCGTCTGTCGTGCTAATACAAACCGAACTTACCGCGACGCTGGATGCCGTGGTTCCTTTAGCTTCCACACAAAGAAGAATTTTCGCGACAACGCAGGTTCTTTCCCCTGACCGAATCAAAATCGTTTCATTCAGGGAGATCAATCCTGCTTTTCACAATTATGTGATCATCACCCATCCCCTGCTGCGCAAACCTGCATTGGGATATCCGGATCCTGTAAAAGCTTATGCTGAATACCGCGCCTTGCCCGAAGGCGGAGCTTTTGATACACTCATCGTAAACATCGACCAATTGTACGATCAGTTTAATTACGGTGAACCCTCGCCACGCGCCATTTTTCAATTCATTAAATTTTCAGCGTCGATAAAATTGCCGGACTATTTGTTTCTTGTTGGCAAAGGGCTGGACGTATATTACAATTACCACCGCAATCCGTCGGCCTTCACAACATACAGGGATCTCGTGCCCACGGCAGGATTCCCTGCCTCGGACATGGCCTTCAGCGCAGGACTATCAGGCATCCCCGATGTGCCTGCCGTTGCAACGGGCAGGCTGACTGCAAACTCTCCTTCGGATGTGGCAGCGTACCTGAACAAGATCAAGGAACGGGATGCCTTGCCTTTTGACGACCTAAATCGCAAAAAGATCCTTCATCTCAGCGGTGGCATCGAAGAACATGAACCCGCGCTTTTTCGCAACATTATGAAGGGTTTTGAAGCTGTGGCCGAAGATCTTTATCTTGGTGCACAGGTACAGGCAATAGCAAAACAATCGACGGAAGTCAAACTCATTAGCATCGCTGACGAAGTGAACCAGGGTCTGGGCCTCATCACGTTCTTCGGCCACTCAGCCCCCAACACATTGGATTTTGATATAGGCCTGGTCACCGATCCTGTCATGGGTTATAACAATGCGGGCAAGTATCCTTTTCTGCTCATGAACGGATGTGATGCCGGCTCGTTCTTTTTGAATACGAATATTTTTGGAGAAAACTGGATTAAGACCCCCGACAAGGGAGCGGTGGGTTTTATCGCGCATAGTTCATTTGGCCTGGTTCCGGCCTTGCAACGGTATACTTCTACTTTTTACGATGTGGCGTTCGGTGATTCCGCCTACATCAAAAAAGGTGTTGGCAAAGTGCAGCAGGAGGTGGCCAGACGTTACATTGAAAGTTTCGGATCTTCAGCTTTGTCAGCTTCCCAGGTTCAGCAAATGGTATTGTTGGGCGACCCGGCTGTTAAATTATTCGGAGCGGAAAAACCGGATTACGCCATCGATGTGAACAAGATTTCTATTTCTTCCTTCAATGGAGAACCATTAACAGCTTTTACCGACTCTTTCCGGATCCATATTCCAGTGCGGAATTTTGGCCTGGCCAGGGAAGGAAATATCAGGATTGAAGTCAACCGCGAATTCAACTCCCGGGTAATTCAATATGACACAATTCTTCCAGCTGTCTTGTATGCCGATACAATTGCGATGGTGATCAGCAATGCCGACAAAGAAGGATTTGGTATTAATGTATTTAATATTTCGGTGGATGCGGATGATCTCG
The DNA here is from genome assembly GCA_040902445.1 of Cyclobacteriaceae bacterium. Classification (GTDB taxonomy): domain Bacteria; phylum Bacteroidota; class Bacteroidia; order Cytophagales; family Cyclobacteriaceae; genus Chryseosolibacter. The sequence goes on along the minus strand of JBBDXJ010000134.1, from coordinate 8,249 downwards.
TCGATGAGTTGAGTGAAACCAACAATGAGGCAACGTTTGAATATTTTATTCCACTTAATAGTACCCGGAATCTTTTCCCCTACAACTATAGTATTGTTAAAGAAACAGGGGTAGATCTCTCCTTTCAGTACACTGATCTCCATGCGAATAACCGTGAATATATCCTCGAGATAGATACTGCCAGCACATTTGACAGCGGATTCAAACAACAGTTTCAGCTCAGCGCTCAGGTACTGGGAAGAAAACGCGTTGAATTGCTCACCACCGACTCGCTGGTATATTATTGGAGAACAAAAATCGCGCAGCCATTAGAAAACGAAAGTCAAAGCTGGACAGTCAGCTCGTTCACCTACATAAATAACGGACCGGAAGGCTGGGCGCAGTTGGATTTTCCTCAATTCGAAAGCAACGAAAGCAGCGGCCTTGTAAAAGATCCTGAGTTGAGAAGGATTCAGTTTCAGGAGACCGTAAGCGATCTGGCGATCAAAACATTTTCTTCCGCATCCGGTCAGCCCGTGGATTCCGTAAGTTTCAAGATCAACGGTGTGGAATTTAATTTGCTGACGGAAGGAGGAGCCTGCCGCAATAATACTATTAACCTGATGGCGTTTGATCGCAGATCGACGCAACCGTACGCAGGGCTTTATTTCAAGTGGTATGAAATATTGTATGAATACGGAGGCCGCAGACTTTTGTGTGGTCGTGAACCCTATGTCATCAACAGTTTCACCCCTCAGGAGTTGGTGACAGGAAATCAGGATGATCTGATTCAGTATGTTGAAAACATCCACGAAGGAGATTCGGTGGTATTATTCAACATTGGGGATGCCGCTTATGGTCAATGGCCTGAGGCAGCCAGGAGTACATTGGGAAGTTTGGGGATTTCACTTGCGCAGCTTGATGATCTGGAGAATGGTGATCCGGTAATCATCTTCGGTCGGAAAGGGTCCGCACCCGGAACGGCCAAGATATTCCATGCGCCATCTCAGGAACTTTTTCTGAAGGTCGATAAGACCATCGCCGGAAGATTTACTTCCGGAAGCATGTCTTCTGTATCCATCGGCCCTGCCGTGCGTTGGGATCATTTAGCTGTGCAGACCAGGGAACTGGAATCCGTTGACCATTTCAATTTTGCGATATTGGGCATACAGTCAGATGGCACGCTGGACACATTGAAAACAGATATTACTTTCAGCGAGGATATCTCCTGGATCAGTGCAGACGATTACCCTCATTTAAAGATTATCTTTAAAACAGGTGATGATATAAATCTCACCTCCGTGCAGTTAGCAAAATGGCTGGTTATTTTCGAACCCGTCGCCGAAGGTCTGATTTATTATCGCGGTCCGGTTAGTCAGCAGGTGAGGTTTGAAGGCGAGCTTTTATCAAGCGACTTTGGTTTTGTAAACATAAGTGACAAGACGTTTCCTGATTCACTCACCGTGGAGTATGACGTGTTAAATCATATAAATCCCGGAGCCTCTCCTTCCGCCATCAGGATCGCTTCACCCTTGCCCGGTGATACCACTTTGTTTACCGTGCCATTTAAGACACATTCAAAAGGGGGACTGAATGACGTGGAGGTTTTCGTCAATCCCAGGATCCAAAAGGAAAAATCCTACGACAACAATGTCATCGTTTTATCCGATCATCTTAAAGTCATAGCCGATGATGCGCATCCGGTCATGGATGTAACCTTTGATGGGAGATACCTGGAAGACAACGAATTTGTTTCTGCCAACCCTGTTATCCTCATCAGGTTGTGGGATGAAAATCCATTTATTAAGAAAGCGGATACGCTCGGAATCAGAATACTCCTTGCATCGCCATGTGGGTCAGAAGATTGTGAATTTCAGCAGATCCATTTTACCAGCGATGACATATCATGGGCGCCCGCGACGGAAACTTCCGATTTCACAATTGATTTTACGCCAAATGATCTGGTCAGCGGAACTTACCGGCTGCGCGTAGAGGGCAGTGATGCCAGCGGAAATACAAGCGGAGAGGCACCCTACGAAATAACCTTCCGGGTTGAACATGAATCTTCTGTGCTGGCCGCACCCCCGTACCCCAACCCTTTTTTCCTGGAAACAAATTTTGACGTAATGATCACAGGAGAGTTGGCTATTCCCTGGTTCTATGAATTCCAACTTACAACCCTCAGCGGTACGTTAGTCACTGAATTTTCCGACCATACCACGGGTCTGCATGTGGGGAAGAACCGGCTCAAATGGGATGGTTTTGGTAAGGAAGGTAAAAGCCTGCCTAACGGCATTTATTTGTATCGCCTGTTGATTCGCGGTGGAGATCAGCAACACGAATACCGTGGAAAGGTTGTGTTGCTCAGATGACGTCCCCTCGTTCCTTGTACCTCCTAATGGTGGTGGCCTCCGTGCCCATGAACATGACCGTGAGAGATCTCCTCTTCAGTGGCATTTCTCACTTCCAGGATTTCGACCGCAAAATTTAATTGAACACCGGCGAGCGGATGATTGCCATCTACTGTGATTGAATCAAGTCCTACATCGGTTACAGTCACAACGCCACCCTGGTTAGCGGAAAAGCGCATGCCTGGTTTCACTTCCTGGTCTCCAAAAGCTGAGCGCGGAACTTTCTGGATGAGGTTTTCATCTTTCTCCCCGTATCCTTTTTCGGGCACAATTTTCAAATTCAGTTTTTCGCCTTTAGTTTTTCCTTCCAGTCCTTCCTCCATTCCAGGTATCAGGCTACCGGCTCCATGCAGGTAATGCAGAGGATCGCGGCCTTCACTGGAGTCAATAATAGTTCCTTCATCATCGCGAAGTGTATAATGGATTGAGGCCACTTTGTTTTTCGAAATTAACATAAGAAAAAAGTTGAGTTAATAATGAAAAAAAAATGAATCACCGGCGTTTCGGGCAAACATCTGTTCCCGGATTTGTATTGAGGTTTAGAGGTTTAATGCTGTAAAGGTACGACCAGCTAATTAAATTACGACACAATCTTAACTTTTAAGGACGGGCCATCCTGGCTTACAACTTCCACTGTTTGACCTTTTTCAATGTAATCACCACGTGTGAAAGCGTCGTACATTTTTCCATTGATCTCTACTTTGCCACTGGGCCGCAAAACTGTTTCGGCTACACCTTTTTGGCCGATCAGGGATTCCGAATATTGGACTGACACATAGCCCGCTAATCTGTTTTGTGTATCGGTAAGTGCGATATGTTTGAAGAAGCGTGTTTCCGGCAGTTTGGATCCTCCTGCCAACAATAAGATCATCCCGCCTAACGTGCCTCCCAGTGCCGCAGCCAGGGCATAAAGAATATCGTTCATGGGCACAAATTCAAAATCGAAAGCATCATTATTGATCATGATGAGGAACAGAGATCCCACCATGAGTACAATGCCGGAGATACCGGCAACTCCAAATCCGGGAAGCACAAATATTTCTACTGCGATCAGCGCCATTCCGATAAAAAAGGCGATGATCTCCCAATTTGCTGCAAGGCCATTCAGATAATAAGGCACGAGGTAGAGGATCAGGGCGACGAGTGCTGCCAGACCCGCAAACCCGAGGCCCGGCGTCTGCATTTCAAAATAAATACCCGCAATAATCACCAGTATAAGGATGCTGCTGATAAAAGGATTCAAGACGATGCTGATAATTTTTTCGGCAGGACCAAGTTCAAACTTCAGTATCGTATAATTTTTGATCTGATTTCTTTCAAGGATTTCAGCGATCGATTCAACCTTTGCTTCGCAGAAACCATGCTGAAGCGCTTCCGAGGTTGAAAAAGTAATGACCTGTCCCGCTTCCTTGACACCTTTGATTACAAGTGCCTCGTCCACCATCCCTTCGGCTATTTTCGGATCTCGTCCGTTCTCTTCAGCTGTTGAGCGCATGATCGAACGCATGTATGATTGGTATTTATCAGGGGCTTTCTGACCCTCGCCATCAACAACTGTTGCAGCACCAATACTCGCTCCCGGCGACATGTAGATACTGTCACACGCGATTGAGATCAACGCTCCTGCAGAGGCTGCATCGCTGTTGATGAACACCCACACGGGTTTTGTAAAATGCATGATCTTGTCAACAATTTCTTTTGCATCTGTCAGCACGCCGCCATAGGTGTCCATTTCTATGATCACCAGGTCAGCTTTCCTTTGATCTGCTTCCATCAGCGCAAGGTCGACATACCGATGCATGCGCGGATCAATGACATCTTTGATTTCCATGACCAGCACTTTTTGCTGGGCCATCAGCGATGCCATTGAAAGAAAAGCAGTAAACAACAGCATTGATTTTTTCATACCTTTAGAATATTGCTAAAACTATATAATCAGGACCGTTTTGTAAACAGACCCCTTCAAAAATTGACTAATACCCTTGAATTTAAATTTTCATTTCTTTTTCATGGCGTCATCTGGAATACCCTGGCAGACGGAGATAACCAAAGACTGTATCTGGAAGTGAGAAACGTCCAGGAAAAAAAAGTATCCTTTTCAGCATTGAATTTACAAAATAATCAATGGTTATGGAAGGATGTCACCCTGGACGAGTCCTGGTGGGTGAGCCTGGGCGCCATCAGCGGCGATATTCTGCTGTTCACCGTTTATACGGATACGAACAATCCCGACAAAAAGGGTCTTATTGCATACGATGTGCATAAAAACCAAATGACCTGGTGGTATAATGGGTTTTCCCTAACGAGTGTAAATAGCCTTTACGTAAGAGGAATAGATTTCAAATTTCCCTCAAAAGAGACGATTTTGGATTTACGTACCGGCCAGCCAGTTCAGTACGTCGATTTTGATTTGGCAGATTCGCAAAATTTTCCGGTAATTCGACCGTTTCAGTATGAAGAGGGCACAGCACATTTCGACACGGTCAAGGATTTTTTAGAAACCGGTCTCGGGATCACACCCGTTGCCTCAATAGAGTACCTGGAGTTCGAATGGTTAATATTTATGTCTGTTTTTGTAAAGGAAGAGGGTTTGGCCAACTATTTGTACGGATTCAATTCAAAGGGTGAAGTGTTAGTTAAAGAAAAGCTGGGCGAAAGCCTGAAGGGAGTCGGATTGGATACTTTTTTTATCTTTTCGGGTCACCTCATTTTTGTAAAAAATAAAAACGAGCTGATAAGCTATAAGATTGTATGATTAAATTATTGTTCCTGATTGCTTCATTGAACGCCGAACTCCCCCCGGATTCTATCGGCATCGAAACCATCAACGGCCAGACCTTTGTCATTCACAAGGTCGATGAAAAAGAAACTTTGTTCGGAATCAGCCGGCGCTACAGGACCACCGTTGACGCTATCCTTCAATTCAATTCCTCGGCTGGCAGCGGATTGGAAATCGGTCAGATACTTAAAGTTCCTTACAGGCCAAGAGCAGTAAATAAACCTGTCGGAGGAATTGTCCACAAGGTTGCACCAAAAGAAACACTCTACTCCATCTCCCGCACCTATCAGGTTTCAATGGATGACATAAAACAATGGAATAACCTTACGGATAATGCATTGGGAATAGGCCAGGAGTTGATAATAAAAAAATCCGCAGCAGGAGCAATTCGCCCACCGCAGCCCGTTCAACATGAAAACCCTCAACCCATCTCGAAAAAAGGCTACCATACGGTTCAGCAAAAAGAAACTTTGTTTTCTATTGCCAGGCAGTACGGCGTGACGATGGACCAGTTAAAAGATTGGAATAAGCTCGACGGGAGCGAACTCAGGATCGGACAAACTCTTTATGTTTCGCAGCCCGAACAAGGCGGAGTAGCCAAAACCGTAGAAACGACTCCAACGCCCGCTGCGCCACCAGTGCTGGCGAGACCACAGCCACAGGTTGCAACTCCACCCGTGGAAAAAACAACTCCGGTAGTAAAGAATACTCAACCTTCATCAACCCCCGAAGAGCGCGGACAATCCGCTGAATCGATCCGCATCTCTGAAACCCTGAAAAATGGCGATGAAATTATCGAAGGCGGTGTAGCTGAATTGATCGAGGGTACAGCGGGAAATCGCAAATATCTCGCATTGCACCGGACCGCTCCGATGGGCACGATCCTGAAAGTGAGAAATGAAATGAACAATCGCGAAGTGTTTGTTCGTGTCATGGGAAAACTTCCCGACACTGCTCTTACCGATAAACTGATCATCAAAATTTCAAAATCTGCGTACGACAGGTTAGGAGCCATTGATCCGCGTTTCCGTGTGGAGGTGACGTACTATAAGTAAGATCCTTTGTGAATGTATTTTTCCTCATTCTGCTTTTTTCTGTTTTCCTTACTGGCGCTTCCAGGGCTGTCGTCCGGGCAGAACCTGGTGCCAAACGGAAGTTTTGAAGAATACCTTGTTTGTCCCGGAAGTTACAGCGAACATCCGTGGGAATTCAGGCTTGCAGGATGGCGCTCGCTAACATCCGGTACTCCCGATTATTTTAATACCTGCAGCGAAGGTGAGGCCGCAGTACCTTATAATTGGGCAGGTGTGTCAGATGCATTTGATGGACATGGATATACCGGAATTTTTACCTGGATGAAACTGAAAAAAAATTACCGGGAGTATCTCCACTGCAAGCTCACCGAACCTCTTATCAAAGATTCTCTGTATCACATCGAATTCCGGTATAAATTATCTTCGTATTCCAAATTTTCCATTGACCGCATCGGGTTGCTTTTATCCGACAGCCTGAAGAAAATGTCTCATGACCGACCCATTGATCTCCCTCCGACTTTTTCTTTTGAAAAAGATTCTTCGTTGACACTGGAAACAGGTTCATGGGAACTCGCGGTTGCTGAATACCGAGCAAAGGGCCATGAGCAATTCCTTACCATTGGAAACTTTGCCGACAATCAGACCACCCATTATTATCATATACAATTCCGGCCGGAATCTCAACCTATGCTGGTGAATAGCGCATACTATTATATTGATGATGTAAAAGTGATTCCCGGCTTTCCGCAGGTACCGCCAACCGAAGCTCCACGAGTATTTGACGACGCGGAACCCAGGCTCAATACTCCGTATGTATTAAAAAACATACAATTTGAGTTTAACAGCTACGCGCTCCTGCCCATTTCGTATGTTGATCTTGATAAAGTGATCACGTACCTGTTAAACAACACTGAACTTTCCGTGCGCCTGTCTGGTCATACCGATGATGTTGGCAGTAAGGAGTACAACAAGTTGCTTTCACTTAACAGGGCAAGAAGCGCTGCCGCCTATCTGATCTCAAAAGGAATTGAGGAGACGAGGATATCTGCCAGTGGCTATGGTGAAAGCGAACCATTGGTGGCGGAGCAAAATGAAGAAGCGCGCGAAGCGAATCGAAGAGTGGAAATAGAGTTTCACAACTAAATCTTTCTTATCCTTAGTTAAATGTTCACAAGAAGAAAAGGCGCACCCTTACCGGCGGTCCATTATAGAAACCTGTTATCTTTAGTGGATTTATTAAATGCCACTGTCGAACAAAACCTTATTGGAAACACCCTTATCCATTCTTCAGAAATACTGGCAGCATGACGCCTTCAGGTCCATGCAGGAAGAGATAATTACTGCCGTATTGAAGGAGAAAGATACGCTTGCCCTATTGCCCACAGGAGGTGGTAAATCCATTTGTTTCCAGATTCCAGGTTTGATACGCGAAGGATTGTGTCTGGTCGTTTCACCCCTCATTGCGTTGATGAAAGATCAGGTGGAACAACTCAGGAAACGCGGCATTGAGGCCGTGGCCATACATTCGGGAATGACGCGCGACCAGATCGACATTCTGCTCAACAACGCCATTTACGGTGACACAAAATTCCTGTACGTTTCTCCCGAGCGGCTTCAAACTGAATTGTTTATCGCCCGTTTCAGGCAGATGAAAGTAAGCCTGATTGCCGTTGATGAAGCGCACTGTATTTCGCAATGGGGTTATGACTTCAGGCCGCCGTACCTTAAGATCTCTTCCCTGCGCGAGATTTATCCCCTGGTGCCCATCATTGCATTAACGGCATCGGCGACAGCACTGGTGCAAATAGACATAGCAGAGAAATTGCAGTTTAAAAAAGGTCATGCTTTTTTTAAAAAATCCTTTGCCCGCGAAAACCTCTCTTTTGTGGTGCGAAAAACTGAGAACAAGGATCAAAAACTCCTGCAGATACTTCAGAAGGTAAATGGTACCGCAATCATTTATGTGAGATCGCGAAAGGCGACACAGGAGATGGCGCGTTGGCTGAACAAGAAAAAAATCCCCACCTCTTTTTACCACGCGGGTCT
>JBBDXJ010000133.1:0-5176 GCA_040902445.1 Cyclobacteriaceae bacterium | reverse complement strand
GCGGGTCTGGGCTTTGAAGAGCGGACGAGACGGCAGGATGAATGGATCCAAAATCACAGCAGGGTAATGGTTGCGACCAATGCCTTTGGAATGGGAATTGATAAATTCGACGTCCGTCTCGTAATTCACCTGGACCTTGCTGAGAATCTTGAATCGTATTATCAGGAAGCTGGTCGTGCCGGCCGCGACGGCATGCGTGCTTATGCTGTGATACTTTATCAGGATGCCGATATCAGCAACTTACAGTTAAAAGTTGAACAGGCACAACCACCGTATTCCTATCTCAAGGTTCTCTATCAAAGCATGGCGAATTATTATCAGCTTGCGCTGGGAAGTGGTGAAGGCGAGAGTTTTGATTTTGATATCAATGATTTTTGCGATCGCTTCCGGCTGAATCCGATAGAGGTGTTTAATGGTTTAAGAAAATTAGAAGAAGAAGGGCTGCTTCAGTTCAATGAAAGTTTTTACAGTCCCTCAAGTTTGCACATCCCGGTGGATCATACGAAGTTATACGAGCTACAGGTTGCGAACGCGCGTTTCGATCAACTGATAAAGATGTTGCTGAGGCTTTACGGCGGCGAGATGTTTTCTTCTTTTGTAAGAATTGATGAATCTGTCCTTGCAAAAGGTTTAAAAGTGCCTGTGCAGGAGGTAACAGAACTGCTGATGCATTTACATGAACTCAGGATTATGATTTACACACCAAAGCGCGACAAACCACAGGTCACTTATATTCTGCCCAGGCAGGATTCTGAAAATCTTCCCATTGACAGGAACCGCCTTGAAGCCCGCCGCACACTTATTCTGGATAAGATGAAGGCCATGATCTCTTTTGTTGAAACCAACTTCAGGTGCCGCATGCAATTGGTCCAGGATTATTTCGATGAACACACTGAGACCACCTGTGGCATTTGTGATGTCTGTATTGAAAAACGCAAGAAGAATAATATCCTCGCCTATGAAAAATTAAGGGAGGGGGTTCTTAACACAATAAGGCAAACCACTCTGAGTGTGGAACAACTTGAAAAACAGATCGCACCCAGGGATCGCGAACTTTTTGTAGACGTAGTTCGCGAACTCGTCGATGAAGGAGTTCTCGGTTACGACAAAGTGTGGAAGTTGAAGTTTGTGAAATAGGTTTAATGCAGGTTTGAATGGGCTTACATGGGTAGGAGGTGCGGTGGTGGTAGGGACGCATTATTATGCGTCCCTGCGATGCGGCGCACTTGCCGCCCAAAGTGGATGAATTTAAACCTGCATTCAACCCCTCGTTCCCAGCAGTAATTCCTGTGCATTCTCGAGCGCTACTTTCGAAGGCTTATCTCCCCCGATCATTTTTGCGATCTCTTCCACGCGTTCCTGTTCGCTGAGAAGTTTGATACTGCTGACCGTTTTTCTGGCAGAGTTGTCCTTGTAGACAAAATAGTGGGCGTCACCTCTGGCGGCGATCTGAGGCAAATGACTGATGGTGATCAGTTGATGACTTGCTGACATATCCTTCATCAGGTTACCTAACTTGATGGCTATTTCTCCAGAGACGCCATTGTCGATCTCGTCCAGCACCAGCGTTGGCATTGCTGATTTTTCGGCCATAACATATTTGATGCAGAACATCAAACGTGAAAATTCTCCGCCGGAAGCGACCTGGGCTAATGGGCGGGGGGCGATGCCCTTGTTCGCGCTGAAAAGTATATCAATCTTATCGGCGCCTGTGGGTCCTGAAGAAGTATCTGCGGATTCAATGGCGAAGTTCGCATCCGGGATTCCCAATTCCTGCAGTAATTTTACGATCTGTCGCCGAAGCGGGTTGAATCCTTTTTTTCTGCTTTCGCGCAGGCTTTCAGATATCAGCTTAACTTGTCCTTCTGCGGAATCAAGAGCCTGCTTTGCGTGCACAAGGGCTTCGTCGAGGTTGTTTGTCACCATTGCTTTTTTTTGCAGGTTTTTCTGCAACTCAAGCAATTCCTTAACCTCATTCATCCGGTGCTTCTTTAAGAGGCGGTAGAGGGTACTCAATCGTTCTTTAACATATTCTGCCCGCTCCGGATCAAAGTCGATCCGCGTTTCTTCCTTTTCAATCTCGCCAGTTATATCCTCTAACTCAAGACGAAGACTTTCGAGGCGCTGGTAAAGATTTTCATAAGCTCCTGAATAAGAGGAAATAGCCATCAGGTGATTGCGGATTTCCGACATTGTGTGTTGAGCGGAGAATTCAGAATCGTTGAGCAACTGCAGCATGGAATTAAAGCGGGTCTTGATCTCCTCCGCATGTTCCATGATCTTTAATTCGTTTTCCAGGCCTTCCTGTTCATTTTCCGTTAATTCCGCTTTTGATAATTCGTCAAGCTGAAAATTCGTGTAGTCAGCTTCTCCGCGAAGCGTGGCGGCTTCACTGGTGAGTTGCTCATATTTGTTTTTCGCCGCCACGAAAGTTGCCCATGCCTGCCTGTAAGCTTCGCGGATCTCCTGATTTTCTGCAAAGGAATCGATAAGGTGAAGTTGAAAGGACTGGTTGCCCAGTTCCAGGGTTTCATGCTGGGAATGAATGTCCATCAGCAGATTGCCAAGGCGGCGTATGGTCTCCAGGGTCACCGGTGTATCGTTGATGAAGGCCCGTGATTTTCCTCCCGGGCTGATCTCCCTTCTGAAAACCGTGTCATCTTCATAATCGAGATCCTCTTCCTTGAAAAGCGCTTTTAACTTATACGGTTTGACGTTGAAGACACCTTCAATGACACATTTTTCATTTTCATCCCACATCACTTTTGTATCTGCGCGATTTCCCATCAGCAAACCGATCGCCCCCAGCATAATGGATTTCCCTGCTCCGGTCTCACCGGTGATAACATTCAGGTGAGCAGAGGGTTCCATTTCCAGGAACTTAATAAGGGCGTAATTCCTAATGGTTAAATGCTTGAGCATTATTCTTTAAAATCCAGGTAAACTTCGCTTATTTCTTTCAGAGAAAGTGTAATTGGTTCCAATCGCATATTAACGAATGTGAGCGCGCTGTTATCAATGCTTTTTAATTCACCGAATAGAACGGTGCGGTCGCACAATACAATATTAATTTTTTTACCCGTGAATTCCGTCAGCCTTTTCTGCATCTGTTCAACAGTACTTAACCGGACTTGACGTGTACTCATTTGCGAGTTATTAAGTTGTAGGTAATAGCAATGCAATAAGGTACGCAATATCCTTTTTCTAAAATAAGAAGAATAGACGAAAAATATTGTAGCTGAAATTAATTCTGAATGATCTTTTCGTAATTACTGCGATTGGAAGGATCAATTGCAGTGATAATATCATAAGCCTGGCGGCGGATCTGAATATTACCATCGGAGAATATATTCGCTAATTCTTTTCCCTTAGCATCGAAAAAACTCACCACCAATATGGCGTTGGGATTAACATCTCTTATTTTTTTTATATCCTTTAATCCATTGAGAATGACCTGCCTGCTTTCATCGGGGTTTGTTTCAAAGGTATCAAGCCCCTTTCGGTGGTAATTATAGATTGCTTTGCGAAGGTCAACCATTTGTGGATTATTCAGATTCTCGATAATCCAGTAACGGTTCCGGTTACTGCCAATAGCCTGCCAGCCGGGCATGGCCGATTGTTGTGCATTGTTCACCACGGAAAGAGCGCGTTGAAAATGAGGCGTGCCTCCCAATTCACTGAAGGAGTCGTAATCCAGTCCGATGATCAGGTAAGCATAAAATGCCAGCATCGAGGTGAGGTTGCTCGTAAACGTGTTGTCGTTATACTCCAGTGGCATAGATTCGATGTATTCGAATTCCCATTCCCTATCGGCGAAGTTAAATAAAAGGCTGGTATAACTGCTGTTAAAAACGGGCCTGGCGGATTGCACCTGAACTGAAGCCGAAAAACTTCCGATCGAAGGCATCTTGGTGATCGTGATCAGGAAGTTACAAATGACCTTCTCGTGATTTTTATAGGTATCATTGGTCCACTTACGACCGTTCATGAATTGTTCAACGGCATTCTCCATATCCTTAAAAATTCCGGCATCAGAAGTTTGGATCTGCGACGCATTGATGGAGACGGAACACTTAAGTTCCTGTGAGAAGGTCGCAAAGGGCATTACCGATACCAGAATGATTAGAATTTTACGCATGGATTTTTTCTATAATAGCCTGAACGATATCTCCGGCAACTTCTTTTTTGCTTTTCAGATCAAAGGTCGTTTTCTTTTTTCCATCCATGATGGTCACTTTATTAGTATCATGACCAAAGCCCGCGCCCTGATCATTAAGGGAATTCAAAACTATCAGATCAAAATTTTTCGATTCAAGTTTTTTAAGCGCGTTTGCTTCCTCTTCTTCGGTTTCAAGGGCAAAGCCGACGATTATCTGGCCATTGTGTTTGCGTTTGCCCAACGTTGCCGCTATGTCGTCAGTTTTGACTAACCCGAGCGTCAAATTATCCGCCTTCTTTTTTATTTTTTGTTTTGCTTCTTGCGCGGGCTTGTAGTCGGCCACCGCCGCGGATAGCACGGTAATGTCTGCTGTGTCAAATAAGGCCGCACAAGCCGCTAACATCTCTTTGGCCGTTGTCACATTTTTAACGTGAACACGCGGGTGGCTCGTATGTTGCTGCGTTGGTCCTGTAATTAGATTTACTTCAGCCCCCTCGTTGGCCATAGCTTCCGCAATTGCAAAACCCATTTTTCCACTTGAATGATTTCCGATAAACCTGACCGGGTCAATCGCCTCGTGCGTGGGGCCGGCGGTCACAAGCACTTTTTTTCCCTTGAGTTTCTGATCGGGCTTAAAAAAATCACGAAGGCGCTCCAGAATTTCTTCCGGTTCGGCCATCCTTCCCACGCCGGTAAGTCCGCTTGCCAGTTCGCCGTACACCGGTTGGATCAGGTGGTTGCCGAATCCTTTCAGTGTTTCGATATTCTTAAGCGTGGAAGGGTGCTGCAGCATATCCAGGTCCATTGCAGGTGCATGGAATACCGGACACCGGGCTGAAAGATAAACCGCTGAAAGGAGGTTGTCGCAAAGTCCGTGGGCCATTTTTGCCAGGCTATTTGCGCTGGCAGGAGCGATGACCATGGCATCCGCCCAAAGGCCCAGCTCAACGTGATTATTCCACTGGCCGGTCTTGTCTTTTGTGAACTCAGCCAGAACCGGATTTTTGGATAAAGTAG
>JBBDXJ010000132.1:0-5202 GCA_040902445.1 Cyclobacteriaceae bacterium | reverse complement strand
TTGAAATGTAAAGGGATAATACTGCGCCGTAGATCTGTTGCTTTTGCGGGTTGTTCCCAGTGCAGACAATCTTCGGTTCTTTCGGATTGTTGATATCCAATGTAAAATCATTGCCGGATAGCACATAGTATAACTGTGGTGATGACAGCCGGGCCATGCTGATCTTGGCACTGGCAATCTGGCCTTCCAATTGCTCCATCGCCTCGTTCTTGAAAGCCGACTCAAACGGGTTGATCAGTACATCGATCTCCGGCTCGGTTCTCAGTAATTTAAAAAGCTGCGGATATTCCAGTTGCATAAGTTCGATGACATGGGGAAGCGTGCAATACTTTCCGTCCTCGTACTTTCTCAGGAACCAGATAATGCCCGTTACAAAGTTGATGGGCGACTCGACAAAGAAATCACCCTGCTTCTTGATCCATTCCCTGTTCAGGCCCAGCATGATCGTGCGCGAAGATTCGGTGGCATCGGTTATGTCTTCCATCGTAGCCGGATCCAATGGATTGCAGCGGTGGGAACGGGAAAGATCTTCGAAGTTGATCACATAGAATTTTGGCAGGACCGGATACAACCTGGCATTTTTCAAAAGCGTGTTATAGGCAATCCGCGTAAGGTCGTCGTACTTGAAATCGTAGATGAACATGGCAAAACCTTTCCGTATGTGCTGGGTGATAATATGCCTGACCACGAAGTAGGATTTGCCGGCTCCGGGTGTGCCGATCACCAGCGTGGAGCGGAAAGGGTTGATCACGTTGATCCAACTTCTCCGCGACAAGCCGCGCAGGCTATAGCGGGCAGGCAGGTTAATGGAGTATTCATTTTCCAGCAGTCGTTCTTCCTGTGGAAAGGATTCGTTGAGTTTGTTGAAGATGTCTTTCCTAAAGTTGATTTTGATGAGTCTCGACAGCCATGTTCCCCCTGTGAGCATCAGTAGATATCCGAGCGAGGTCACGCCTATGTAAATCCACGCTGCAACGTTTCTCCCTACACGCAGCAGGAGTATAAAATGACTTAATAAAAATATGAGCATACCACACAGAATAAAGAGCACTGCTGTCCTGACGTTGATCTCTTCATCCTTCTTTCCTTTGGCGCCGATCAGCGAAATGGCGAGCAGTCCCAACACCCATAACTTCGTTTGATAAGCGCTTTGAAACAGTCCTGTATTGCGGAGCGCGTTCATGATCGTGTCAATGAATTCCGAGGTCAGTCCCCAGGTTTGAAATGCTTTATGCAGGAAGAAATAGAAATGGAACAGCAGGATCACGATGCTCAGCAGTCTGATAAAGTCAATGATCTTGCGCAAGGCCTGTTCATTTTCGCCGGTGTTTGCTGCCATATTGAATTCGTTTTAAAGTGATTTGCCTTTTCTTTTGCGTCTCTTCTTTCGCCTTCGCATTGCCGCGCCCGGTGACAAATGATCGGAGGCTTCGGCCTTTGTGAGGTCGGTAATAATGTCCTCCATGCCCGTATCGGTTTCGGTGTGAAGAGTATCCTGGTGCGGTAGGCTCAACCACTCACTCTGTGGAGCGGGAAATTCAGCTTTGGTGAGCCGTTCCATAATGGCCTTTGCGCCATACGCCTTGCCGAGATCTCTGCCGTTGAAAACTACTTTGGTTTTGTTGTCAACAAAGGTGATCCCATAAGTCCGGCCTTCCTCATTCTGCCGGAAAAGGACATTGACTCCTTCATTTCTCAATGCCTGCATAAACGCCCGCCTGGTTGTCGAAGGCTTTCCTCCAAAAGCTTCATCAATACATTTTTTCAACCGTTCCCTGTGCGGAGCCCGCAACGCCTCGTTCAGCTTGAAGTGTTTTTCCAGGTATGGAAGCGTAGGCTTGCCGTAGATCGAACTTGCCTTGATGGGCACGCCAACTTTGTTTCCATTTTCATCGATCATGCGGTAAAGCAATCCTTTGTTCGCATTCATCCGGGAATGTTCGCTTCCCCTGTCGGCCATGATGTTGTATTGGCGGAGAACGGCATTGAATTCGGGCAGGGAAGTGTACTTATATCCGCGGGCAACGAACCGGACAACATTGGAGATGCTTCGCTTGGTTTCGGATTTGCCATAGGCGAGCTTCTTCATATTCACGGGGCTCAGTATTTCATTTTGGTCCTGCGTGCGACCGGACGCCTGCACGAGGTTGTATTGCTTTTCAATTTCCTTGCGCGCCTTCTCCGATTGATTCTTTCCGATATTGTAAAGGAGTATCCGCTGACCGTCGCGTCTAATGTTCGTCGTGATTATATGGATATGCGGATGCGCTGCGTCAAAATGCTGATACACCAGGTACGGTTGATTGCCAAATCCAATCCTTTCCATGTAAGTCGATGCGATCCCGGTAAGTAAGTCCTGGCTGAGCTTTTCGCTCGCATGGAAGTTCAGGGAAATATGAACGGCGTTTGTCGTTGCTCTTCGGTTTAGGTTGAGGAGGTTTTCAAATCCCTTCAACTTGGCGTTGAAGGTGAGTTTGTCCACATCCCGGCCAAACATGTTTTCATGGATACACTTTGCTACTCCTTCCATGACCTTGTTCTCGTTGTAGTTTAGAATACCACGTATGTTTTTTCCGCTGTTCACTTTTGCAACCATGTTTTAGAGATTTCCGAAACCATCTTCATCAGTTCATCGACCCTATCACCTACCTTCTTGTATTCATCAGCGACTTTGAGCGCATGAAACATTTTTTGATTCGGAATAGCAGTGCCATGGAAGTGATGGGTGATCTGGTTGATGTTTTTGCCGATGGCATTTAATTCTTTCCTGATCGCGGCCAGCTCGAGGGCTGTCGATTCCAGGGCAGCGTCTTTGTGATACCAGTTAATCTGCTCGCGGTAGAGGATACCGCGGGCCAGCTCGGACACGGTCCGGCAGTTGGAGTGAGAAAGCCAGCGGTCCAACTTTTCGTAATAGGGTTGCGAAAGGTGGATGGTCACCTTGCGGGTAAGCTTGACGGAGTTGTCGGCTTTTCTTCTGGTCATGATTTATGTCATTAGGCGTTGGGCATTGGGATGTCAAGACATTTTAAAGATGGGAAGGGCCGAGTTCCGAGGCCAGCAGGCTGAAGACTTAACGGGGTCTTACTTACGAATGCGGCAGCATTCGTACATCTTGCTGATACCGAAAAACTGGTATCGGAGCTTGGGAAATCTGTCTTGAGGATCTTGTAAAGTAGCTTATCCATTTTTTGATGGCTTATGTTTTTTCGTGGGAGGCTCGGAAGTGTTTTTATTGTCCTGGAGCATTTTGCGGATGTCTTCATAATCGTAAAAAATGACTCCGCCGATTTTTGTAAACGGAAGGGTTCCGTTTACGCGGAGGTTTTGAAGCGTCCCGGGCGAGATGGTAAGGAGTCTTCTGACTTCATGTGACTTGAGCCACTTGCGCGTGGTCGCCGGACGGTTTGATAGGAGACTTTTGATCTCTTCGAGGAGTTCTTGTTTGAAGGCCTGGAGGTCTTCGGGGGTAATGATGTTTGCGGCCATATCCTTCTGGAGTTGATGATGGCTCAAAGGAATGGCGTGGGGTGTTTTGAAAACAGTGACAGGGGGACCGTCACCCTTGGTAAGGCGCTGTGAATGAGGGAGAAGATTTAGAAAACTGGAGAGGATTTTTTTCGGTATGCTTTGAATTCGGTGTAAGATGGAAGCGTGAAGTCCGCTCGCATCAGAGTCCCGGAGGCCGGTGACTCTGATGGGGAAAGGTGGAGAGACCGGTGAATGATGAGGAAGGTATAGAGGATACCGATTTAACTGATCAGCCTCAGAGTCACGTGCCTCTTGCGACGAACTCTGAGGCTTCGGAAGAAAACTGTTTCGTCAACACAACTTTTTTAGCGAGCCGATCTCTCACCTCAGCCCGCTTTGAATTCAGTGTAAGATCCAAGCGTGAACTCCGCTCGTATCAGAGTCTGGAGATCGGTGATTCTGATGGGGAATAATTTTGATATTTGCAGGGCATGAGTTTGCGTTGTAGTAAACATTCAACGCAGCAATCGAAGTTATAGAAACCTGTGTTGGGGCGAAAGCTCTTTGTAGTGAGCAAGAGGGACATTGGGATCCACCTCATCTAATTCATAAAACCGGGCACTGGAATATGGATATTTTAGGAAGTCATCAACCAATGCCCATTTGCCACTTACAGGATTATGATGAATATAATCTAACTTCTGCTCGACCATCCATTCGTTGTGACACAACCTTGCATCAAATGATAAGTGAAATACCTGATGTATTTTACCTTTGCGTTTTTCTTTAGACTCAACACCTTGCTGCAATTCCAGGAGCAAATTGTCCTTGCCGGATTTTCTTATCGCATTTGCAATATCATATGCCATAAAACACTTGCCATCGCCAATAATTTTACTTAGTGACTTGCCGGAAGGAGTTGGATAAAGTAAAACATGAGCATGATTCGGCATGATGACATAGCCAGTGAGCAGACAACCATCGAGCTTTAGATGATTAAACCACCGAAATACTGATGCGTAAGCATTGCTCTCTTCAAAAAGGGGAAGCCACTTGTAGCAGGTAAAGGTACAAAAGTATACTTTCGTACCGATCGGTATGTCTTGTATGGAGAGACATGAGGGTCTGTGTTAATCGAAGTTAACTGGATGTAATCAAAAAGACAATTATAGATTTAGTCCGCATCGAATTTTGTGTTAATAGTACGGATTGAACTCCGCTCGCATCAGAGTCCCGGAGGCCGGCGACTCTGATGGGGAATGGTGGAGATCGGTTACTCTGGTGGGGAAGAGCGGAGATCGGTGACACTGGTGGGGAAAGGCTGGAGACCGGTGAAGGTTTCTGAGCTTATGTCACTTTTCAAACACAGCATCTGACGGGGAAGGGATACAGTCCGGCAGACCAGTGACTCTCGCTTCCCGCTCAGAGTCACTCGCAGAGGACTCTGAGCGTTCGGAGGAAACTCTTTCGTCAACACAACTCTTTTGGCGAGCCAATCGCTGAGCTCAGCCCTCTTTGCATTTCAGTACAAAATCCAAGCGTGGACTACTCGCATCAAATTACATATTAAAGTATCTGAACATCCGTTCCATTAAATCTTGCCCTTTTAATTGGAAGCGAACCAAATTCGTCTTTGATTACTCGGCGTATCTGTTTTTCATCAGCGGGCGAGATGCTACTACCAATTATTACTTCCTTGAAAGCTCCTTTAGGGATTTTTATTATGCGGTC
>JBBDXJ010000131.1:0-33660 GCA_040902445.1 Cyclobacteriaceae bacterium | reverse complement strand
GCAAAACCGAAAAATTTAAAACCGCAAAATGTAAAAGTAGACCTGAACGTTGATCAACGCCGGACTGACTTTTACATTTTACATTTGGAGTTTTGCTGTTTTGCGGTTCCGGATACACGCCTTCACCACAAAGCCTCTCTTACCTTTAATTTTTTTTAGTATTAATGGGCAACCCACCAAATTCATGCTGATCCGGCTCTGTTTTTAGTGTCAGGTTGAAATAACCTAAAACCACTACTCGCGCAACGTTTTGAACTTGTCTCCGGTCATACCTATAAGGCGCATCGACAATGAGTCAGGATTATTCAACTGAGGTATCGCGGACACGGCATTGAAAAGTCTTGCAGGGCAATTAGGATCATACAAAGTGTATATCAACTAACTGCTGATAAATACATTAACCACAAAACTCTAAAATTATGCGAATGAACTCTATCGGATCAGTTGTCCCCGGAATTCTAGTTGTGGCGATACTGGGATGCGGGACGGAAGAATTGCCCCTTGCTCAACGTACGTCTTCCGCGGAAGGTCGGGATGCATTGAACTCGTCCGATCCTGTCTGGAGCGCCGATGCTGACGACGGCGAGGCGCCACGCTACTCTGACTGGTCCGAACCGGTCAACCTCGGCCCGGTCGTGAACTCGGACGCAATCGAACTCGAAGTGTCGATCTCCAGGGACGGGCTCAGCCTGTACCTCGCCTCGAACCGTCCCGACGGCTTCGGCGACTTTGACATCTGGGTCTGCCAGCGCGCAAGCGTGAGCGACCCCTGGGGGCCGCCGCAAAACCTCGGCCCCCCGATCAACACCTCCACTCGCGACCAAGGGATGTTTCTCACGCTCGACGGACACAGGCTGTATTTTTTCAGTGACCGCCCCGGAGGTGGAGGTTTTGGCGGAACCGATCTGTATGTTTCCCGGAGGCGTGACCAGCGCGACGACTTCGGCTGGCAGACGCCGGTGAATCTCGGGCCTGGCGTGAATGGCTCCTTCAACGAGACTTTGCCGGTCCACTTCGAGGATGATTTGACGGGCACGACCACGCTTTACTTTACGTCGAACCGGCCTTTTGGGATCGGTGGCCCTGACATCTACGCCAGCACGCTCCAGCCTGACGGTGCCTTCGGGCCGGCCGTGCTCGTGGAGGAACTCAGCAGCTCGCGCAGAGACAGAATCCTGACGATTCGACGGGACGGCTTGGAAATATTCCTTGGCTCCGATCGGCCCGGCCCGGTTCCGGTTCCGTTTGAGCTATGGGTGGCGACGCGGGCCAGCACTTTGGAGCCGTGGTCTACGCCTGTCAAGTTGGGGCCACCCGTGAATAGCGGGGCTGACGAGGGGAGCGCCGCGCTCTCGTTTGACGCCACCACGCTCTACTTCGTCTCCAGTCGTCCCGGTGGTCTCGGCCACGATGTCTGGGTAACCACACGCAACAAGCTCAAGGGGCCGGACTAAGGTCCAGAAGCTGAGGGTGATCGAGGAAGGGCAGCGCCAGAATGTAGCTTATCAAAGGATTATTTAGCGGAAATAAGTTTATCAGCTTTTTGAAATAATAGGAGCTCATTTTGCTGAGTCTGATGGCCGAAGAGGGAAACGTTCTAATCAGGGTTCACAGCAGTTGGATCGCTCATCGTTCTACTCGTATTTAAGCAAAGCGTGGCGTTCCGACCAATTGGAAATTAAATTGTTTAACAACAAAACTCTATCATTATGCGAATCAACTCTATCGAATCACTTGTCCCGGGAATCCTGGTTGTGGGGATGCTTGGATGTGGAATGGAGGGTGAAGAACTACGCCCTGCTCAGCGGTTGGGTTCATCGTCAGAGGTTTCATCCTCAGGGGTTACATCGCCAGATTTGGTTGGCCGCGACGCGTTTGCGTGGTCGGAACCCGTGTGGTTGGGACCGTTGATCAACTCGACCGGGCGGGAGTTCGGTGCAAATCTTTCTAGTAACGGACTCAGTCTGTACTTCAACTCTGATCGAGGTGGCTCGTTGGACATCTGGGTTTCCCGACGGGCCGGACTTGGCTGTCCGTGGCAGGCGCCTGTGAATCTGGGAGCGCCACTAAACACAGCCTTCAACGAAGGCGTACCCTATTTTTCCCCTGACGGGCGCGTCGCGTTCTTCGCGAGTCACGGACACGACAGTCGTGGTAGCGCCGATATTTTCGTCTCACGCAGGGTGGATCCTAATGACGATTTCGGGTGGGAAGCCCCGGTGAATCTGGGTTCCGACGTGAACACGTTGGAGCATGAATCAAGTCCCGCGTATGTCCAGAGCGCAGGCGGGGGCGGGCAATTGTATTTCACCCGCGAGGGTCAATTTTTCACGATCCCGGTATCGCGCGACGGTCAGACGCGCGGCCCGGCCGTCCTTATATCAGAACTGAGCGAGCCTGGGGGCGTGAATCGAGCACTCACAGTGCGCGCGGATGGCAGGGAACTGATTTTCTTTTCCTCTTCTCCGCACCCCGGTGCAATGGGCATGGCCGACCTGTGGGTTTCCACCCGGCGCAGTGTCAATGATCTCTGGTCTGCGCCACGCAACCTCGGGCCGCCGGTGAATTCGAGTCGTCCGGAGCTGGATGCTCGTTTGTCGCTAGACGGCCAAACCCTCTTGATATGCATTGGTGCGCGTACCGGTGGCCTCGGCTTCCAGGACATCTGGATGTCAACGCGTGGGCCCAGCGCCAAAGAGGAGGCAGTTAATTCGACTCAGTGCCCCCCTTAACGCTTCGCCCTTAAGCTCAAAACTGGACGCACAAAATCGGCCAAGCGAGGAAGGCATTTTGGAATACAGCTTAACAAAGGATTTAGCGGAAACAAGTTTATCAGCTTTTTGAAATAGTTAGTTAACTGAACAGGCTCCTTCAACAAATATGAATATTCCCGGCTGGGGAGGTGCTACAGACAAAAGGTAGTGGTCCGAGCAACCAGTCATTAAGTACACCAACAACAAAACTCTAAAACTATGCGAATTAACTCGATCATATCACTTGTCCCCGGAATCCTGGTCATGGCGATACTTGGATGTGGGACGGAAGAAATGCCCACTGCTCAACGCATGACTACTCCGGCGAGCCCTGATGAACTTAACTTGTCCGAGCGCATCGGGAGCGCCGATGCAGACCTCGGTGACGCGCCACGCTACTCCGACTGGTCCGAACCGGTCAACCTAGGCCCGGATGTGAATTCCTCCTCCGAGGACTTCAACCCTGCGATCTCGAGAGACGGTTTAAGTCTCTACTTAGGTTCCCCACGTCCGGCTGTCGGCATGGTGGGTCCAGACCTTTGGGTCTCGCGGCGGACGAGCGTGGAGATGCCCTGGGGTCCAGCACAAAACCTGGGCTCCACCGTCAACATGGCTGCCGTCGCGGATAACGGAGCGGCACTCTCGATCGACGGGCACCGGCTGTTCTTCCACAGCAACCGCCTGCTTGGGTTTGGCGGCAACGACCTGTACGTCTCCCGGCGGCGCGATCATCGCGACGACTTCGGGTGGGAAGCTCCGGTCAACCTGGGGAGTGCGATCAACTCCACCGCGAACGACGTCGGTCCGGCGTACTTCGAGGACCAGGACGGGACAGTCTCGCTGTATTTCACCTCGAACCGGCTGGGAGGCCCTGGCGCGACCGACGTCTATGCGAGCACCCTTGGCCTCGACGGGAGCTTCGGTCCGCCAGTATTGGTTGCAGAACTCAGCTCGAACTCCGACGAGCAGCGGCCGGCGATCCGGCGGGACGGCCTCGAGATCTTCCTTGCCTCGAATCGCCCCGGAACTCTCGGCGAGATGGACATCTGGGTTGCGACACGGGCCACCACATCGGATCGTTGGTCCACCCCACAGAACCTTGGGTCTCCGGTGAATACTATACACGTCGACACACAGCCGTCGCTCTCGTTCGACGGCACTACGCTCTACTTTACCTCCGCGAACCGTGAGGGGAACATCGGCGGACCCAGATTCGATATCTGGTCGACGACGCGCGAGAGGCTGACCGGTCCGGAGCCAGACTAATAGCCTGAATTTTGCTGATACAAAATGCATCGGTAAGCATTCGAAATCGATCTGTGATAGACTTAAAATCATAAAGCTTATGCTGTGAAACAATCAGATGGATTGAATAAGGAGTGGCATTCATGTTGACGAAGACCTTATATTGAAAGGTTGCAAATTGATTCAAATCATGAACATGTGCAGACGGTGTCGAAAAAACGTGAGATGATCTCTGGAGCACTTTTAGTGAGTAAGACCATGATTGTGGGAGTATGAGGAAATGAACTTAAATATTCTTAAATTCATTGCTCGCGCAACGTTTCGGGGTCGTCTCCTGTCATACTATATAGTGTACCGTCAAGATGAGAACCAAGCTCGTACAAGTGACCGGTTGGTATGCATTATTCCTTGCAACCTCCCTGATATCGTGCGATCCGTTTGAGGAAGACTTCATTCCGAAAGAGAACCGGTTAATTATAAACGAGAATGCCACGGAGTATTACATTCTTGCCAATACACCTGCCGTAATTGATCTGAACACTATCGTAACGTCATTGTTTACGCGCGTTACAATGAGGATATCTGAAGATCCAACGCGGGGCAACCTGGTTTTTTTGAATGCATTTATCTTTAAGTATACGCCGTACCCATCTTTTGTTCAGGGTGACGACCAGTTTACAATAGAGTTCACGGGCGAAGAAGTGCTCCTGACGACAACAATTACGGTACACATGACAGAAAATACATCCGCTTTTCCCTGCTCGCTTTACGCAGTGGAAGATTATTCTCACGCAAAACCGGGGAAACCTGTTGTAATAGGTTTTCTGGACAATGACCGTATTTGCGGAATTAAGACGACGGACGTTACCGCCTCTATTTCCATTAGCCCCCAGCACGGCCATGCGCTGATATTAGATGGAGCCATCCGGTACATACCTGAAACTGATTTCCATGGTATTGATGAAATCGTTTACACGATCAGTGCCAGGAACGGCCAGCAAAGTGGCGCAGCCGATAGCTTGCTTGTTTCGCATGGGCTGGTTAGAATAAGTGTAACAAGCGAGGATTGCCCGTTCTTCATATTCGACTCTGTCATTTTAGATCTGACCGATGACATTGAAGACGTGGTGAATACAGGTGAATGCGCGGGTGGATACAACATTCCTGTTTGGGGTATTTCCATCCCGCCCTGCGATCAATACGGTTATTATAGTAAGCAAATCAGCCAGTCAAACGAAAGTGGTAGTGTTTGTTCAGGTACTGACGGAAGTTTCGCCTATTACCCTGATCCCGACAGGAGCCCAAAAGATGACACTGCTAAATTTGAGGTTTGTATCAACGGAGACTGCAGACAGGTGACAATTAATATTATCCGGGAGGGATCCGGCTAAAAAAAGACAGCAAAAAAATTTTAGAACCCCGACGTGTTATTTTCAATAACCCAGCTTGCCCGCTGCCAGGCAAACGATTCCAGATCGCAACGGGAGTTGTATGACCTATTCAGACCAAAAGTATTTGGGTTGTGCCGAAGGTATACGCAGAGCAGGCAGGAAGCTGAAGATGTTTTTCAGGAAACTTTCATCCGGATCTTTCAGAATATTTACCAGGTCCGTGATGCTGAACACGTTGAGCAATGGATAAAGAGAATTGCAGTGAACACCGCGGTAAACTACTACCATAAGAATAAGCGTCACCAGCATGCGATCGAGGATAATGGTTTTAACTACTCTAATGATGATTATGCGCTTATCCTCTCCCATTTTTCTGATGAGCAACTGATCGGCCTGATCAACAATCTGCCAGATGGATATCGCCTTGTTTTCAATTTGTATGAAGTGGAGGGATATAGCCACGCCGAGATTGGCGAGATTCTCAATATATCGGAAGCAACATCCCGGTCTCAACTGAACAGGGCGAAACAAACCTTGAAGAACAAACTAAAAGCCTTTGGCGTCTTGAGATATGAAAAGTACGCATGAGCCATTTGATAAGGAATTGAAGGGAAGGCTTCTGAATTACACTGAGGAGCCTGATAAGGATCTTTGGCAGGGAATAGTCCGGAGCGTTGTTTCGTTAGGTCCCGAGCCCCGCTGGGTCGTCTGGACAAACCGATTGTCCGTGCTGCTAATAGCATTATCAGGAGTTTTCTTTTTGACCGTTGAAGAGAGAAACCCCGAAAAAGAAATGCTCGGTGAACTTTCCTCCTCTTACAGTGATATTGATACGATTCAAGTCCGGCACCCGACGGGCAAGGATGATCTGTCCGTATCAGGCAATGTCGTTCGTAAACAAACAATCCTTCCCGGCGATAAGCCCCGGGCTGCCGAAGTTCAGCCTTCCCGACAGCGGCGCTTGGGACTTGAGACACCAGCGACGCTTGCAGTATCGGCGTTGGATGAAAAATTTTCCATTGAGGTTAAAAGCGATCTTTCTTTGCCGCGACACGAAAACGTTCCGGATGTTTCCATCTCCGCCGCGACAGACGCTGCTTCAAAAACACCGACTACTAAACTCGTATTCGTAAAGGACGTGCCAGACAATGAGGACAGGACGTCGGCAAAGAAGGAAACGCAAGATTCAGATTCTTCGGAAAAGAAAGGAAGGAAAAAATCATTCGCATTGTATTTCACGGCTATGCCTACGTTCGGGTATCAACGCATTGAGGCGAAAAAGGACGATCAGCTGTATATTCAAGGCATCAAACGGATTCCAGCTTTTTCTGCTGATCGCCTGGGCGTGCGACTAGAAGCAGGCGCTGAAGTTCCGCTTTCAAAACGCTGGATGGTTTTCGGTGGGCTTTTATATTTTCAGCGAAAGCAAACCATTGATTATGTAGAAAGGCAAAATGAAAGGATGGTCACGGGGACAGAAGGTGAGTTCGTGGAGCAATACAAGTACACACCAAAATCAATTGAATACGAGTTGAGAAATGCAGGCTTGCAGATTGGATTGACTTATCGGTTGTGGATGGCCAGGGGAAAATCAATAACGGCAGCAGGATCCCTTTTGCCCGGCAGAAGATTTTTGCATGTACTGGGTTCGGGTATAGAGTTTCACAAAGCGCTCGATAATACACGGGCGTTAGAGAAGGCTGAGTATTTCACCGATCCTTCGACTTATGTCTTTTTCAATGTATACTACCGGATGCAATATCCACACATCGGAAAGTTGCGGGCCATCTTCCAGCCTACGTTCAATTATTCCTTTTACATCAACGAGAATTTGAATGCGCCGTTTTATGTCAAACCCTACGGGTTGGGATTAATTTTAGGTTGTACATATAATTTCAGGTGAATTGCGTGTTAAAATGAAGTTCCGATCCTTGAATAGCTCCGGCAGCGGCAGAATTCGATAGGATTTTCACCACCGTTAGCATAATTTTGACTTTCATCAATTGTTGGAAAATTATGCGAAAAATTTATTTGATCATGGCTGTAGTTCTGACAGCCTGTACCTCGGCCCAGATCAACCAAACACTAGGTGATGTAAATAAAACGCTGGGTGGCGGTTCCACGCCGCTAACCACAGCGGAGGTAGCGCAGGGGTTGAAAGAAGCCTTGATTAAAGGCATTTCCACCGGCGCGGATCTCGCATCGCAGATCGATGGATA
The DNA here is from genome assembly GCA_040902445.1 of Cyclobacteriaceae bacterium. Lineage (GTDB taxonomy): Bacteria > Bacteroidota > Bacteroidia > Cytophagales > Cyclobacteriaceae > Chryseosolibacter. Next base: position 26,052 of record JBBDXJ010000131.1, on the reverse strand, counting down.
TTTTAAAAACCCCGAGATAAAAATTCCTTTCCCGCCCGAGGTAAAAAAGGTTGAAGATAAATTGCGACAGGTAGGCCTGGGGAATGAAGTGGATAAGTTTGTGATGACGTTAAATCGAGGCGCGGAAGATGCAGCGAAGGAGGCAAAGCCAATTTTTATCGAAGCGATCCGCTCAATGACCATTCAGGACGCCTGGGCTATTCTGAAAGGGGAACCTGATGCCGCTACACAATATTTGCAACGCACTACCTCGGGCTTGTTGAAGGAAAAGTTTAAACCCGTTATTCAGAATTCTTTAAACAAGGTCAACGCTACGCGATATTACGGCGAGATCGTTACACGTTACAACCAAATCCCTTTTGTTCAAAAAGTAAATCCTGACCTGGATGACTATGCAACAGACAAGGCGATCGAGGGTTTGTTTCTGATGATTGCGAAGGAAGAAAAAAATATCCGTCAAAACCCTGTTGCCAGAACCACAGAGATCTTGAAAAAGGTTTTTGGATCCCTGCCGTAGAGACAAGGCCTGCCTTGTCTGGCCCTATCTGGCAGCCCTGCCTGTTTGCAGGTAATCCCACGAACGTTCACATTGAAACAATTCCTATGGATCTTTTTAAGAAACACCAGACCACGCTAATGAAAGCCATTGAGGCATTGCACGCCCGCACTTTTTTTGCAGCGTTCCCCGAGCATCCCGCGCCTGCGGTGTATGGAGAAACCGCCGATGCCGATGGGCAAAAGAAATTTAAAGACAGGTTGGGAAAAAAATTTGAAGACTTGTTGCAGGAAAATGCTGAAGAATGGGCTGGCGAGGAAGAATCACCTTATCTGCAGGAACCTTTGAATATAAAATATCCGTCGTTCCCCGCAGATACACTTATACAGCGTTCAGGAAAAGCTTTTCATCAATGGCGTAAAGTAGGTTATCAGGATAGAGCCGGGATTTTGCTTGAATCGCTTGAAAGAATTAAATCCCGCTTTTTTGAAATTGCCTATGCTACCATGCACACTTCCGGTCAGGGATATATGATGGCGTTTCAGGCCTCAGGTCCTCATGCAGCAGACCGCGCGTTGGAAGCCATTGCGGCCGGATATGAAGAACTCCAGCGCTTTCCAGCAAAAGCTGTCTGGGATAAGCCCATGGGCAAATTCAATATTCAGCTCAACAAAGAATGGCGTCCTGTGCCAAAAGGTATCGCACTGGTAATCGGATGCTCTACTTTCCCCACGTGGAATTCAGTCACCGGGATCTATGGCAGTCTGGTGACAGGCAATACGGTTCTGGTTAAACCTCACCCCGGGGCTATCCTACCCATTGCGATAATCGTTGCGGAAATTCAAAAAGTGCTACATCAAAACAACCTCGATCCGAATATTTGCCAGCTGGCTGCAGACACTCTTGGTAAAACGATCACCAAAGAACTGGCAGAACATCCCGATGTGAAGATCATTGATTACACGGGAAATTCTGTTTTTGGAAGTTACCTTGAAACCCTTCCGGGGAAAACTGTCTTCACGGAAAAGACCGGAGTGAATTCGATCATCATGGATTCCGTGGAGGATGTGGATAAAGTCGCGGCGAACATTGCTTTTTCCCTAAGCCTGTACAGCGGACAAATGTGTACCGCCCCTCAAAATATTTTCGTACCGAAGGCAGGAATAAAAGTTCCATCAGGCGTTCTCTCATTTGAAGAATTTGCGCAAAAGCTGGCGGATAATATCAACAGCCTTGTGGACAATCCAAAAGCGGGTCCGTTTGTGTTGGGAGCAATCCAGAATAAAAAAACCTGTGAGCGGGTAGCGGATGCGGAAAAGATGCCGGGTAAAGTATGGTTGAAGTCCCGTGCGCTGGAAAATCCAATGTTTAAAAATGCGCGTGTAATGACGCCTGTACTGGTGGAGGTGGATGCCTCAAAGAAAGACCTGTTCGGTAAAGAATTATTCGGGCCTATTGCTTTATTGATTAAAACAAAAGATACGGACGAGTCCATTTCCATCGCGCAGGAGATGGCGACAAAACACGGCGCAATTTCGTGTGGCGCCTACGTTACAAACGCCACAGTTAAGGAAAAGATTGCGGATGAAATGGCGCTTGCTGCAACTCCGGTCTCCTTCAACCTTACAGGCGGGATCTATATGAACCAGAATGCCGCTTTTTCCGATTTTCATGTCACGGGTGGAAACCCTTCGGGAAATGCATCCTTCACCAATCCGGAGTACGTTACCAAACGGTTTACGTGGGTGGGGCATAGGGAACCAGTTGGGAAATAGTCAGTGGTGAGTTGTGAGTGGTGAGTGGTGAGTGAGTGCCTGATGATGCCGCGTTTTCTGTCCGTAGCTTTGCAGTTCCTCTTTTCGTAAATTATTCACAAAATAATATTGTCCGGGGAAACTGCTCAATGTGTGTTTAGCCCTGAAGGGGGCGCGATAATCTAGGCCAGGGTGAGGAGCGGTAGCTTCGAGCCCTGGGTTAACAGGTTGTGTCCAAGCGTAGCCCTGAAAGGGCGAAAGATGAGGTTTACACGCACCCACGTTGCGGCTAATTCCACACGTAACGCTCATCGAACTCTGTATTATGTTCGGGTAAAATTCTCCGATACTCATCCTGGAACGTTGTTGTTTTGTGATGCTTATGTTGAGATTCAATGTATTGTTTTACAGTCTCGCTATGGCCGTGATCAGTACTGATTATCAAGAAAACCGTACACGAAGCCCCCTGCTTCGAATCATCTTTCGCCCCTTCAGGGCTAACATGAAAACGGTCTGTCAAACCCAGGGCTTGAAGCTGCGCTTCCACACCCTGGGCTAATATATGACGCCCCTTCAGGGCTAGATGAATTAACCGATTGTGAATACCGGGCCGAAAGGAGTTCCAGATGCGAATTCCATTTTGTCCATAATATTGGGGCCTTCCTTTTGGAAACTGCGAAAAATACTAGCCGGGTTTAATCCATTCGAAGTTTTTTGATGCGATTTGATTTATCCCCGGACAACACTGTTTCGTGAATCATGAGTGGTTCGTGCCACTGATGTTCACAAATTGATCATGGGTACGGCCTGGAATCAACTCTTCAACTCTAGATGCCGTAGTCGCGAATAAGTTTTATGGAACGCGGTTTTCTTAACTAAAAAAACCAGAGTTTGATCGCCATCAATATAATCGAGACGATCATGATGCGTTTTATCCAAATTTCTCCTTTGTCAACGCTCCAGCGACTGGCAAACCAGCCACCCCAGGCCATGCCGATTGAAAGTATACCTCCGGTTGCCCAGTGGATCTTTCCTTCGAGGGCAAAAATAATGACCGATGCTGACGTGTAAACGATCGCTGAAAATACTTTCACATAGTTGCTTGTAACCAGGTTGAGATTGTTCACCAGGCTCAGGACCGCCAGCACAAGGAAACCGATTCCGGCCTGAACAAATCCGCCATAAATGCCCAGGAAGAAAAAACATATGGAGCCGATAACCTGACTCTTAAAATTAAGCTTCTCCTCCCCTTTCGACCTTTTGGGATTGAACAGTATGAAGAATACCGACATGATCATCACGGCGACGAAGATCTTATTGAAGAGCTCATCTTTAATGCGGGACGCAAGCATGGCGCCAACCACTCCACCGCCCAGTGTTGCGAGTCCAAGATAGAGGCTGTAAGGCCAGGGCAAATCCACCTTTTTGCTGCGAAAGCCACCTACGGCAAAAAGATTTTGAACAATCAAGGCTACGCGGTTGGTGGCATTGGCCGTAGTAATCGGCAGGCCGATAAACGTAAGTATGGGCACGGTAAAAAGCGAACCCCCGCCCGCGACTGTGTTCAAAAACGCGGCAACAAAGCCAGTAAGGATGATCAACGGGATTTCGTAGTATTCCACAAAAAAGTTTAAAGGCTTAATATAAAAATTATTCCCTGCAATTATTGCCACTAAGACACTAAGAAATGCAGAAAGGATTTTGACGCTCCAAAAGAATTTACCTTGATTGCATAGGCACTAAGCACGAAGAAATGTAAAGGCTTACATTCTTTGTGCCTTAGTGGCAAAAAATATCTATCGCACTGCAACGTTGCGAATGATCTTTGAGAAGAGTGCCGGAAAAAATCTTTTGATATAAACTCCAAAAACTTCGCGGCCTCCTATGTATACTTCTTCTTTATTTTTTTCTATTGCCGATGTTATTTTCCGGGCACACCAGTCAGCAGGCTTGCCTTTATATTGCTTCGCATCCATTTTATTCAACGGCGAACCATCCGCAGTTAGGGCAGACAGCGTCAGTGATGTTTGAATAAACCCAGGGCAGATCATCGTAACGTTGATGTTGTCTTTGTAATGCTCGGCGCGCACGGCATCAAAAAATCCATGGAGGGCGTGTTTGGAGGCCGCATAGGCTGAGCGGTACGGGGTGCCGAATTTCCCGGTCAGACTTGTGACCGTGACAAAATGGCCTTGCTTGCGTTGAATAAAATGTGGGAGCAGGTATTTTGTAAGGGCCAGGGCCCCGAAATAATTCACCTCCATGATCCTTCGGTCAACAGCAAGGTCAGTTTTGGCTACCAGACTGCGTTGGCTAATGCCTCCATTATTGATAAGGATATCAATATGGCCAAAGATCTGGATCGCGGCTTCAGTTGACAACTCCAGCATACCTGCTTTTTCAAGGTCGAGAGGAAGAATTCTTACTCCTGCCTGCGATGTGGAAGAACAATTTCCTTTCACGCGCTCCAACTCTTGCTTGCGACGGGCGGATAGAATAAGCTTTGCGCCTTTTCGCGAAAGTTCATAGGCAAGGGCTTCTCCAATTCCCGATGAGGCGCCTGTAAGCCAGATGACTTTATTTTCTAACAGCATATCGATGCTTTATCCTGTCATAAACTACAATATCGAAAGCGAATGCGTGGCGCGTATCTGCGGGGTGATGTTTTCTGCTGATCTCTTTCCACTCGTCTTTATTTATTTCAGGGAAAAAAGTATCACCTTCAATATGAGCATCAATTTCAGTCATATACAGCCGCGTAGTATCGGGCATGGACAGCTTGTATATCTCTGCTCCTCCGATGATGAAACACTCCGGCTCTGCGTTCTTCTTCGCAATTTCCAAGGCGGGTTGAACTGCATGAAGAACAATACATCCCGGTGCGTTAAAATCTTTCTGCCGCGTGATAACAATGTTGGTTCTGTTGGGAAGTGGTTTGTATTTATCGTGAAGGGAATCGTAATTTTTTCTTCCCATGATCACATGGTGACCCTTAGTGGTTTCCATAAAAAATTTCATGTCGTCGGGTAGACGCCAGGGCAGGTCATTATTTTTGCCGATGACTCTGTTTCTTGACAGGGCCGCTATTGCTGAGACGATCATAATTAGTTGCGAGCAGAGCTTAGAGCTATGAGTTCGAGAAAGGTCCTCGAAGCCCGAAGCTCATGGCTCGTAGCTGAATTAAAATTTGTTTCCTCTGAAAAATTCCTGAATGGTCATCCTTTTTTTTCCTTCTGGCTGCATCTCCTCAACGGAAATCCAGCCATCTTTTGTCTTAAAGTAAAGATAATTTTTATTGTCGGAGATAAATTCACCGAGTTGTTTTGCTATCTCATTTTTTTCAATGACCGTCGTGTTAAAGATCTTGAAAGGCTTTCCGCCGATTGTGGTCCAGGCGCCGGGATAAGGACTCAGGCCCCGGACAAAATTTCTGACATGTTCACTGGTGCGATCCCATCGTATTTCACAGGTCTCCTTAAAGATCTTCGGTGCGTGTTTGATGTCGGTACTTTCCCCTTGTGGGATGGTTGGATATTTTCCCGATTGAATAGCCTGTACGGTTTTTAAAACCAGGGCAGCTCCTTTTTTCATCAACCGTTCATACAGCGTGCCTGCATTGTCGTCTTCGCGGATAGTTTCCTTTTCCTGGAAGATTACGCTTCCTGTATCAATATCGTGGCGCAGAAAAAAAGTAGTTACGCCCGTTTCCTTTTCGCCATTGATGATAGCCCAGTTGATGGGGGCGGCGCCCCGGTACTGCGGTAGAAGTGAAGCGTGTAAATTAAACGTCCCCAGCGGGGGCATGTTCCAAACCACTTCGGGCAGCATCCGAAAAGCGACGACCACCTGCAGGTCGGCCCCGAGACCTTTAAGTTCTTCCAGAAAGCCGGGAGATTTCAAATTTACAGGTTGAAGGATCCGGAGATTGTGTTGCAACGCACAGGCCTTGACCGGAGAATAAACAATTTTTTGTCCCCGGCCCTGAGGTTTATCGGGCGCGGTGATAACTCCGACAATATTAAAATTGTTTTGAACCAGTATTTCCAGGCAGGGCACGGCAAATTCCGGGGTGCCCATAAATATGATCTTTAAAGGATGCATCGCGTTTTAACGGTGCAAATATGGGGTTTTTATGGGGTTTTATGGAGACAAGGCAGGCCAGAGACAAGGCAGGCCAGAGACAAGGCAGGCCAGAGACAAGGCAGGCCTTGTCTCTACAAGTTTGGTGAAAAAGACACGTATAGACTTGCAATACATCATAATTCTATGTATCTTTAATTATGTATTCGAAAGAACTATTAAAAGGCACGCTTTCAGCCATTATTTTGAAACTTTTGTCTGAAAAAGAACGGATGTACGGGTACGAAATTTCCCTTCGGGTGAAAGAATTATCTGAAGGAAAGATCTTATTGAAAGATGGGTCATTGTATCCCGCCTTGCAAAAGATGACCAGCGATGGGTTGCTTTCATTTAAAGAAGAAAATGTCGGGGGACGCGTGCGCAAATATTATTACCTGACCCGGACGGGTCATAAAAGGAAAGCTGCCCATGTGGAGGAGCTAAAAGATTTTATCAGTACCCTCAACAAGATTGTTTTTGGAGAAGTGAGTGTAAGATGAACTTATCGCCGGAACATATCAGGGTTATCGAGGCTTGCGTTAAGGAAAGTCGCATTACTCTGCGCACTTTACAGGATGACCTCGTAGATCACCTATGCTGCGAAGTTGCAAACAATCTGAAAGGTGGATTATCATTTGAAGAAAGTTTGAAGGCGGCACTGGCCGACCTCGCACCCAAAGGGTTGTATGAAATCCAGGAGGAAACGGATTTTTTATTGACCTCAAAATATATGATCGCAATGAAAAAATTAACTTATTTGATCGGTTTGCTCTCTGCAATGGCGATGAGTTTCGGCTGGCTGCTGAGAATCTTGCGCATGGGCGAATTCGGCAATGCCGTATTTGCCTTTGGGGCGCTTGGATTTGCACTCTTGTTTTTACCCATGATTGTGATCAATTATTTTAAAGACAATCCCAGCAAACGGGTGGCAGATAAGTTGCGGTTCATATTTGGTGCTTTCGGTGGTGTTTTCATAGCGATTGGATTTTTAACAAACAAAATGCGGCTGGCTGTTTAAGATTCTTCACTGGCCAGGGGGAGACGAATTGTTTAATTATGGATTCTTCGCATTCTTATTGCTGTTCATTCCAATGCTGGCGGTCGATCGCTACAAAGTGAATCTGAGGAAAGCCCTTTCGGAAAAATTGAGGATCGTCCTGGGGTTTTCCAGTGCCTTTCTCGTTGGCCTGGCCCTCGCTTTCAAATTTCTTGATGTGACTGGCGCTGATTACATTCTTGTTGCCGGCTTTTTAATATTCACGTTTGGTTTTCTTCCGTTTCTTTTTTTTACGCTTTACCGGAAATCAATTTCTCAGGCGGATGACAATGAAGAATAAACATTAAACTAAAACATTTTGAACTTATCACAGCAACAGGTCTGTATAATCCGGTCGATAATCGATCAAGCCCAACTGACATTGCCTTCGCTCAAGGACGATGTACTGGATCACCTTTGCTGCCTGGTGGAAAAGAAGATGGATTCCGGGAAATCTTTTGAGGATTCACTTAACGAAGCTCTTGAAGATCTCGCACCGGACGGGCTGGATGAAATTCAGCGTGAGACGGATCTGTTATTACACTCAAACATTATATCTATGAAAAAATTAATGTATTCCGTCGGTCTGGCGACCTCGATTAGCATTACCATGGGTCTGATGATGAAAATTTTGCACATGCCAGGTGGCGAGGAATTGGTCAACTACGGATTTCTCAGTTTTGTGTTGTTGTTCCTGCCCATGATCACTATTCACTTGTATAAAACAGGGTCGGTCAAACTATCGCACCAGAAATTCAAGATGGTCTTCGGCATTTTGAGCGCACTGTGCACGGGCATGGCGGTGTTTTTTAAATTGACCATAAGTCTGGATGCATCCGGAATGATGCTTATGATCGGAGCATCAATTTTTAGTTTTGGTTTTCTACCACTGCATTTCCTTGGGATGTACAGGAAATCCGTTGCTCAATAGATTTTGTATGATTATTCGACAGTGATGAATACCGGTCTGACGGCTGAAAAAATATTCCTTAAATTTAAGAACCCTGCTTAAGCCGTCTGACCGGTATGCTGCTGCATGCCAGACAACAGCAAGGTCGATCTGGTTTTCCCGTGGCAATCAAGTGATATCCAGGCGGGTTATTATTCCTATGCATCGTCGCGATCTTCCGAAGGGTACTTTTCATTCTATTTTAAAACAGGCAGGAATCGATAAAAAGGATCTATAACCTACTTTTTCATTCGGATCATCTCCATCAGTCTTTTATCAAACAGAATTGTGCGAGGGGTTTTTGTTTTTACTTTTTTGATCATGGCGTGGGCAGGGTTGAGCAGATAGTTAAAAGAATCAGAGATCAGCGCGGAGGGAACTTTCATAATAAAGTGTTGGCTATCTTTAATAAATGCGTCGCCGACCTGTTGGGAAACTCTGATATCGCTGTACCAGTTTTTGGGTAATTTCGGAGAAAACACTTCGGCCTTTTCGGGAATTTCAATGGGGATCATTACATAATTTTTGCTAATCTGGTCCAGTGGAATTCTTAAAGCAACTTCGAAAGCCGCCAGCACATTATTTTCCGCCGTGTAGATCATCCGGGTTCCGGGGGTATTCCAACGCCCACCGTGTAAATAGGAGCCGGTTCCGGACAGATCGTTCGCCCATTTCAGAAGAGAGCACCGGTAGACGATCATGCTAAAATGCCATGTTCGATTCTTCCCAGCACTTGTAAAAGGTCATCGATACCTTTGCGGGTTTGTATGCGTTCAATGGGCTTTTCGCCGCCCAGGTCTACAGAAGGACGGTTTAGCCACTCGTTGAAGTTTGGAAAAGAATCAAAGATCTCTTTGCCTTTGACGTACAATTCCGCAAGGTGGATAAGCCTGTCGGAAATATAAAGGCGGAGTCTCTCATGGGGCTTGTAATTGTCGATGGTGCGCCTGGTAACATCGAGGTATGAAAATAACCTGCGTTCATCGAGATTGATCTTTTGCATAAAAATTACCAGGGCTTGTTTTGGTAACCCTTCTTCGGCCAGGTGCGACAAGTCTTTTGCGCTGCCCAGAATTTTGGCTCCACCGAGTAACTGCTTGATCTGATTTTCTGCCATAATGGAAAATTTTCATAAATATAACGAAAATTTTCAAAAAAAGGTTTTCTTGGGGTTCGTGCGGGATATACGACTTTTTTGCGTTTGCAGCTGAGTTACCAGTGATTTTTGTCAATGGTCAGTGGTGAGATGTGAGTGGGTCGCGCCGATATACGATTTTGCATTCCATCGCTGAATTGGTGCGTTTGTTTTTTGCATGTGGAGGTTCAAACCAACTAACAATAACCAGTCATATTCGTCTCCGCGGAGTCTCCTGTCTCAGGGACTCCGCGGTTCAAGTGCACTCATTGTTCGGTCATCGGTGTTGTTTTGAAATTGATCTTCGAAGCCGCAGCGTCCACGAGACGTGAGACACTACGGAGACTGTAAAGGGTTCCTGCGGGCTCGTGCCGATATATGACTTTTGCGTTCTATAGCTGAGTTACTGCCCAGTAATTTTGTGAGTGGTGAGTGACTCGTGCGTAAATAAAGTTTTCTTTTTCATCGCTGAATTACTGCGTGGTATTTTCACATTTCGGGGGTTCTGTACCAACCACCAATAACCAAAAACCATTCAATTCAAACACGTCCCATACAATTTACCCCGGCCTCAAATGACACACGGCAAACGCTTAATCCCTCAAACTCCTTCTCATGTATTTTGAGCAGATCGGACATTGTTTCCACGTATGGCCGCGGGCGGGACAGTATTGCCTGCCAAAGTAAATGATCTGCAAGTGGGCTTTATCCCATTTTTCCTCGGGTATCAGTCTTTTCAGATCGCGCTCAGTTTGCTCTACGCTCTTGCCATTGGAGAGTCCCCAGCGATAAGCTAATCTATGAATATGGGTATCCACGGGAAAAGCGGACTTTCCAAAGACCTGGGTCATCACGACCGAAGCAGTTTTGTGGCCGACTCCGGGCAATGCTTCAAGGTCTTCGAAATTATCGGGCACCTTTCCGTTGTATTTTTCTACAAGGATTTGGGAAAGCCTGCTGATGGCTTTTGATTTGGCCGGCGACAATCCGCAGGGTTTGATAATTTCCCGGATCTCATCCACAGGAATTTTCGCCATGTCGAAAGGATTGTCGGCCAGGCTGAACAGGGAAGGAGTGGTCTTGTTCACGCGCTCGTCTGTACATTGTGCAGAAAGCACTACAGAGATCAACAGCGTGTAAGCATCTTTGTGATCCAGCGGGATCAGCGGGTCGGGAAAATATTTTTCCAGGATGGATAGAATGTCTTTTACTTTTTCTGATTTAGTCATTGCAATCGTGAGTGGTGAGTGGTCAGTCGTGAGTGGCGACTGCTTAATCTACTTTCTACCTTCCATCTTAATTATTACCTGGCATTATTAAAATGCATTAAGGAATTTATGCCAGGTTGTGCCTTTTCAACACAACCGTTCCCTTAGAAAGAAATTCTGTTCAGCGCTTAAGGGCATATTGCTAAAAGTCAAGTAGCTTTCATGGATAGAGGAGATATTTTTTTCTCATTTCGCGATAAGCGACGAGATCTTTTTGCCACGTAGCCTTGATCTGTTCTTCTGTCAAACCCTCTTTGATCTGTTCTTTTAAGACAGGTGTACCGGCGAGACGGTCAAATGAACCAATGAAAAATTTCTCCTTGTCGGAGTATTTCCTGTAAAAATCCAGCAGGTACTTCAGGTTCATTCCGCGGCTTACTTCCGCGGTGCTGAGATCGAGACCATAACAGACTTTTCCTTTATGTGGTGGTTCATTCGACATGCCCGGGATTGCCTCCGGGGTAAAGCTGAAGGGCAAGTCTTTGAACTCCGGATTTCCTATCATTAGAAATGGTTTTTGTGTTCCCCTGCCCACGCTGATTACTGTTCCTTCAAACAGGCAAAGCGAAGGATATAATTGTACTGCCTGATCATTCGGTAAATTCGGCGAAGGTTTTGCGGGTAAGGAATAAAAATCATCATGGCTCCAGTTTCTCACGGGGATGATCTCAATATCACACTTCACCCCGTTTTCCAGCCAGCCTTCACCATTGATCATTTGCGCCAGCTCTCCGACCGTTAACGCATGGACTATGGGTATTGGGTGCATGCCGACAAATGATTTAAGCGCGGGCACGCGTAACGGTCCGTCTATATAATCAGCGTTGGGATTAGGCCGGTCGAGAATAATCAACTTCTTTCCCTGCTCCGCACATGCTTCCATGACATAATGCATAGTGCTGATGTAGGTGTAGAAGCGCGTACCGACGTCCTGAATGTCAAAGATAACGAGGTCGACATCGGCAAGCTGTTCTGGCGTGGGTTTTCTGTTGGTGCCGTAAAGTGAAACGATGGGAAGACCAGTTTTGCTGTCAACACCGTCATTGATCTTTTCCCCGTCTGCGGCTGCGCCGCGGAACCCGTGCTCGGGTGCAAAAACTTTTTTGATTGTTATTCCGGAAGCCTTCAGGCTATCGGTGAGGTGGTTGCCGCCAACCAGGGACGTATGATTTACCACCAGTGCAATATTTTTATTACGCAATAAAGGCAGAAGCAGATCCATTTGGTCAGCGCCTACCCTCACTGCGGGTTTTTGCTGAAAAGTTTCGCCGGAATTGACTTCAACAGGGGTGGAGGGCTGTTTATGGCTGCAGTGAATACCTACCATCAGAAATAATGTAAAAAAGGGGAGTCTTATATTTTTCATGTATGCTCGGGTAGTTAAGGGGATATCGCTATTTTGCAACGGACAATCAGACCGAAAAGTTAGTAAAATTGAATCTATCCTACTTTATATCCAAAAGAATTAGCCGCGGGTACCAGGAAGGATTCTCTTCTACCATCCATAAGATAGCCATTGTCAGCATTGCTATAGGATTGGCCGCTTCCATTGTTTCGTTTCTCATCATGAAAGGTTTTCAGGAAACGGTAAAGGAAAAGATCTTCAGTTTTAGCGGGCACATTCTCATCACCAAATTCTCCATGAACAACTCCACGGAAGAACAACCGATGGATTATCAGGTGGAAATTTATAAAGAGCAGAAAAATTATCCCTTTATCCGCCATATTCAGGAGTTTGCCCACAAGGTAGGCGTTGTAAAAACCGACGACGAAGCAATGGGTGTCCTGATAAAAGGTGTAGGAAGAAGTTTTGACAAGGAATCGTTCAGTGAAAATATTGTGAGCGGTCAGTTCATCCAGTTTCAGGATTCCGGGTATTCAAGCCAGGTGGTGCTCAGCAAGATCATTGCCACGAAACTGAAAAAGGATGTAGGCGATGAGATCATAGTACATTTTTTTCAAAATCCTCCGCGGTTCCGGAGATTGAAAGTCATGGGTATTTATGAGACCAACCTGTCAGAATACTTCGACAGCCGCGTTATTATCAGTGATATCAGGATGATCCAGCGCCTGAACGACTGGCCTGATACCGTTGCCGGCGGCCTGGAAGTCTTTGTCAGCGATCCTGAACAAATCGACAATGCTGGCATTGCCATAGGAGAAATGATGGATTATGATCTGAATATCGAGCGTGTGAGCGATCGGTTTATCCAGGTATTTGAATGGCTTGAATTGCTCAGCCGACAGGTTAATATTTTGCTTGCCATTATTCTCATCGTGATCTGTGTCAACATGATTTCGATTGTGTTGATCCTGGTGATGGAGAGGACCCAGATGATCGGTATGCTGAAAGCCCTGGGCGCGAGTAACGGGTTCATCCGATCTATTTTTATTTACAATGGAATTAACCTCATCCTGAAAGGTTTAGTGCTGGGAAATATCCTCGGATTAGGATTATGTTTTATCCAGTATAAGTTCAAGCTGATGGAACTTAATCCCCGCGACTATTACATGAGTGTTGTTCCAATAAGCTGGCATTGGGAGATCGTCATACTGCTTAATCTGATCACGCTGAGTCTCGTGACGCTGATCCTTCTCCTGCCCACCATGGCAATCGCCAGGATCACCCCTATGAAAGCGATTCGTTTCGACTAGTAGTAGTCCATGCCTGTGCTGAGCCGGACTTTCGCGAGATTCCGGATTCCTGCAACCGAATTTAAGACAAATTGGCTGTTTAGCTTTTTAAAAATCGAAAATTTAAGCCATAATGTCTTGAATTTTCGACCGGCATACTATTCTCTGATAGGTTGTGCAAACATCATGAATCAAATTAAACAACAATAACTATGAGCATCGTGCGTTATAATTCTGTTTTGAATGATTTTGTACCGACATCATTCAGTCATCTGGTAGATCGTTTTTTTAACGAATCAATCAGTCGTTCAGGTGGGTCAGCTTATTCTTTTGTTCCGAAAGTGGATATCATTGAGAATGAAAAGGCATTCGAAATCCAGGTGGAAGTTCCGGGTATGAACAAAGAGGATTTCAAGATTGATCTGAAGGATAATTTTCTCACCGTCAGTGGTGAGCGGAAGAATACCCGTGAGAAGAATGAGAAGCATTTCAGTTCAATTGAAACCCAGTACGGATCTTTCAAAAGGACATTTGCTTTACCTGAAAATGTAGACGCTGAGAAGATCGAGGCGAAATACAACAATGGTATTCTTGAATTGGTGATGCCAAAAGATGAGAAGAAGCTTTTGAAAACCACAATAAAGGTGGCATAAGGTAAAAGCAAGGGCAAAAGAGTTTTTTGCTTTCTGCTTTACGCTTTTAAGATAGGGGTTTAAGTTTAGTAGGTGTAAAAGCGTCCCGGTATCCGGGGCGCTTTTTTTTATTTTAATGAAGCCATTTTCTTAAAATAAACGTTTAACTTACTCATAAAGGGATCTCAACATGAAGCGTTCTATATTTTTCCTGACCATTATACTGGTTGGCTGCATTGGTGGCGTATTGGGCTCGATTTTCACCATCCGGTATTTGGGTATTTCCAACCTCAATTATGCTTCTATTGAGGAACGGCAGCGGTTAGTTTTCACAGGTCGTCCTGCCGATACTTCGTATAATATTCCCAATCATATTAATTTTCTTTCTACTGCCAACAGGGTTGTTCCGGGGGTTGTCCATATTCGCACCGGTTATGGTCCCGGGGTATTTAGTTTAAACCCTCTTCAGCATTATGAGAGGCCAGTTCATTCCTCCGGGTCAGGGGTCATCATTTCCGATGACGGATATATTGTTACCAACAACCATGTCATTGAAGATGCGACCAACATAGAAGTTGTTATGAATAATAACCAACGCTATTACGCGAAACTTGTGGGGTCTGACGCCAACACGGATCTTGCCTTATTAAAAATAAAAGCAAATAATCTCCCGTTTGTTCCATACGGAAATTCGGATGGAATCCAACCTGGAGAGTGGGTGCTCGCCATTGGAAATCCATTTGATTTGAATTCCACGGTTACGGCGGGTATTGTCAGTGCAAAGGCGCGCAACATTGGTATCCTCCAGGAAAAAACCGGGCTTTCAGTAGAAGCGTTTATTCAGACAGACGCGGCTGTTAATCCCGGTAACAGCGGTGGCGCGCTCGTTAATTTATCGGGTGAACTTATTGGTGTGAACACTGCTATTGCAACGTCTTCAGGAAGTTATCAGGGTTATTCTTTTGCGATCCCGGTGAGCCTTGTTAAAAAGGTGATGGATGATCTTCTGGAATTCGGAAAAGTGCAGCGCGGTTTATTAGGCATCAACATTAAGGATGTAGACGCCGCCCGTGCCGAGCAATATGATCTCACAGTCACTCAGGGTGTGTATGTTGATAACGTATTATCAGGAAGTGCTGCGGAAGAATCCGGGATGTTACCCGGGGATGTTATCGTAGCCATCGACAATCATGTTGTGAATTCTGTTTCTGAACTGCAGGAATGGGTGGCGCGCAACAGGCCGGGACACGAAATTTCTGTAACTTTTTTGCGCAAGGGCCAGAAAAAAGAAGTTAACACCAGGCTGAAGAACAGTCAGGGTCAGGAGTCTTTCGAGAAAAAAGAGGTCAGACATTATATTGAAGGTGCCAAGTTCGAAGATGTTCCTTACCGCGAGCTGGCGAAACTTTTACTCGATGGTGGTGTAAAGGTTACCAGCGTTTCATCGGGAAAATGGAAGAAGGCCGGCGTTAAAAAAGATTTCGTCATAGCTTTTATTGACAAAGTCCCGGTCGATAATGTAGAAGATCTCAACCGCATCCTTGAATACAAGAAAGGCGGCGTACTCGTGGAAGGATTTTATGCCGATGGTGAGAAAGGCACTTATGGGATGGATTGGTGAGTTGTCAGTTGTGAGTGGTGAGTGAGTGCCTGCCAATTTATGATTTCACATTTCATGGCTGGCCGATGCCACTTCTATCGTCAGTGGTGAGTTGTCAATCCTCTTTCCTGCCCCGGAGATCCGGAATGTTCCCATGATTTTTTCATTTTAAAATTTCTAGCTTTGTGGCAACTACAGTAGCCGTATGAAAAAATTCGGGATCAAAGACGCGCTCATATCGCTGGGTGTCAAGAAGAATAACGCTGGAATATCGACCGGTACCTCCTGGATCCGATCCAAAGGGGCGCGTATAGAATCTTACTCTCCGGTTGACGGAAGACTTATCGGAACAGTGCAGGCTGCAGATGAAAAATCCTATCACAATGTTGTGACCAGAGCGGAGGAAGCATTTAAAGTGTGGAGAAAATGGCCGGCGCCAAAGCGCGGTGAAGTTGTGCGCCAGATCGGTGAAGCGCTGCGTCAATACAAAGAACCCTTGGGTAAACTCGTTTCCTATGAAATGGGAAAGAGTAATACAGAAGGTTTGGGGGAGGTACAGGAGATGATCGACATCTGTGATTTTGCTGTAGGCCTTTCGCGCCAGCTTCATGGGTTGACAATGCATTCCGAGCGGCCTGATCACCGCATGTATGAACAGTGGCATCCGCTTGGCGTAGTGGGGATAATTACTGCATTTAATTTCCCCGTTGCAGTCTGGTCATGGAACAGCATGCTTGCATGGGTTTGCGGGAACACCTGCATCTGGAAGCCGTCGGAAAAGACACCTTTGTGCAGTATTGCCTGTCAGCACATTATTGGCGAAGTATTTGAAAAGAATGCAGTTCCGGAAGGTGTATCGTGTATTGTAAACGGAGACTATACCACTGGACAGCTATTGGCCGGTGATAAAGGAATAGCGCTCATTTCTGCAACCGGCTCTGTGCGTATGGGCCGGGCCGTTGCAAAGACCGTGGGAGAACGGTTAGGCCGGACGTTACTTGAGCTCGGTGGCAACAACGCGATCATCATCACGGAAAATGCAAATCTTGATATTGCCATCCGCGGCGCACTTTTTGGCGCGGTGGGCACGGCGGGCCAGCGATGCACTACAACGAGGAGACTCATCGTAAATGAAGGTGTGTATGACGAAGTCAAGTCACGCCTTGTGAGGGCTTACGGGCATTTAAGCATTGGCAATCCCCTTGACCCGGCAAATCATGTCGGCCCGCTCATCGACCGGCAAGCGGTGAAATCCTATCAGCACGCACTTCGGAAAGTGCAAAAGGAGGGAGGAACCATCCTTGTGAAAGGCGGAGTTGTACAGGGACCTGGTTTTGAGTCAGGGTGTTATGTTAAACCCGCGATAGCAGAAGTGCAGAATACATTTGATATTGTGCAGGAGGAGACTTTTGCACCCATTCTTTATCTGATCCCCTACAAAACCCTTCGTGAAGCAATCGAAATTCAGAATGGCGTGAAACAGGGCTTGTCTTCTTCTATTATGACCACAAGCGTGCACGACATGGAGACATTCCTGTCGCATGAAGGCTCTGACTGCGGTATTGCAAATGTTAACATCGGAACCTCGGGAGCGGAGATCGGAGGCGCATTTGGTGGTGAAAAAGAGACGGGTGGAGGCCGCGAATCAGGTTCTGATGCCTGGAAGAATTATATGCGAAGACAGACCAACACCATCAATTATGGTGATTCTCTTCCCCTTGCACAGGGGATAAAATTTTCGATTTAGACGCTTTTTTGGGAAATCATCATCAAACCGCTATTTTTATGCACTTACAACCAAAGAACTATGGCAGGAAAGAAATACCGCACCGTTATGCTCATCGATGATAATGAAATTGACAATCTTATCAACCAGAAAATGATCGAGGCGGCTTCTATCGCAGACAACATTTACACACACACCGGAGCAAAAAGCGCGATCGAATTTTTAAAGAATATGGAGAAACTCGATGTGGCCGACAAGGTACTGCCCGATGTGATCTTTCTGGACATAGACATGCCCTTGATGGATGGATTTCAATTCCTGGATGAATTTGAGAGACTAACCAATGTGGCCAAGAAAAAATGCAGGATTGTTATGCTTACATCCTCCATTAATCCTCAGGACTTTAACCGCTCGAAAAAGTACGACAATGTTAAACTCTATCTCAACAAACCGCTCTCGCACGACACTATTTTGAAATTGGAAGTGTGATGGTGAGTGGTGAATGGGCTCCTGCGTCTCAGCGGTGGTGCCTTGCTCTTGTGTTGCAGGATTCCTTTGTGAATGGTGAATGAGTGCCTGCGGTAGTTAAGTTTTCTCCCTGTTCTTGATTTGTCTTCCAGTATTCTTTTTAATAAGGTATGGCGCATGGCCTCACGAAAGGATCCTCACAAGCTGCGCTATGGAAAACAAAAACCGATAAGCGCACGAGCCACTCACAACTCACCATTCACTATTCACGAAAGGCGCCCCACAAGCCAAGCCATGGAAAACAAAAACCGATAAACGCACAATCAGATGTCGGTGAGCAGTTTCACGAATTTATCGTCGAGTTTTATCAGTTTGGTAGGGGCGAAGTATCCCACGGAAGTGGAATTCAATCGCGGAATGAGGCCTGTGATCTTTTTGGCTTTTTCTTTTTTTGCTTCGCTGGTGGCGATCTTCAGGATCTTCAGAAATAACATGATGTTTTCACAACTGTCTTTGCCAAACAACCGGATCTGCCTTTGAATGCTGTTTGAAAGCTGGTTGAAGAGTTCGTAGTCCTTCAGCAAAACGTACTGCAGGGCCAGTAATGATTTTATTTCAAGCTGGGCAAATGGATATTTCTTCAGGCTCACCTCATTGAGGAGGTTGTTGATCAGTTTGGCGGCCTCGTCAAACTTATCCACATAATAACAGGCGAGAGCCCGGTAAAGAACATAGATGATGTGCTTGGGAACATCCAGGGCATCCACTTCAAAGTCTTCGAAAACGGTTTCATTTTCTCCATATAGTTCAGCTTCAGTGCCATTGCGCAGATGGCGTTCGATCTTGGAGATCAGGAATTGGGCGGGAAACGTATAGGTCGAATAATTCACCAGGAGGTTCGCACATGCATCATTAACCTCCTCGAAATATTTCTCTGCCTGCCTGTAAACCTTGTAATGATTATAGTACTCCAGTTTTAAAAATTCGAAGACAAGGTTCAGGTGATAGTAAATGGAATCCAGGTGATAACTTTCGAAGATCTTCTGGACCTTGATAAAGATATCTTCGATCGACTCGCCGTCCTGCTGCATATTGTCATCGACCTCCACGAACAAACGGTGAAAGACATACATGCAGCTTTGATAAACATACAGACGATGTGACTCATATAATTTAGCCACATTCTGCATTTCCTTCATCACCAGCGTAAGTCCGAGTTTTTCAATTTCACCGCCGTTGAGCAGGTAATCGCCAAATTTCTTGAAGTAATCGGAGAGCAGATCTTCGGATTTATCAACAGCAAGCATATAGGCGACATGCCTGTTATAGAGCTGGGAATATTGAAAATAATCCGGAGAATTTATGTTGAGTCTTTTCAGCGACTTGTAGATGACTGTCAGTTCATTGGCCAGGTCATAATCGAGCAGCTCTTTTTCAAGCTTTTTGAGCGTGGCCACTGAAATAGCCTTTTTCTTGGTGAAGAGAACTTCGTTGATATTGGCCACTTTGCGCAGAACATCTGTGCGGGGACTTTCAAGTTGCTCCATCAGATACTCCTCGATCTTAAGATTGAGCCGCGACCGCAGTGTATAATAAGCATTCGCATTCACGTCGAGTTCGGTCATTATCTTGTTGTCGGACAACGAACGTTCCCGAAGCGCTTTCAGGAGGTAGGCCGATTTTTCTGCGTTGCTTTCGATGAGGGAATTGTAGATAGCGGTGAAGTCTTTTTCAGAGAGCTGTTTAATGATATTCTTTAACTTGGCCATGAAGCGGTTTTTACAACTGAAAATTTACAAAATTTATCCATGTAAGCAATAGTGTACAAGGTGGACATTGGCCGTAAAATTGCAATTTGAAGAGCGCTAAAACAAATAAAGCCCGGTTCAATTAAGTTTGTAGTTTTGTGGATGGTAAAACTGTTCCGGTGAATTTTAGACTTATCATAGGAGTTCTGATGTTTTCATGCTGTGGGGTGAGTTTTGCCCAGTTGGGAGGATCTCCTGAGAAAAGTGCCTTAAGGAACATTGAGAAACACCGGTGGCAGAAGGCGGAAATCAAACTCCGTAAAACCCTCGATAAGGACACCTTGAATCCCTCCATCCGCTACATGCTCTCTGTTTTTTACTTTGATGCCGACAACCCGGCCTTCGATCTTGATTCCGCCTATCGTTACGCGGTGACTGCTCTTCAGGACTACGCACGCGCTCCGACGAGGGAGCGCGACAGGTTAAGGCGGATATCTGTTGATAGTATAGCGTTGATCAGTATGCGGGCGCAAATCGACAGCGCAGCATTCGAGGTAGCGAGAAGAACAAATACCGAGGCAGCATACCTTGAATTTTTGAGTCACTTCCCCTCCGCCATGCAGCGCGACCTCGCGGCCCAGTTACGGGATGAAGTCGCCTATCAGGATGCGCTTAATCAAAACACTCACCACGCCTTTCTCCAGTTCTTAAACCGGTACCCCCAGGCCAAACGGGCTCCGGAAGCCCGCGCCCAGTACGATCGCCTTTTGTATTTTACAGAAACGCAGGACCAGCGGCTCAGTAGCTTTGAAAAATTTCTTGCGAACTACCCTGAAACCCCTTATCGCAAGGAGATCTATCGCAATATTTTTGAAATTTCAACCGCCGATGGCACGGTGGAAAGCTTTCTCACCTTCATGACCCGATACCCGATAAGCGACCAGGTGAAGAAAGCAGGTCAAATGATCTTTCATATTTTGGCAGAAGAGGATGACCCGCAATGGCCTGGTCAATTTCTGAACGACTCCTTGCAAAACCTCCTCGCTCTAAGAAGCACTTACCTGGTTCCGGTGCTGAAAAATAACCTTTACGGATTCATAGATGAGAATGGACGGGAAATTATTCCTCCGGTTTTCGAGAGTATTCACCCGGATTACCTTTGTGGACATATTACGGATGAAGTGTTGATCCTGGATAACAAGTTAGTAGCCCGCAACGGGAGCCTGATCTATCAGGGCATGATCGAAGAACTTTCAGAGTTGGGCGTCGGCTTTTTAAAAGTGAAGACTGCCGATGACGTAAAAATTATTCATCAAGCCGGATTTATTTTTCAGGAGAATATACAGGATGCCAGCGTTCTGGGCAAAAGCTATATTGCCGTGAAAAAAAATGATGCGTGGCTTTTGTACACCCTTGCCGGAAGGCTACTGGATGAAAATTCGTGGGAGGATATCTCGGCATTCGGGGATGTCATTTTTTTTACACGCGATAAAAAAATATACATAGCTCCCAGAGAACAACTCGCCAAAAGCGCCGACGGAAACCCCACGCCCTTATCTGAACCGTTCGACGAGGTAAAACCCTGGTCAAACGGTCTGATCTGGGGAAAATCAGGAGAATTTGAGGGAGTGTTAAATCAATCCCTCCAAAGATTCATCGGGTTCGACAAACACATTTTGACTCAATTTTTTTTCGGCGCCACCGCAGCGGTTCCGAACGGGATTATGCTCTACAACTGGAAAGGTAAAAAATCGACCGTTTTTGAGCAGGTAAAGGTCAATGGTACCTGGGCGGCCGTGAAAAAAAGCCGGTCTTGGTTTTTGATGGAACCCAATTTACAGGAAATCAAAAGTAAAGCGTATGATACCATAAGGTTTGAAGGGCCTTTCGTATTGGGGGTTTTGAAGGATACAGTGTACGTCCATTTCGGGCCGAATATTATTGCAACCTATAAACGGCCACAGAAAATCTCGTTCATACCCGGCAAGGATTCAACCTCCTTTCTATTAATGGAGTCTCAACCCCAGGAGAAATCGGTCTTTGATCTGAAGGGAAGAAAATTATTTTCCGCAGCATTTGATGCAATAGAATATGCAGGACAGGGAATATTTGTTGTTACAAGAAAAGAGAAGAAGGGACTGTTGAATGACAGGGGGGAAATTTTGTTGCCGGCAGAATTCGATGCCATCGGAAGCGTTAAGGACGCGGTTATTTCGATCCTTAAGAATAAACGTTTTGGCGCTTTCAATATCCGGAACAAAATGTTGATCAAACCCCAGTATGACCGGAATCTTCTCCCCTATACAGATATGTTGTTGTCAACCTTTAAGGAAGGACACTATGGCTTTTTAGGATGGGATAACAGACCCTTAAGCGCATTCGAATTTGATGAGATCAGATACTGGGATGATTCCATTGCAATGGTAAGAAAGGAATCTTCCTGGAGTTTCTACGACATCACGGCCAGGAAATTCACGGAAAGCAACCTCCGCAATATCACTATGATAAAAAATTCCCCGGATGAAAAGATCGCGATCATTCAAAAAGATAGCAACTATGGCGTGATCAGCAACCGTAGAAACGTGGTGATACCCGTCACATTTTCCGACGTCATAAACCTGGGTTCACCCGAGGAGCCATTGTATTTTACCGAGAAGCACATTAAAGAAGCATCATTGTTTATTGTAATTTATTACGATCGCCTCGGAAATATGCTGCGAAAGGAGATATATGATGACGCCGCAGATTACGATAAAATTTATTGTCCGGATAATTAATACACCATTAACCCAGCTGGTATTTTTCAGTGAGCATATTCTGTATATTGTATTCAAATCGAACTATGAAAAAGCTAATTCTTCTCTTTGCTATTGCCTTGTCTACCGCAGCGGAAGCTCAGGTAAAAAGAACCGGTCAATCTCCCAAACTTGTGGTGGGTATAATAGTAGACCAGATGCGTCACGAATATTTATTCCGGTTTAATTCAAAATACGGCAACGGCGGTTTTAAGAGATTAATGGAGGATGGCTTCATGTTGAAGAATGGCCATTATAATTTTACGCCCACGGTTACGGGTCCAGGCCATGCGTCGGTCTATACGGGAACCACACCCGCTGTTCATGGTATAATTGGAAATGAATGGTACGATAAAAATTTGAAAAAGGATGTCAATTGTGTCAATGATCCCAATTATGCAGTGATAGGCGTGGCGGAAGGCAATGGCGATGTTTCTCCCTGGCGGATGTTGTCGACGACAGTAACCGACGAACTGGAACTTTCCACTCAGAAAAGAGCAAAGGTGGTCGGGATTTCCATAAAGGACCGGGGTGCTGTATTACCCGCAGGACATACACCCGATGGGGCTTACTGGTACGACAGCAAAAGCGGAAGGTTCATTACGAGCTCATATTATAAAATAAAACTGCCGGAATGGGTTGAACGATTTAACCAGCAGAATCTTCCGGACAAATATCTATCGCAGGAGTGGAACACGTTGCTGCCTTTAAATCAGTACGCGGAAAGCGGTGCGGATGATACTCCCTATGAAAATACAATTGGCGGAAAAGAGCGTCCCACCTTTCCCTATAATTTAAAAACCCTGCGGAAACCAAATGATTTTGATCTTCTCATCTCCACTCCTTTTGGCAATGATTATCTGACCGAGATGGCAAAGGCGGCAATCTCAGGTGAAAATATGGGAGCGGACGAGATCACTGATTTCCTCGCTATATCATTTTCATCTACCGATGCCGTTGGCCATTCCGTTGGTCCCAATGCCGTGGAGGTTCAGGATATGTATATGCGGCTGGATAAAAATATTGAAGACCTGCTGAAGACGTTGGATTCAAAAGTCGGGGCTGGTAATTACACCTTATTTCTTACCGCCGATCACGCGGTTGCCGATGTAGCCCAATACTTAAAGGACAACAACATACCTGCGGGATACTTCAGGTCCTCCCAGGTGTTATCCTCCCTGAATGGACATCTCCAGCAATATTTTCCAGGAAAGAAAATTGTCGAAACCATCAGCGGAAGCCAGGTATTTTTTGATCAGGACGTTTTTCAGAACGACCCCAAAGCTTCGGGTGTGGAATTACTGATAGCCACTCAGTTAACGATAAATTTTCTTCTGAAACAGGAAGGTATTGCAAATGCATATTCCGAGAACGTGATACGTCAGAGCCAGTACGATGAAGGCGGGATTAAAGGACTTGTGATTCGCGGTTATCATCCCAAACGCTCCGGTGATGTGGTAGTCGTGCTTGAACCAGGGTGGTATGGGGGAGGTTCAATACAGGGAACGACACATGGATCACCTTACACCTACGATACGCACGTGCCGATCCTCTTTTATGGAAACGGTATAAAGAAAGGATCCTCCGTCAGATTTCACAGTATCACCGACATTGCACCTACCATTTCTGCCTTGCTAAATATCAAATTTCCCTCCGGATGCACGGGACAACCAATCCAAGAGTTGTTTGAGTAAACCCCTTCCATACCGTCTTCCTGTCCATGGGACTCCTTTGGAGAGCGTACGTTGGCATTCGCGCAGCAAAAGCGAAGGCCTCCTTCGCCAAGGCTTCGGCGGCCAAAGGATCTCGTTAACGCAAGGGCGGAAGAGTAATAAGGAAATAAAAGTATCCGGTATAGGGGATATAAGTATATAATTATAAGGTGAACGGTTTCGGAAATACTAATTGCAAATAAGAAATAACGTACAGGAGAAGAGCAGAACAAAAAGTTTGATGAAAGACACTCACCACTCACCACTCACCACTCACCAAACGAGTGAACCAAAATTCAAACCTGTACTGAGCCTTTGGGACGCTACTATGGTAGTGGCAGGTTCGATGATCGGCTCCGGAATTTTTATTGTCAGCGCTGACATCGTTAGAAATGTTGGCAGCGCGGGATGGCTCATCGGCGTGTGGCTGATAACCGGATTCATGACCATAATCGCGGCGGTGAGCTATGGCGAACTGAGCGGCATGTTTCCCAGGGCAGGAGGTCAGTACGTATATCTCAAAGAGGCCTATAATCCACTCATAAGTTTTTTGTATGGATGGAGTTTTTTTGCGGTCATTCAAACAGCAACCATTGCCGCGGTTGGAGTCGCTTTTGCCAGATTTTCGTCCTATATATTTCCATGGATGAGTGAGGGAAATATTCTTTTTGATGTTTCCTTCATGGACATCTCGGCAGCACAGGTCTCGGCCATTCTTCTGATAGTTTTTCTCACCTATGTGAATACCCGGGGCATCAAAGAAGGCAAGATCATCCAGACGACATTTACTATTTCAAAACTCCTCGCCCTTTTCGGTCTGATGCTTTGTGGGTTTCTTTTTGTGAAGGAAAATTTCTGGTCTGAAAACTGGCAGACAGGTTTTAACGCCATGCAGAATTTTGGCAGCGGATCATGGACAGAAATAGGAGGGGTAGCTCTCTTAGGGGCGATTGCTGCCGCTATGACTGGATCGCTCTTCAGCAGTGACGCATGGAACAACGTAACGTTTATAGCAGGTGAAATAAAGAATCCTCAACGCAACATCGGGCTCAGTCTATTTCTCGGTACTTTTATTGTCACCATTCTTTATGTCACGACCAACCTGATGTATCTCTACGTACTTCCCCTGAATGGTATTGCTTTCCCGCAATCGGATAGGCTAGCGGTTGCCGCGGCAAACCAGATCTTCGGCAATCCGGGGATGCAACTCATTGCAATATTGATCATGATCTCCACCTTCGGATGCAACAATGGTTTGGTGCTCGCAGGCGCCCGCGTGTATTATACGATGGCAAAGGATAGGTTATTTTTCCGCCAGGCGGGAGAATTAAATAAGAATGCGGTGCCTGAATGGGCACTGTGGTCGCAATGTGTGGTGGCATCGCTTCTTTGTTTAAGTGGTGAATACGGAAACCTCCTGGATATGATATCGTTTGTGGTGGTAATTTTTTATACGCTCACCATTGCGGGAATTTTTATTTTAAGAAAAAAACGACCCGATGCGCCCAGGCCCTACAAGGCTTTTGGTTATCCTTTTCTTCCTTTTATTTATATACTGATGGGCACCACATTTTGCACGATGTTAATCATTTACAAACCTGCCTTCACATGGCCGGGTTTGATCATAACATTGATTGGCATACCGATTTATTTTGTTGCAGTGGCGAGGAGGCAGAGTGGTGCTCGGTAATCAGTTACCAGTTGCCGGGTTCCTGATGCCGGTTGGCATGCCGATATGTTATTGTGGGAGTACCAGATCTTAAAGGTAGAGGGGGCATTGGATATATAACTCATACGGATGTAGGCCACCTGCAATAGTCGATACATAAGAGACTCCGTGAGCAATGACTAAAGATTTAATATGCTGAAACTCGAATATTTTCAATTGTCCAAAATCATTAATCTTTTTTTGATTTTTATATGTATTATACACAGCGACATAAATATTGCAGCATAAAATAATACTTTATATCTTTGATG
>JBBDXJ010000130.1:0-5225 GCA_040902445.1 Cyclobacteriaceae bacterium | reverse complement strand
GCCTTATCTCAGGCCGGGAATTTCTTGTTGGTCCTCTAGATCAGGATGGGCGTTACTTGCCGCAGCGGTAGTTGCTTACCTATTTTCCCAAGCGGTCCGTCTTTTTCTTATCCCGCGTTTTGTAATGTAACTTTCCAAGCGCTACATTGATGGTGAACCCACCAAAAAGATATTCAGGGTTGATGTTTATAAACGGTTTGAAGCTCAATCCCGCGCTGCGTGAGGCAACGCGGACACTGGTTTC
Organism: Cyclobacteriaceae bacterium; assembly: GCA_040902445.1. Classification (GTDB taxonomy): domain Bacteria; phylum Bacteroidota; class Bacteroidia; order Cytophagales; family Cyclobacteriaceae; genus Chryseosolibacter. The sequence goes on along the minus strand of JBBDXJ010000130.1, from coordinate 4,981 downwards.
CGCCTGTATACCTAAAGTCCTTTCTACATTTGTTTCAATCTCGAATCCCGCTACCTTGGAACGCGCGATTCTAACGAGAGAAGGACCAAATGAAAAAGTCCAAAATCCCCATTCATTTTTCTTAATTTTTCCAACACCTAAGAAGGTGGATCTTGCTGATATTTCTCTGACCGAGGAAAAAAAGGATGTCGTCCACCCTCTTGCATTCCCACTTGCGCCAAAGCTTATTAAATATGATTTCTCAAATTCCTTATTGATTTGGAAATTACTGGCAAGGCCCCTGCCTGCACCCCAACCCAATTCTAGGTAAAAACTTTTTTGGTAAGAACCTTGCTCAGGCTGAGACAGGCACGATATCGATAAAAGCATTAACAAGAGCAACCCATTCAGATTCCTTATAATTGTCTTTAAAAAATTACCTCTAGTTTTTGCGTTCGCAACACGATCCATCTTGTTAAAAGTCTGTTTTACAGGACTCAATATAGCGGTCAAGTGATTTTCTGACGAACGCAAATCCTTCATATGTTAACATTAATTGATCAGGAAGGAAGGATTGCGACAAAAAGCGAGTTCCCTACGGAATAGCCCGTGAAATGCGGAAAAGCCGGCCCCAACAAAAAAGAAATCGATTTTACATCTCAGCCCAATCGGTCCGCATTGAAAGCCGAAGAGAGCGCCTTGAAAACTAATTTCGACAAGCAGTCGACGTCCTAGTACTGGTTAAGGATACTGTCCATCTAAAGGTGTAAATGTACTATTCCTCGCTTCGAGAGCATCTAAATTCACAATCATGGCTCAGGAGATAATCACAATGGAGGATTTACAAAAATTCCGGCTTCAGCTGTTGGAAGGCCTAAAGTTGCTCACTCAGCCTATGAGGCATCCTCCAAAAAAATGGCTAAGAAGTTCGGAAATCCGAACAATGCTTGGAATCTCTCACGGCACCTTGCAAACTTACGAATCAAGGGAGACAAAAAATGGCGGAATCATGTTTATAATTATGACGACATCGTTAACCTTTTAGAAAATCATTCTTCCAAACGATCTCGAAAGAAGTAATATTTTTTTGTATTCATTTGTCCGTGCACTCGGTCAAAGGTCATTTAAGCGCCTCATTGTTAAAAACATATTATTAGAGGAAGCTGCTCGCTTCATTTATTCCACATAATTCGTAATGAGGCATGACGCAGCCGGCGGGTAAATTTCTATTAGGGCATTGAATTCTTGCGGGGACTTGCTTTCCTAAGAATGCTTTCCGTTTCATCAGCCTACCGGTACTATCTGTAGCGGGGGCCAGACCGACATGCGCAAAAAGCTTCGATGGGTTGAGCGGTAGTGTGCGGAACGAGCTTGGAAAGGATCCGCTTAGCGGAGAGGTGTTCATTATCATTAATAAGCGTTGCAATCAAGTGAAGATGTTGTTATGGGACGGTGAAAGGAACATATAAACTCCCCTTGTTGAAGGAGCATACCCTTTCGGTAGAACTTCGTATTAAAGACTAATTATCCCTTTCAAATTTTTTATTAGATTTGATAAAGAATTGCAGTCAAAAAAGCGGTGAGCAAACTGGTGAGCAAGTTATAAAGCCGCTTCTAAGATATTGAAAAACAGTAGGGTAAGGGTTGTATTCATTTCCCTCCTCCTCTGCTGAGTAACAATCAAAGAAATAGAAAACCTAGAATTCGTAATGGATTCGAGGTTTTTTTGTTTCCAGACCACCTCAAAAGAATCATTTTTTTTCTCAATCCGTAGGTGCAGATTCGGTGCAGTCCGCCTAGCGGCAATTCAGCTGCACCGAATTTCAGGGTTAAATCACTGAAGTACAACCAGTTCACCTATTGGACATCTTGATTTTTCCTGCGCCTGTAAAGTAGTTTCAACCTAAACACAATTCTTTATGAGCACATCGATGAGCGTATTGTTCTATGCCAGGAAATCAATGGCGAACAATAAAGGGGAATATCCGATTTACATGCGGATCACAATTGCTGGTGAGCGTTTCGAGATCGGAACAAAGCGGTTTATAGTCCCAGGAAACTGGTCTGCAGAAACCGGCCGTGTGAAGGGAGCAAATTCCAATGCAAGATCTGTGAACACCTTTCTGGAATCTCTTCTTTCAAAAGCATACACGCACCAAAGACAAATCTTAAATGAAGGGAAAGAATTTACGATGACGGAATTCAGAAGCAGATGGACAGGCGTGCCTCTCGAAAGGCCGCGCATGCTAATGGAAATTTTCGAAGAACACAATCAACAGATGAAAGCATTGATCGGTCACGAATTCTCACATCACACCTTTGAACGATACACCACCTCCAAGAAGCACACCCATGAATTCATGAAGTGGAAATACAAGGTGGACGACATGGATATTAGGAAACTGAATTACGAATTTATAACCAATTATGAGTTCTGGTTGAAGTCCGTGCGTAAGTGTGATCACAATACAGCCATCAAGTACTTATCAAACTTCAAGAAGATCGTGAACATTTGCATTAAGAATGGATGGCTCGATCGCAATCCGTTTGCCGGATTCAAGATGACCAAACGCGAAGTGGAAAGACCATTCCTGGTGGAAGAAGAGCTTAACAGGATAATCGAAAAAACATTCCTTATGCCACGGATGAACCAGGTCCGCGACATCTTTATTTTCTGCTGTTACACCGGTCTGGCCTACGTGGATGTGGAGAAACTAACAAGGGAAAGATCACTACGGGCATCGACGGTGAAAAATGGATCTGGACCAGTCGGCAGAAAACGGAAACTGCAACAAGGGTGCCACTGCTTCCGCACGCACTTGAAATTCTCGATCGGTATAAGGATGATCCGCAGTGTTTAATTAAAAAGAGGTTGTTGCCTGTATTGAGTAATCAGAAGATGAACACATATCTCAAGGAGATTGCCGATGCCTGTAAGATCACGAAGAAGATGACTTTCCATACGGCGAGGCATACGTTTGCTACGACGGTGACTTTATCGAATGGTGTGCCCATTGAAACGGTGGGAAGGATGCTGGGGCACAAGAATCTGAAGACCACGCAGCACTATGCGAGGATTTTGGATATGAAGGTGAGCGCGGATATGGGTGTACTTAGATCGAAGTTCAAGAAGCCTCAGTCTTCAGGAAACCAAAATTCAAGCGATTCATAACCGTAACAACTATCAAAGATCCTTGAGCGTTCAAATGGAAGGTTAATGCTAGTGCTAATTGAGGATATAGCGCCGTTACAAATCTCAGGCCTAGTCTGTTAAGTGCCATTGATATTAATTTTGGCATCGGGGTATTGGATTGAGAACCCGCCCGTTTACGCGATCCTTTTATGGTCTATCAAAATTCGCAATTTCTGCGTGTGGTGAACACGTGACACAGAAGAGGCAAACTTGCCAGGCAAATAATTAATCTTGCCATGGGCAAGACATTAGGATGTAAGAAGTTACACTCGTCTTAGTCTATTCTGTCCCTAAAAGACCTCTAATTTGATTTACCAGCTCCGCACCTTCGCTTGGCCTGGCGGCATTATTTAAATACACGGATCCATTCTTATCAATGAGGGCATATCGAGGTATTAATCCTGCCGTGCCGCCCAATTGTTTCCACATATCCTGAATCAAGAGGTTGTCTGCCAAAACATGGTACCCTTCAAGTTCGTTGAACTTGATATTCTCTTTCCATTTTCTTTCCCATTGCGGTTTATCAATGGATATATAAAGGACAGCAATGCTTCCATCCTCAATAAAAGGTTTTAATATGCTTTTGTAATTAAAGTCGTCAACACAAGGTGCGCACCACGTTGCCCAGATGTCAATCAGGAGGTTCTTTCCCTTGAATGTCTCGAGCAAATCGTTAAAATGAAGGAAATTTGTTTCGACAATTTTCGATTTCTGATAGTGTTTAGAGGTATTCCTTAAATAGGTTTTCAATAAGTCAATCTTCGGTTCATAAGGTTTGAGAAGTTGAGAATCAGGATATTTTTCCTTAAGGGTATTTACAGCGTTTAGTAATACGGGCGAATAAAAAGTCTGAGTATATAAAAATCTTGACAGGTTATGAATTCTATAGGCCAATATAGCCTTATCATCTACTATATGAAGCGAGTCCAATGTTGTGAGTTGCGGTTGCAGCAACCGCTCGACTACCAATTCGTCATCACTGGTTTTAGCTGCCTCAAAATCATACTTCCTGTAATTTTCCAACGTATATCCACTGCTCAATATGAATTCATTGTACTCAAAGCTGGCCGCTAAAGGGCTGATCCTTTTAGACGCAGTTGTCATGAAGGTTTCAATGACCTGCTCCCATTCGCGATTATAGATTGTATCTGGTGCTTGAGGATTCTTGGAAAGTAACTGTGCCTGATCAAATCGTTTCAGCATCATGCCGCTGAGAAACACGGTACCATAAAAGCTGCGGACCTGGATTTCAAGGAATCGTTTAAGTTCCGGCGTTACGCTCCTGGAATTCATATTTTCCAATTTCAGCGCGGTAGCCAGCATTGCTATTTGATCCAATTCAATCTGCGTTAGTGAGTCGAGTATAGAAATTGCTTCAGATGGCCTTTCTGCCTGTCGGATCAGTTTGGAATAATCACAGCCCTCGACTCTGAAAGCCACAGTCGACGTGCGTGCCATACGGTTGCTAAAACGGTTTATTTCTGCAAAGTCCCCCTCAATTGAAATGGTAGCCGCCTGTTTGACGGAATCTCGTAAATTGTCACCCTTTAACTTCCCAGTTTTTCTGTTTTTTGGAATGTTGATCCGAGCCTGGTCTATGGTAAGACGGATTTTGCTATTTTCATCGTGAACAAAAGAATAGGTAAGGCCGTAAAAACCGATCCGTGTGCTACTCAATCCCTTATTTTCATATGTGATTTTAAAACGACCAGTGGCACTTGGCTGGACTTCATTTGACACGTTATCAAAAGCTGCTAGTGTCATGTCAATTTGATATTGGCGTATAAATTAACTAACTTCATAGCCCAA
>JBBDXJ010000129.1:0-5243 GCA_040902445.1 Cyclobacteriaceae bacterium | reverse complement strand
CTGAATAAAACGATATATGGCTTTTATCGAAGATGAACCGTTGCGCAGATGCACCATAGACAGCAAACAACATGGAAAAGATGAAGGGCAAGCACTGTTTCATAGCAAGCACTGTTTCATAGTAAGCTAATTTTCAGGATATCCGCTATCTATCCAATTCTCAATTTTCTCCAGATCACAATCCGACAATTTAGAATCTCCCTGCGGCATTGGATTAAAGCCAGGCAGATGACGAATAGAGCCGAAAAAACGGCCATCTTCAATGTACACTTTCAGTCGTGCGTGAGTCTCCAGGTTTACACTACCGGATGAAAGCACGGAATTATGACAATCCACGCATCGCTTTTCCAGCAAGGGTTTAATGAAACCAGAATAAGTGACCGCGTCACTTATCTCAGGACAAACAACATCCTTGAAAACACTTTCCTCATTATCAAAGGTACAGCCTGCGAGCAGCAATACGCCGCAACAAAACAACGCTACAAAACCCCCATCTCCGAAAACGTTCCCCATGGACACAAACCGTTTTTTAAATTCAAAGAATAGACGTAGAGATCGTTCAGCCCTGACAGTTATCGTCAGGAATAAATATTATGGGTTTTGTAAACTACAAGACAGACGGCGTGAAGTATTTTTACGATCATCCTCAAAACAATTAGACAGCAGTTCCGCGGAGAAGGGAATGCATCTCTTCTATTGAAAGGCAAAAACAAAACTGGAGAAAAGGAAAAAAGTAAACGTCTTTGACGGGGAAAGCGGTGGCATGGTAGTGTACCACTTCCTTTAAGAAAGGCGACGTGTGCGGCTCAAAGACAAGTCATTCGTCGCTCAGTCAGAAGCTCCCTCCCGCTGTTAACTTGCGCAGCAACTCAGTTTCGATACATCCTTGCCAAACGTGATGGCAGCCAGCTTAATGCCTTCGCTCAAGGTAAGATAAGGATAAAAGCTATCGGCCAGTTCCTTAACGGTAATTCCGTATTTGATTGCCATACTCAGTTGCTGGATCAATTCGCCACCTTCACCTGCCACCACCCGAGCGCCAATCAATTTATCAGTCTCAGCGTTTCTGATAAGTTTGATAAACCCCCTTGTGTCGCGGGCAGCCAAAGACCGGGGAACATCACGCAATGACAGCTTTGACACTTCAAAGGGAATGCCTTGCGCATCGGCCTGCGCGTCATCCAGGCCCGCACCTGCTACCTGCGGGTCTGTAAATACTACCCAGGGTAGCGAGGAATAATCAGCCATCGTTTCCGCGCCGGTAAAAGCATTTTCTACGGCCACCTTCCCCTCATAGGCCGCCACATAAACATAAGCAGGCGTATCGGCAACATCTCCGGCCGCATAGATATTCCTCAGATTCGTTTCCATCCTTGCGTTAACCCCGATATGTCCCTTAGCCGAGAGTTCCAGCCCAATCTTGCCGGCATTAAGCTTCTTTGTATTGGGAGCAATCCCTGTCGCAACGACAACGTATCCGTTTTCTTCCAGCGTTACAAAAGATCCGTCAGGGAGCTTGCAATGAATGAGTGCGCCACCATCCGATCTTTCAAACCGGATTGCGCGATAATTGGGAAGCAGTTCTATACCCTCCCTTCTCATTTGCGTTTCTAGTTCTTCACCTATGTCCGCCATTTGCGAGCGCAGGACCCGGTCAGTAAATTCAATGATTCTCACTTTCGTTCCTAACCTGTTATAGGCCATAGCGATCTCCAGGCCGATATAACCCGCGCCCATAATGGTGATACTTTCAGGCTTCTCCTTAAGATCAAACAACGTAACATTGGTGATATAGCCGGTCTCATTTAAACCTTCGATATCCGGGACGTGCGTTACCGCCCCGGTCGCGATAACAAACTTAAGAGCTGTGTATTTGTCCTTGTTATCTACCAGAATCGTTTTATCATCCAGAAACTCCGCCCAACCCTCAACCATTTTAAAATTCTCAAAACCTCTGACAACGTCAAGATATTTCTTCCGCTGCAAGCTTGAAACAAGCTCCCGCTTTTCGTCGATGACCTGGGCAAAGTCAATATCAGACCCACGGGGTTTTATTCCCCTGAAGTTGGAATGCATCGTATGGTAGGCTGTTTCGGCCGCACGTATGAGCGTCTTAGACGGAACACAGCCAACATTAACACACGTGCCGCCGAACGGCAGTCCCGCATTAACCATCATTGTGGACAATCCCAGTTCATTCGCGCGGATCACAGCCGAAAAAGCAGCCGACCCTCCCCCAATTACGATAAGATCAAAATGGTTCTTACCGGTTTCATTCTCATCAAAAAGTTTGCGCTCCATCGTCATTTTCGAATTTCATGTTGTTTAACCGTATAACCTGTGGCGTTGATGGCATCAACAATTTCGGGAGCCGAAACTCTCGATTGATCAAATTTTACGGAGGCCGTACCGGCATGGTAATCAGCTGATGATTCCAACACTCCCTCTACGCCGCTCACCGCATGCTTAACATGTTCCTCACAGGCCGCGCAGGTCATTCCGGAAATAGAAATCTCCACAACCGTTGATGACGGCGCATTGGCAGCAGGCGAAGCGCTTGTCCCTCCGGAATAGAACACATGGGAGTAGCTGGGAAATGTAAGCATCGCCATAGCGAGGAACGTAACAATGCTTAAAAAGGTCTTTGATTGCCGGAATCCTGCCCTTTCATCGTCTTCACATGCACATTCAATCTCCTGCCTCTTTCGCGGCTTCAACTTCTGATACCAGGCGAAGCCGAGTATAAATACCGTAATGGATATCAGATACGGCCTTATGGGCTCCAAAAATGAAAATGTTGCGGCAATACCACTCACTCCCGAAAGGAGCGCAAATACGGGCGTCAGGCAACATAAGGAAGCCGTCAGGGCCAGCAAAGCCCCGGCTATCCATGTCTTGTCTTTCTGGTCTTTCATACTAGTTTCTGCTTTTTGCTTAATCGATCAACCTGCCGGAAAATCGGCAGGATAATATCTGAGGACTCCTTCTGAATGGAGTAGAAAATCGTCTGACCGACTCTTCTCGCCTCAATCAGGCCCCCATCTTTCATTTTGCGCAAATGCTGCGAAATAGCAGGTATGGTCATTTGCAAAATATCACTCAGATCGCAAGGACACAGTTCCTGCTCCGAATCCAGCAGGTAAAGGATCTTTAGCCTTACCTCGTTTCCGACCAGGCTCATTACGCTGCTTAGTCTGCTAAAAGCTGGATGCTTTGCTTTTACTCGCTTCCTGCACTCCCGGATCTGAACGGGATCAGCGAATACGCGAATACATGTATTCTGTGTCATATTTCAAGTTTATTATTTTCAAAACGCCAATGTTAGAAATTAGGTTGCTTATTTAAGCAAATACTTAATTACAAAAGCCCGGTTTGTCAAATACAAGACACCCTGCGTGGGATGACTTGTGTCAAAAAGGGCAATAGCAAGAAGTCGCAGGCACCAATCAGTTATCCACGCCTCATCCTTTCAACTGCGGAGTCACGGCATCTCTTGTCCAGCGGAATGCGTCCGACATAGGCGACATCGGCCTATCTGATTTTCTTCTTGTTTTCGTGCCGAACTGTGGACAGGGCTACTCCAAAGTCTCCAAGAATAATTCCCGCAATGTTCAATTGATTAAATGCGACCTTAATCAGGGCTTCATGATGTATCGTGTGCTCGAGATTGTATGCCAATTCCCTGAATAAACTGCTCTCAAGAATTACGGCCTCCTGAGGATGTATCGAAAAATTAGCCTTCAGTTTCACGGGTCGATCTGATTCGATTTCGGAAAGCATTATGATGATATTTTCGATTGCGACATTTGCAAATAGCCTGCTCGTTTCAATTTTATGATTTCTTTCACGATCGTCATAACACACAAAGCCGGTCGGTTTTTCGCGCAGCAAGCAAACATAGAACTCTATAATATGCCGCACATGTTGGCCAATAGATGAGCCCGAGAGAACTTCGACGGGCGTCGTGTACTGTTCATCATTGAGCAGAAGAATAAAAGCGCCAAGCTCTTCTAGTTTATTATGGCTTTTTATTATCATTTCTATTAGATCAATATATTAAATCATGTTCAATTAATTGGGCATCTGAGGCGCTTGGCTTTAATACTTACGTTCTGCCTATTCGAAAATTTCGGGACTGGGATAAAATGCTCCCCATGAAAACCAGTAACCGATGAATGAAACTACCGGTGTCAACCTTTGCCCGGTACGCGATACCTCTCCTGGATTACCGAAAATATCCCAAGTGTTACCTTCATTATCGTGAAGGATCACGGAAGAGAAACCCTGATCAAATGGCGCCGGGGAGAATGAAAGGATTGTTCCGTCTTGCAGCCTCCGTTCAAACGCCACAATGAAATTATGAACCTGGCTTCCCGCAATAACAAGGTCGGTCTCATTAAAGCGATCTTCGTACACCACAACTTCGGCATCGAAATCTTCAAACGTGTATACTTTAGCCTTGCCATTTATGACCACGCCCAACACGCGCTCTTTAGCCGGCAATCGGCCATCCTTTGGTTCAAATGGAAAAAGAAAGCTGCTGTGATTGGTTTTGTACGCTCCGTAGGGATACAAACCATAGTTTCGGCTAAATCCGGTTTTTGTTGACACCACTTTCGTTTGGGGAAACATCTCTCTCCATGTCTTCCATGTAGTTTCAACGACATGAAATGTTTCAGCAGTTTCACCACGCAGTTCACCGTTTACGCAGTCCAACCTGATCTGAGACCAGTTGCTGCCGGTCAGGCGGTCATAGGGGATAATGTTCGTGTTATAGAGCAATCCTGAAACGCCAAAAGTGGTAACCTCTCCATTGATCGTTCGCTGCCAGCCGGTGCCTGTACCCGTAAGGGGACAGTAGATGATGGCTATCGGATGGTTATCCACCTCATCATTTATAATTTCATGCCAGTCCAGGATGGCATGGGGATAAGCACGGACATCATTGCCTCTTTTAAGGCCGATCACCAGATCCTCATCCTTCAGGTACGTCGTCTCATCGACGCTAATCATCTCTGGCACTGTAAGCGCTGGAATGCCATCCTTGCCCGGTCCGCCATCAAATACTTCACTTCTTGGAATATTCCATTCGCTTGACCCAAAGCCGTTCCCTGTTTTACTCACAGGGTCGGCATCCTTGCACCCGGTCACGCCAACCAGTAGTAAGGCCGTGGTGTAAACGAACACATCATTCATAAGGTTTTATTTTTTTTTGATTAGCTCGTCACTCCATTATGCCTAAA
>JBBDXJ010000128.1:0-5257 GCA_040902445.1 Cyclobacteriaceae bacterium | reverse complement strand
TCCGGATTATTTCAATTCAAAAGGACAGCTCTGGGGCATGCCGGTTTTTCGATGGGATGTGTTGAAGAAAAAAGAGTATAGCTGGTGGGTTGACCGCGTCGGCAAGAATTTTGAGATGTTTGATCTGGTTAGACTCGATCATTTCAGGGCGTTCGTTTCTTATTGGGAAGTTCCCGCAGGTGAAAAAACCGCCGTTGATGGCAAGTGGCAGCGCGGTCCGGGCGCCGATATTTTCAAAGTTATTGAAGAAAAACTTGGAAAGCTCGCGTTCGTAGCGGAAGACCTCGGGGATGTGGATGCCGAGGTATTTTCACTTCGCGATGAATTCGGATTTCCAGGGATGAAAGTTTTGCAGTTTGCTTTCGGCGATAGCATGACAACTTCAGATTACATTCCCCATAACTATACTCCAAACTTTGTGGTATACACCGGTACCCACGACAATAATACTACAGTAGGTTGGTGGTTAAAAGATACTAAACAGGACGTGCGGGCAAATCTCAAACAGTATGTGGACGAACCCGGCATCAGTCAGAATAATATTCACCAGGTTCTGGGGAAAATGGCCTACTCCTCCGTTGCGAAAATCGCAATTCTTCCTTTACAGGATGTCCTGGGCCTCGATGAGACCGCCCGCATGAACACACCTGCATCTATTAAGCTAAACTGGCTCTGGCGCCTGAAGGGAGGTCAGCTGTCACCCGGCTCCAGGAACCAATTGCTGAAGTGGGCAAGGCTTTATAATAGGGCATAAGGGCACCATTCGCATCTCACCTCTCAAGTATTGCCGCCACGCCCATACCCCCTCCGGTACAAATGGAAATAAGTCCCCGGCCTTTGCCTTTCAGTTCCAGCAGTTTGGCCAGGTTTCCAACAGTGCGTGCGCCCGTTGCTCCGAACGGATGGCCGATGGCAACACTTCCGCCTTTGACATTCATCTTCGACCGGTCGATAGACCCTAGTGCTTTATCCAGCTTCAAAACCTGTTTGCAATAATTTTCACTCTCCCATGCTTTTAAGGTACAGAGTACTTGTCCTGCAAAAGCTTCGTGGATCTCGTAATAATCAAAATCCTGTAATGCGAGGTTGTTGCGTTTTAATAATCTCGCAACGGCTATGGTAGGGGCCATAAGCAGTCCGGCACCATGGATGAAATCGACGGCGGCGGATTCACCATCAACAAAATAAGCCTGGATGGAAAGGGAAGTTTGGCGGGCAAAATCCTCGGAAGCAAGCAATACTGCGCTTGCCCCGTCAGTCAGGGCTGTACTGTTGCCGGCCGTCATAGTGCCACCATCACTTTTATCAAATACCGGTTTCAGTTTCGCCAGTTTTTCCAGGGTGGTGTCTTTCCTTACAATTGTATCCTGTGCAACGCCCTTGAATGGTACGATCAGGTCATTGTAAAACCCGTCGCTGTAAGCACGAGCGGCTTTCACATGGCTTTCAAAAGCGAGCTGGTCCTGTTCAGTACGCGTTATTTTCCATTCCTTAACCATTTTTTCCGTGTGCTGTCCCATAGACAGGCTTGTGCGCGGTTCCACTATTCCCGGGTACGCAGGCTTGAGGTCCTTCGGACGGATGCGCAAAATTCTTGCGACCTTCTCCCTAAATGATTTCGACTGGCTAATGTCGATCAGCTTCCATGCAAGTTTGCGCTGGAACATGATTGGAAGATCGCTGTTGGTGTCGCATCCGCCACCAATGCCACTTTCAATCTGCCCGGCTGCAATCTTCAGGGCGATAAGATTCACAGTCTCCAGGCTTGTGCCACATGCGCGTTGAACATTAAATGCGGGGGTATCCGGATCAAAGCTGCAACCCAGAACCACTTCACGTGCAAGGTTCCACTCCAAAGAGCTTGTCATCACAGCGCCCAGAGCAACGTCACCTAAGCGCTTACCAGTGAGATTGAATTTTTTTATGAGAGCTTCCAGGGTTGCTATAAGCATCTCCTGGTTTGTCGTCTTGGAATATTCGCGGAAGGATCTGACAAAAGGAATTCGCTGACTGCCAACAATGGCTACTCGTTTTGGGGTTTGGTGCATCATGGACTAGATGTTGTGAGAGCGTGCCAGGTGGCATTTGATTAAACTTAAAAAATAATGTTGGAATTTTAAAATGGTTCGGCCCTATCTGCAGAGGTGATTGCCTTACAAGCCCGACTGGAATGACCGATTTTGAGAAAAACTTTGAGACACAGTCACGAACTCACCACTGACCACTCACGCCCTACAGTCTCCGCAGTGTCTCACGTTTCGTGGACGCTGCGGCTTCGAAGATCAAATTTCAAAACAACTCCGATTACCGAACAATGAATGCACTTAACCGCGGAGTCCCTGAGACAGGAGACTCCGCGGAGACGAATGGGCTTCTTTCGCTAATCACCGTTGAGATATCTTGCAAGCTGGAAGGAAATGCGAATAAAATAAAGGCCGCCCTTTCGCGTTTAAAAAATGTTAATTCATCACGGTCTGGCTGGTAGCAAAATCAACATTTTTTTAATTTTAGCCCGTAGGATGTATTTTTCGACGCAATGAAGGTTTACAGGCACCAATACGCCAGCGTTTGATAAAAAAAGATTATTTTTGCCCCGCATCTACCGGCTGGTACCTCTGTGGGGAGCATGGCATTTCCGCCGGGCTGAATAAAAAATTCAGATCAGTAGGGGGATGGCCCCTTTTCAGTTGTCATAATGGTGAGTACTTTGCAGCGTAAGGTGACAAGATATTGCCGGCTTATGTTGAAATCTCTTTTTTCATTTAATATTGGTAATTTAAGTAGTTCGAATGGATTTAAAGTTTGGCGCAGACAAAATAGACCTCAATAACCTATCCTCGTTAGGAGAATCCGCCCCTGATCTTCTTGTTTGGGCAGCCCCGGTCATGTTTTTTTTCGTGGGAATAGAATATCTGGTATCGCGATATCAGGGTAGACATTGTTACAATAAAAAAGAAACGATCGGGTCTACCCTCGTGGGAATCGGAAACGTGGCCATTGGAGTAGCATTGAAAACCATCATGTTTTCAATATTCGTCGTGGCTTATAACCTGATACCGTGGAGAATGGAATTCAGTTGGTGGACCTTTCTGCCCTGTTATGTGATCTTTGATCTGTGCAGTTATTGGGCTCACAGTATTTCGCACCGGATGCGTTTTCTCTGGGCCACACACGTGGCTCATCACTCAGGTGAGCATTTTAACCTCACGATCTCCTTTCGCCTAAGCTGGGTACAATACGTCAAGATCTTTTTTTTCCTGCCTGTAGCGTTGATAGGATTTCACCCCATCATAATTTTTCTGACCAATCAGATCGCGATCCTGTTTCAGTTCTGGGTACACACCGAATACATTGGAAAATTGCATCCGTGGATCGAATATTGGCTGGCTACACCCTCCAACCACCGCGTACACCATGGTTCGCAGGATAAATACATCAATAAAAATTACGGGGCAACGTTTATTATTTGGGACCGTATCTTCGGAAGTTACCAGCAAGAAGAAGAGCAGGTGATCTACGGCCTCACTAAAAACATCGACCACAAGCACGACCCTATCCATATCAACTTTCATGAATATTATGACATCATCCGTGATGTAAGGTCCGCTGACAGTCTAAAGGAGAAACTTTTTTATGTTTTCGGTGATCCGGGAGATATTGGAAAACATAAAAAGGAAAAAGAATTGAAGCAGCAGTTGGAGAATGCCGACAAACTTCAGGACAAGGAAGCCACCATCATTCCCATGGATCCAATGGGACGATCAAGTAATGTCAATCAAAAAAAACCCGAACGGGAATATCAAAACGCCGTCGGGGAATGAGCCCAAAGTACGAGGGACGAATGCGAAGAGCATGCTAAATTAGACCGTCTCGTTACCGCGAAATAATGCGGAAACAGCTATTTTTAGTCCAAGAGGTATTAATCATTCGTCCTTCGTAATTCGTACTTCCTCCTTCCGGCATACTTTTTTATCCTGGTGAAGTTCTGACTTGGATTCGTTTTGCTTTTAAAAGAATGAATTCTGGCCGGAGTTCAACAAATATTTTCATTATGAAAAAATCAATACTTTAAAAAGATCATTGGCTTGTGCTGCGCGCTTTCAGCAGTTTTTATTGCTGCTTGTTCATCCTCATTGTCTTATAACGATGCCTTGCAAAAAAATGTAAGCAGAATGGAGGATTCTGAAAAGCTCGACGATGCGAGGTTTTTAGTCGATGCTGCCAGCTACAATATTCTTGCTACAAGAATGGCCGAAGCAGCCGTTAAGTCTGGTTATTCCGCATCTTTGGTAACACTGGCAAAGGAAAATACGGAACAACATGAAGACTTGGGCAAGGAACTCAAGAAATTAGCGCGCAAGGAGGATGTAATTCTTCCTGCTCAGATGAGCGACGAACATCAGCGGCTATTGTCAGAACTGACCAGCAGCGACCGGAGGGAATTCGACAGAAATTACATCCGGATCATGGGAGATATCAGCAATGAAGACAGCCAGAAATTTTCACGCATGGCGACCGAGGCAGACAGCGAAGAGGTCCGCGCTTTCGCAGCACGTAAACTTGGCCTTTTTGAATCCTATAAAACTGACCTTCAGACGGTAGATGCTGAGTTGTTGAGGACGTACTAAAAAATCAATTTTAAAAATTTCGTGATCAACAGCCAAAACAGGTATGCCTTGGGTTGGCTGTTTTATTTTGAGGTTTTCTTGTAATCCACAATAAGGACCGTAAGATATTATAATAAAACCGACCCCGTTACCCATGTGCTTGCCTTTAGCCGCGATCTTTGGATGAAGGTAAAAGAATAATTATTTCCCTTTTTATTTTGTTAATTCGAGGGCAAAATTATCCCCCTTCAGGGGGACGAAAGGGGGTATGACTGAAGAAAAAAAACGGCTGATTGAAGATCGCGACAAGAAAAAAAACTGGAGGAGGTTTGGTCCCTATCTTTCAGAACGCCAGTGGGGTACGGTTCGCGAGGATTACAGCCCACACGGAGACGCGTGGGAATACGTGACGCATGATCAGGCGAGAAGCAAAGCCTACCGGTGGGGGGAAGAAGGTATAGGCGGGATCAGCGATGAACAACAACATCTGAATTTTTCCCTTGCCCTTTGGAATACCAAAGACCCGATCCTGAAAGAAAGAATGTTTGGGCTCACGGGCAAAGAAGGGAATCATGGGGAGGATTGTAAAGATCATTTCTACTACCTCGACAACACACCCACACATTCTTATATGAAGATGCTGTATAAAT
>JBBDXJ010000127.1:0-33975 GCA_040902445.1 Cyclobacteriaceae bacterium | reverse complement strand
TCAGGGTCGTTGATAATGGGTCCCCTTGACGGGATAATAAAATCCGGCTTTTGTCCGGCAATCAGCTGAAGACTCGATACAAGCTGTCCCAGCCTCGCCGCATAACCATGATAACCTCTTATGCTCCCTAAGGAATCCTGAAAGCTGTATAAATCAAAAATCTTTCCGTCACCATAGATCAAATCTCCCACAAAGGCAAACCGCTTCCCATCGATATCGGCAATATAGGATACAGATCCTCTGGTATATCCTGGCGTGTTAAGCACTTTTATATCTATATCCTGCCATTTCAGGATTTCTCCGCCTTGCACAAAACGGTGGACTTTTAAAGGCAAAATTCCAATTTTTGTCGTCTGGTTATCATAATCGTGAAATCGTGTCAGTGCAAATTTTGTCCAAATAGAATCACCCCTCGTAAAATATGACTTTTCCTCAGCGGGTACTATTGCAAGCGACCCGTTCTGTACCAGATTTCGCCCAGCCCAAACCACATCCCTTCGGCTATGCGTGAACAAAACCATATCCGCGTTTTTTATCTGGTCTTTCGGATCGCCATAAACGACCAGTTTCTTTCCGTTTTTTTCTATATTAACACCATTGATTGCGCCGCGGCTGATCCTGACGTTGTGAGATATCTTTTTGGTGGTAGAACATTGGAGAAAAGTAATGGCAAGTAAAAGGAACCAGCTCAGTTTAATAGTATTGCTAAACATGATTTTTTTTTCTAAGGTAAATAGGCACCTCTCTCAATAAAGATAATAGAAGAGCAAGTGTCCGCATGGCAAAGACAACGCAATAACAAGGGCCGTAAAATAAACTGGCAGTTCACAAACAAAAATTTTAATTAAGGTTGCTAAATTTTTTAATCATTCGTTAATTTTTTTCAGCACTTCGCCAGGCATGATGACAGATTTCCATCCTGAAAGGTCAGATGGTTTTACATTGGCTTTGTAGCCGCCGAAATTAAATGTTGTCGGATTGTAAGTTCCGACAAATGCGACGTTATTATTTTTCTTAATTTCATTTTCCATGCCCATCGACCAAAGCGTGGCGTTAATGAGCATGCGTCGAAATCCTTCATTCAAAAAATCTTCTGAAGCACCGTGGGTAGTAGTGAACACACGACCACTTGCTCCTGATTCAAGATAATAATTCCGCACCCATGCAATAGGAAGCATTTCCTTTTTGGGATCAGGTTTTGCATCAGACATCATTCCATTGAGCACCTGTCCGCGAGCAATAACGATCCCTTTCGGATAGGCGATGTACCCACCGGATTGCACCAGAACATCATTGACGCCTCGCATAATGGGATGATTTTTTTGAGCTTCTTCAGGTATTAACCTGGATGCCTGTTCGTGGTTCTTTCCATAATGCCCTACCCAGGTTTCACCGAGTATCAACTCACCAAATCCATCCTTCCAGGTTTCCCGTGGCCCGTCATAGTCATATCCATAGTGTTCCCACTTCGTATTTCCTTTATTATTGAATGCATGGGTAGCAGTTCTTAGCCCGATGACGGGACCACCGCGCTGAAGATAATTGTCAATGTGTTGCATCTCCTCATTTATAAAGTTAGAGAAGCGCGTGAAAATTACCATAAGGTCGGCATCTTCCAGCACCTCGAGGCCCCTGAGGTTAGAACTGCCCGGCAGAATGTTGCCGTTGTCATCAAGTCCGAAGATCACTGTGCAATTGAAACCATAATGTTTGGCGAGTATACGCGCAAGCGCAGGAAGGGTTTCTTCTCCACGGTATTCATGGTCTGTGGTAATAAAAACAATATTTTTACCCGACCCCGGTCCTTTTTCGCCTTTATAGATCACCCGGTATTTATCAAGGCGGTCTTCTACAGCAGGCACCACCTGCATGATTCCGCGCATCATTGCCCAATGTCCTGGAAAGGAGCAGATAAAATCGTAGTTGTCCGGTTTCTCAGGAGCCATAAACTTCATAACGTCAACCTCTCCTTCTTTTATCAATCTGGATGCTGACAGAATTTCTTTGCTGTCGGGCACAAAATTCTTTTTAAAACCATCTGGCATTGCCCCCGCCAATACACCCACTTCTTCTGCTTTACCTGGGTTTAATATCAAAAGGTTGTGTGGCATAGCATCGGCATTTTTCAAGGTTATCTTTACCGGTTGGCCGGCGATAACAGTAAAATCGCTGATATCAAACTTCATTTTCTCCGGTATGGAGTTAATCGTAACCTCAACCATTTGCATTTTTTGCAAGGCAGATCTCATTGCAATGCGATCTGATTCAGAAAGCCGCTTAACGAGTTTTGACATTAATTGTACACTATTCTCAAAGGAACTTTGATCCCGGTCGAATGGCGGTATCTTTTGCAAATGCTTTAGCACATCCTGAGATAAAGCTTTGATTTTGCTCTCTGGCAACAGGTGGGTATCCATATCCGAAATGGCATTTATAACAGCACCCTGGAATTTGCCTTTATTCAAAAGATTATTCAGATCCGAGAAGGCTTCAGCCTCATGGCCTGGCATGTTCAATAGCGTCATCATGGCCAGTTGCGCCAGATTTTCTCTTCCTGCAATACCGGAAATCGGAAGATTCAGGGAGGGATCGGGCTGGGCCAATGTTTCGCTCTTCAACATCACTTCATGATTTTCATCCAGAATCTTTACGATGAAATTGTTGAGTTGTTCACTACAGCAGTCCACACGGTTCCATACATTGATCTGATTTATATTATAAACCGTTCCCAGATCAACTTCCCACAAGGAATTGCTGCTTGATTCGGTTTGCGTAATGGCATCAACATCGTTTCCTTCTGTCTTTCCATCAAGAGCCACCTGAGGATTTCCTTTTGGACCAGACTGTCTGGCTTTTCCTTGAAGGGCAACATTACTACCCCTACTCAAGACTTCCACTTCAGCCAAGGATAGAATTCCATTAGGGTTTGGCAGCACTACCTGAACATATCGGCCCATTATAGTGCTTATCTGCACTTCAGTATTCAGTAATTTATCTGACCCCATAAACAACATGGATTTCATCAGTGGATAAAAATCGCTGCGCCTTTTCTCGCCCGGAATCATCTGAACAGCGGCAAGGAAAGAAGCTATTCCATCAGGACTGTTCGCCACTTTATTGTAAATGGATGTCGCCGGCTCTCCAACTTTGATAAGCGCAATGGCGGCAGCGGTTCTGGCGCCTGAGGCGGCACTTTCTTTTGTAAGTAAAGAGGAGATCCCTGCCTTATGTTTCCTTAAATCTTCTACAGAAAGACCAGTGAATAACGCGTATACATTGGATCCTGCCCCTCCCTTTTTGCTGATAAGATCGAGCAATATTTGTGCTTTGTTTTCCCCTGTTCGTTTCTCCAGATTATTTAATGCTGATAGCCCAATATCCTGAGGAACCTGTTCATGAGAAAGCAGCACACGGCTTACTTCTACAGTTTGCTGAAGCTGGGCAATGTCAGCGGGGTTTCCATGTTTCAGAACAAAGGCTACTCCTGCTTTCGAAAATGGCTTGCCTTCGATCAATGCCTGCTTCCAGTACTTATCCATCGACTTACGGGCAAAAGTGATCTGGTCATTCAATTGAATATCGAGGGGAAGATAGGCAACCTCCATGACAACCTCTGCTGCACCGAAGCCCTCAAAACTTGTCGTTGCCAGAACCACCTGAGCGCGTACAATGGGCTCTGGATCCAGGGCGGCTTTTCTTAGTATAGCCAGGCCGTTATCAACCTTCATTCCCCAGTTGCCAAGCACGCGTACTGCTGCCGCGCGCGTTTTGGCGTCCGGTACTTCTAAGACTTTCGTTAACAGATGCTTGTCCACCACCCGATGCATCTGGTAAATCCACAGACATTCCAGGAGTGGCTGAGCATCCTGCGATTTTTTCGGATCGAGTTCATCGCTGAACTTTTTTACTTCACCAATGACATCCTGTGAATCCCGTCCGCTCAACTCAATACGCGCGCGACTGCGTGTTCCGTTCTGCTTCGATCTGAAATGTCTGACGATTTCCGCGATCGGCTTTCCCTTCATCTTAACAGGATTGAGCAATGGTCTGCCTTTAGCGGTTATCCGGTAAATTCGTCCATGTTGACGATCCCGCGCGGGGTCACGCATGTTATGCTGCATATGACCTATTAATGCGTTATGCCAATCAAGAACGTATACAGCGCCATCACCACCAACATCAACCCCACTGGGACGGAAATTAGGATCATCAGAAAAAATGAGGTCGCCGGTTTCATCCGCTCTTATTTCCGCACCTTTGTATGTAAAGTCATGTTGTTTTATTCCCTGAAAGCCTATCACATTGCATAACAATAAGTCACCGTTGTATTTCGCAGGAAAATGTTCACTCGAAAGAATGCCAATACCCGCCACTGGCCTGACACGCTGCTCATACAGCTGCCGGGCTTTCTGTCCTTTTCCGATATTGATATAATAGCCCCTTCCCCCTGTTGCGTCCGTTGCAAACTGGTTACCCCATTGATCAAAAACATCGCCATGCGGATTTGGACCAACCGGGAAATGAAAGGAAAATTCAAAAGTCAGGGGATCAAAACGGTAAACCCCGGAAGTTTCTGACCGGAAAGGTCCATAGGGCGTTTCTATAGCTTTCTTGTTAAAAATCCCGCGCGAGTAATATAAAGCGCCATCTGGACCAAGCTGCATACTGTTTGCACTGTGGTGGGAGTCTGCACTCGACAGACCGTCTAGAAGACGGAACTTAACGTCGGCTTTGTCATCGCCATTGGTATCTTTCATGAAATATAATTCAGGCGGACATGCCACAACTACCCCTCCATTCCAAAATACAAAACCGGTAATACTATTTAAACCATCCGCAAATACTTTCACCGTATCCGCCTTGCCGTCTTCATCTTCATCGGGAAAAATCAAAATTTTGTCGTTGAGTTTTCCCCTTGGATTCCAGTGTGGATATGTAGGCCAAGTAACCACCCATAGGCGTTCATCCGTATCAAAGGCCATTTGCACAGGATTGATCAGATCAGGAAATTGTTCTTCGGAAGCAAAAAGGTTAACCTTCAAATCGTCCGGAATGGTCATCTTGCCGATCGATTCTGCGGCATCTAGATAGGTATAGGGTTCTTCTCTTGGCGTCTTGCTTCCTTTTTCATAAGACTTAACTGGCAGGGGTTCTGGCAGATTACTGTCATCAATTTTAAATTTTCCAATGAGAAGATTGGAACCATCTTCTGAAAATTCCTCATTCAGTTTGGCTATCCTCCAGATCTCCTTGTCGCGGTTACTGGTCATGACATCAAACATTTCCATTTCACGCAACATAACATCACGATTGGTCTGATCTCCCCATTTCAACCAGGAACGTCCACCGTAAACATTGTAACCATCCGTCGTGCGGTAGCGGTTAAACCAGTGAAAATTTTTGTCATTGATCGCATCATTCAGCAACTTGACTTTACGCCTGTTCCGCTCACCAATTTTTCCAAATAATGAAAGATCAATGGCGTTTGCCAACACCTCATTACCCTTCTTGTTCAGATGGATGCCATTGATTGTTAAAAACTCTTTACCTGGGTCAGCACGATAAATATCTTTAGTGAGTGTAAACAGATTTACAAAACTGACACCCTCCTTTGCGGCGACATCCGCCATGGCTTTGGTATACATTTCAATTCGCTTATTGTTCTCTTGACCGTCGGGCAAATGTCTGCTTTGGAGATCTTCATGCGCAATGGGAGAAAACAAAACGATTTGAGGTGCGCTTTTTCCGTTATATTTTTGATTCTTTGAGTGCCGAATAAAATCCATCACGTCTTTTTTGAATTTGTCCAAGCCTTCAATCCCTTGGAAAGACTCATTAAATCCGAAGAAGGCAAAAATAATATCCGCCTTTACGTGTTTAAGCCATTCATCAGGCGGACCAAATGCTTCTTCGCGTTGACGGTGATTGATTTCATCTGCAGAAAAACCAAGATTACGGATGGTAAGCGCCCGCTCGGGAAAACGGTATTGAATATATGTTTCGAGCCAACCATCTTCCTGCATGCGATCGGCAAGGGTATTTCCGATAATGGCAATATGGTCACCTTTTTCAAGGTCGAGGTCTATAATTTGGGTTTCGCTCGATTCATTAACATGCTGTGAGCAACTTAAAGTGAAAAGGGCAATACTGAAATGCAGCATGCATTGAAGAACGTTTTTCATAGGTATCAAATTTGAATTAATTTATGAAAATCATTTATTTTAATGTTCAGTCTGTTTTCAAAAAATTCATTCATGATTATTCAATTTATCTGGTAATGGCTTCATTTGTATTGTACAAAGTTCTGATTAGCTGCATCAGGGCTGCGGTACCTGCTATATCACTAATTTTTTCCTGTTTGTATTCTCCAACTTTCAGCTTTTCTCCGGCTTTCCCTGGTTCAGCATTAAAGTACCTTTTTTCATCTTTATAATACGATTGTAATGTGTTCAATTCTTTTGCTTCTGGCTTCCGGCAAAGAATGAGTCTAAAAGCTTTAACAATCCGTTCTTCCATGGAAATGTTTTCCAGCATCAAACGCTGTCCCAGCACACGGGACGCTTCCAGCACCATAGGATCATTCATCATAATCAAGGCCTGTAAGGGTGTATTCGTACTGATTCGTCTTACTTCACATTGATCCCTGTTACTGGCATCGAACATCAACATAACAGGTGGAGGCACCGTGCGCTTAATAAAATTATATATTCCCCTTCTGTAAAGTTTATTGCCATGATCCTGAATATAATTTGCCAACGGACCACGACCTGAAGTTGATAATTCCCAGATGCCTTCAGGTTGGTAAGGTTTAACACTGGGGCCTCCGATTTCCTTTACCAACAGCCCGCTGCTCGCCAGTACAAGATCTTTCGTGAGTTCAGAAGATAACCGCAATCTTGACCCACGTGATAGATACCTGTTCTCCGGATCAGCAGCTAATTTTGATTTGGGGATTTCTGCCGATTGACGGTAGGTTGATGACATCACAAACTGCTTTACCAATCTTTTCACATCCCAACCATGCTCTATGAAATCAACAGCAAGCCAATCAAGTAAATGAGGATGTGTTGGCAGGTCACCCTGCATGCCAAAATCCCCCGAAGTTTTTACAATTCCATTTCCAAAAAATTCCTGCCACATCCGATTTACAAATACCCGTGCGGTAAGCGGATGATTTTTATCCGTTAACCATTGTGCCAGGCCAAGCCGGTTTTTAGAAAGACGGTCCGTATCAAAGGAAAAAACTGCTTTGGGGATCTGAAAATCAACTTCTTCACCTGGTGCATCGTAAACGCCTCTGATTAATACATGGGTAGGTCGCACGACGAAACTATCCTTCATCACCATGACAGAAACCGGATCTGTATCTTTTTTATTGATAAACTTTAGAACGTTTTTTACATCCTCATTGGTAATTATCATTTTCGGTGGGTCTGCCATCGAGCTTAAGTCGCTTCCATATAATCCTTTTTCGTTGACTTGGTTAAAGAAGGCAAACGTGCTGAAATATTCTTTTTGCGATATGGGATCGTACTTATGATCATGACATTTGGCACACTCCAGTGTCAGAGCCAGAAATGCTTTTCCGAAAGTATTGGTGCGATCGGTCACGTATTCAATTCTATACTCCTCATCGATAACGCCGCCTTCTTGAGTGATCTTGTGATTTCGGTTGAATCCTGTGGCCAGCAACATTTCCTTTGTGGGATTGGGCAGGAGGTCTCCTGCCAGTTGCCAGATCAGAAATTTGTCGTACGGATAGTTTTCGTTAAAAGCGTGAATCACCCAATCTCTCCAGGGCCACATAGTGCGCGGACCGTCATTCTGATGGCCATGGGAATCTGCATAACGAGCCACATCCAACCATGAGATGGCCATCTTTTCACCATAGTGCGGACTGTCCAGTAACCCGTCGACAATTTTCTCATATGCATCAGGTGAATTGTCTTTGAGAAACGTTTCTTGAAAGGCTATAGATGGAGGGAGGCCAGTGATATCAAAACTTACGCGTTTTAATAGCCGTTCTTTGTCTGCCGGTTCGTTAGGTTTCAGGTTTTGTTCCTCCATTTTTGCCAGTACAAAACGATCAATCTCATTGATGATCCCGTCACTGCCAACTTCAGGAAGCTCCTGCTTTTTTGGGGGAATAAAAGCCCAGTGCTTTTGATATTTTGCTCCCTGGTCAATCCACTTCCGAATCAGTTTTTTTTCGTACTCACTTACCTCCAGATTTGCATTTGGCGGTGGCATGACCTGCGAAGTATCTTCCGAAATGAGGCGGCGGTATAGTTCAGATTCCTTTGAATTGCCATGTACAATAACGTGACCTTCGGGGTTATCTTTCAAAGTATGGTAAAGCCCGGCTTCAGTGTCTAATCGTAGATCCGCTTTTCGCTGATTAGCATCCGGGCCATGGCATTTGAAGCATCGGTCAGATAAAATCGGGCGAATATGAAAATTGAAATCGATGACATCGGGAATCCTTTGAGCGGTCGTTAAGCGTATTGGATTTCGCGTAAAAATAATTACCGCTATAACGCCCAGTAAGCCACCAACGAATAGAAACCAGTATTTTATGAACCACCTCATAATGTCAAAATTATTGCTTTTTTTTCATCTCCCATTTTTCATCACGATTTCCCCTCCCTTTTCAAAGGAAAGTTCCAAAAATCCTTCAGTCAGATTCTTACTCGTGGCTCCCTTTTTCTTTGCCACGTACCAACTTTTATCCGACAACTTAAGCTTTGTCTTTCCTCCGTGTTCTGCTGCGATCTTTATTTCCGTTAACTGCCCATCTGTTTTTTTTGCACTGATCAGAAACGCTCCTTCCGCCCTAAGATTATCAAAAGAGATATCTTTCCAGTGAGAAGGTACGGCTGGCATAATCTCAATAAATCCGGCATAACTCTGCAGCAGCATTTCCTGTACACCGGAAGCAAAGGCAAAGTTACCCTCCAAAGTAAACGGGCGGTAGGTGAATTTAGAATAACCAGACTTTGTCTGATCTCCGTTCACATGAAAACTGTTCTTCAGGCAAAAAGCTTTCGCGAATATTTCCAGCGCTTTAGCTGCACCTTCACCATCCTTTGCTCTTGCTTTAATATTCCCCAACCATGAATATGAATAACCACACCACCAGTCCGGACCAACCTTATCCAGTAATTTTATTGTATTGATGATAATGGCTTGTGACTTTTCTCCATCTTCCCAACGGATTAAACCTAAAGGATGAATTGCCATGAGATGAGAAAAATGACGATGGGATTCATGATAGTGTAAACCTGGAGCAAACATAAGCTCGAGATTGTCAGAAAGTGCATACTCAGGAAATTCCTTGAGTATTTGTTTCCAATGATCGGCTTCCGCTTGTTTCCCTAGTTCTTTAGCCAGTTCGGCTGCCGCTTTGAAGGTGAAGCGCATTAGTGCCAGGTCGTAATTGGTGTTTTGATCAAACCATGCGGAAATATCATTGTTATTAATCTCGGGGCTGGAACTGATCGGCAGTTTGCGGAATCCGTTTTCATCCTTCACGGTAATCTGTTCAAAATGCCCGGCCACATCTTTGACCCATGGATAGGCTTTTTGTTTTAGGAACTCCCGGTCCATGCTGTAACGCCAGTGCAGATAATAATGATGGCCCAGCCAGGCAGAAACCGTAGGAGAGAGCGAGTATTGGGTCCATCCACCCATTTCGGTTCCTTCCAGGGTAGTTACACCGGGAACCGCTAATCCATCTGTTCCAAAAAATAATTTTGTAAACCGTTTATAGTTGGCTTTGTTTTCTTCCAGATGATCAATGTAGCCAAGGGCTTCTTCCAGGTGGTTAGCACTATACGATGGCCAATAACTTAATTGCGTATTCAGATCATGATGGAAATCGCCCTTCCATGGTGGTATTCGGCCGTTGTCTGCCGTCCAGATCGCCTGCAGCGAAATTGGTGGAGACCCCCTGCGCGCAGCTGACCCGAATTTATATTGCTCCAGGTACCATTGTTTTTCCAGCAGACTGTCAGGTATCTGAATGGCTGACTGATCCCAAAACTTTTTCCACCACGAAAAATGGCTTTTCAGATCTGATTCATAGCCGCGCTGAATCGACAATCTGACCATGCTGCTTGCCGATGGATTTAATTTCTTGCCCGGGTATTGGGAGGAAATGCTCCAAACGCCTTCTATCGTAGTGCTATTTATTCTTTGCCAGCTAAAAGCGATTTCGTATTTAAAACCACCCCACCCTTCCTGATCATAAATAATGAAATTATCATTTCGAATAATGTTTCCTTGAGGATATCCCAGTCTCGACAGATCATCTCCTTCAACAGATCCACCCCCGGAAGTAACATTTCCCTGATATCTTGGCGCAACCAGGGAAGGCTCAAAGTCCGCTTTCACATTTTCCAAACGAATCCAACCCACGGGCTGTGTGGCGTGTACAAAGATTTTCAATAACGTTCCGTTTTTCCATTTCACTTCACTGAAAGCATCTTTGAGTGATAAGTGCACATACTCAATTGTTCCCCAGTTCTGCAGGTCGAATTCAAGTGCGCCTCCTGGTATTTTGCTCGGTGCTGGCTCAGTCTCATAGGGGGAGTCAAAATACTTTTGTACAATAGCATAGTCTTTCTTTTTTACTTGTCCTGCTATCCATTTATATGTAAATTCCGGGCGGTCTAAACCTTTCATTGGCCGAAGGTCCCAGAGATCTGCTCGGTCAAGCGATATTCTTAAATTCTTATCTTTTTGCCATATCAACCCGCCGATCATACCGTTGCCAAGTGGAATACCTTCGTCCCACGTATTGGCAAGTGAATCAAAATGAAGATCATGATGCGGTTGTGGTTGGCTGAAAAGCTGGTGGGTAAACAACAGAACAAACCATAATGGGTTTATGATATGGTATTTTTTACACATAACGTTGATTAAAAATCAATTATTGAACCTTCAAAGTTTTGTATTAAGTCCTCACCTTTGGCATTCTTACTGTGCAAGTATTACTTGATGGAAAAGCAACAAGACAACAAGCAGTATTTTTTCTTTTCAAATAGTTTTACCTGAACTTCTTGTTCATATTCCCTTGATGATTTTTTAAAATGAGCAATCAGAAAGCCAATAAACAAATCCTGACTTTGTTTCCTATCAAAGTGTACTCGTAAACGTGTATCAAAATCGAAGATGGCATCTTCTACTTCTGTGCACCAGAGAATAACGTTGCTATGCGTTTTTGCTGCATATCACCGTTTTCAATGTAACTAGCCATTCGTATGGTAAAACCATTGTACATATTAAGAGCGGTCTGCTCGTAAAACTTATTGATGCCCTCTCTGCGCTCAGGGGTGATCGGGCGGTAATAGCCCGGACCAGGATCCATCGTTACACGAACCCGATAGTCATCAAATGATTTAATTGCTGAGGTGACGAACGCCCTTTCGTAGTCTGCGTCGGGTTCGTCGGCCAAAAGTCTTTTCATTGCTGAAAGAACAGCGAACGGCCTCTTCAACGATTCCGGCAGTTCAGCGGAAGCCTGTACTTTATTACCTTTCTCGGGAAGGAGAGCGGGAACTGCCGGGTAAACCGCTCTTGATGATTCCTTTGGCCAGCCTCCCTCTGTTGTGATTTCAATTTTCGCCTCCATCGGGAGTTCGTTGTACAGAAGAATTACTTCCTCAGTCGACATGACATTCATAGCCTTGCCATTGACCTTAACTGACTTGACTTTGGGTCCTCCATTACTGCAGGAAAGATAAAGTTTCTTTTCACCAAAGCGGACGGGCTGCTTCTGAGTGTACTGAGTAATCGAACCTGGCACACGAGGCCGGAGGATGAGGCGATCGGATCGATAGTCGCAATCGAATAGTCCGCGGATCGTTGCGGCGGGAATGGCGAAGTTATCGATCATCACTGCCACGCCGCCTACCCGAAATTTGCCCGCATCGGACCAGGGATTATGGGTGTTCTCACCGCGTTGTGACCAGGGCGCATCCATCCGGAAGTCCTTGGCCCATTTCATAGCCCTCGTGGCAGAACGGCGAATGTCTTCAAATTTGCCAAGGCGGTAGTACATCAGAATAGCCCGGCCCTCAACAGTGCCCCAGACCCCTCCGTTGACCCAATCGCCGTATTCATTTATTCCACCCATTCCCTTACCAGTTGTATTACCCCAGCTCCAATAAGTATCGTCCAGACCCGGTGCGTTGGTTAGGAGAAAGTCGAAAGGTCGAATTTCCGGAAATGCTGCAATCTGTTTGTAAATACTTTCCGCAGTCTTATTATCGACAACGCGCAATGCTACTGCGTCAGCATTAGCCACACCTTCGAGATAACCATACTCTTTCTGACCCAAAACGCCATGCTTGAGGCCTCCGGGTTCCATCGATTTGACGAAATATCCTTCAGGTGTCAGCAGTTTAGGTAGCGATTCGCGGGTAATCTTTTGTCGGTGTCCGTACTCTGCGAGCTTATCTTTGTCCCCTGTGAATTTGTACAGCTCAACCATCCGGTCCAGCGCCGCGAGATAGGTGATTGAAAGACCTGCCAGATAGCCTTTGCCAAAAGAACCATCGGGTTGTTTGACACCGCCGTAGCTCGGTGCCAAAAGGTTGCAGGCGGGACCGACAAGAAACAGATTGTTTATCGGATCGCGTGTCTTTTCGATGAAATGGCAGGACCGTTCCATTTTTGGCAGATAGCGCCCGATCGTCTTTAAATCGCGGCTGGTGAGCAGGATTTCAGCCTGCATAACCACCCCCGCCGCAGTTGCCTCGTAGAACCAGTCGTGGCTCTTCACATCCCCGTCGCCTTGCCGGTAGGCTATTTGCCCGGGAGCTGCCGCATCGCCAAGGCAGCCGTCGGGGGCTACCAATTCTGAAAGAGCATTAGGTTTGCCATCACCCCACAGGCCCTTACGCTTGCCGTCGCCCTGGTTGTCCCAGAAGAGATCCCAGGATCGCTGCAGTATGGAGAACCATGGTTCCTGAAGAAAAGGAGTTGCAGCATAGGAGAATCCGTAGCTGTTTTGGATCCACCAGGCACCCCATCCGGCGCCTTCTGTGAAGGTATCCCACTCAGGTTTATATACCATCGTCAGGTTTGGCACGGTAGGATTAGGATGGAAAAAGGCGAACGATTCGTCGATCAGACGCAGAAACTCAACATCACCTGCCCCAGCGCAGAACTTGCCATCGTATCGTTTTGACTCCAGTGAACCTTGCCCATGCACCAATGAACTTATTAAAGCCAAGAGAACAATAGGTAGCGTTTTCATTTTTAAGTTGTACTTAATTCTACTGTTAAATTTAATTCATTTACTGTCAGCAAGGCCTTTCAGATTAACTACTTTAATCAAAGGTATCCACGAAAGGATTTAATTTGAATAGCTCCAGGTGCAAACCTGGGGGGTCAAACGAAGGAGCACAACCAAACCCCGGAAGGATTAAAAAGAAAACAATCATGAGCACCTACACTCAATACTTTATCAAATTGTTGTTTAGCAACCAAAAACCGCGACCGAATTTTAAAGATTTGGTGATCTTGTTAGAAGGTTGTTTAAACCCCATTGGCTTTTTCCTGCATGCGATTTTTTCACCGCATTTGCATGCGAGGCAAATTATTCACTGTAGATTTTTTTTGCATAAATTCACATGTTTTGTTGATTTCAAATATTGAATAAGACAAAGCAGCCCTCCTCTTACCGCACTGCGGCAGCTAGGGCAACCCAGCAGGGGCTCCAGCACTCCTGCTTATTTTTCAGGCATAACCTTTATAAGCAATTGATTTCATAGGCGTTTATGGTTTAGTTGTAAAGATGCTTTTCACAAGGCATGACGCTCCGATCCTTTATCATATTTCTAGTCACAACCCACTCCTACCAGCGTCATCCGGCTGTTGTTTATTTCATGTTCAATCTCCAGTGTTTGAGCAATCATGCTGAGGGTGCGGTCTAACGATTGATTTGTATCATGCAAACTAAGTTTTGTCTTTCCTCCGTGTTCTGCAACGATTTTTATTTCCGCTAACTCCCCACCTGTTTTTGTAGCGCTAACCAGAAAAGTTCCTTCAGCTCTTAGTTTATCAAAAGAAATATCCTTCCACCCCGAAGGGACGGCCGGCATGACATCTATGAATCCGGCATAACTTTGCAGCAGCATTTCCTGTAAACCGGCCTTCCCTGGAAATGTCTTCGGCTAATGTGGAGTCTGTTTCAAAAAACTCCTTCATGATTTCTGATTGTCAATTTATCTGGTGATGGCTTCATCTGTATTGTACAAAGTGCAGACTATCTGCATCAATGCTGCGGTACCTGCTACATCACTTATTTTTTCCTGCTTATATTCTCCTATTTTCAGCTTTTCCTTAGCTTTCTCAGGTTCAGCTTCGAAATAATTTCTTTCATCTTCGAAAAAACCATGTAATAAATTCAATTCTTTCTCAGACGCAGTGCGGCAAAGAATTAACCTGAAAGCATTAACAATCCGTTCCTCCATGGAGATGTTTTCCAGCATCAAACGCTGCGCCAGCACACGTGATGCTTCATGTACCATCGGATCATTCATCATGATCAGCGCCTGCAAAGGTGTGTTCGTACGCATTCGTCCTACCTCACACTGATCCCTGTTACTTGCATCAAATATCAGCATATGAGGGGGCGGCACAGTACGCTTTATAAAATTGTACATTCCTCTCCTGTACAATTTATCCCCATGATCCTGAACATAACTACCCAGTATACTCGTCCTACCACCGGTGGAAGCGGCTGCTTCCCAGATGCCTGCAGGTTGGTATGGTTTTACACTGGGACCACCAATTTCCCTGACCAATAACCCGCTGCTGGCAAGCAGATGATCTCTCACTAATTCCGAGGATAGCCTCAATCTAGGGGCACGTGACAAATACTTATTTTCCGGATCAACGGCTAATTTTCTGTTGAAAATCTCTGCCGATTGCCGGTATGTTGATGACATTGCGATCTGCTTTACCAGTCTTTTAATATCCCAGCCGTGGAGCATGAAATCAACGGCCAGCCAATCGAGTAGTTCAGGGTGTGATGGCAATTCACCCTGCATGCCAAAATCTCCGGAAGTTTTTACAATGCCCGTTCCAAAAAATTCCTGCCACAATCGATTTACAAATACCCGTGAAGTAAGCGGATGATTTTTATCGGTTAACCATTGCGCCAGGCCAAGGCGGTTTTTGGGCAGACTATCCTTATCAAAGGGGTAGATCGATTCAGGAATTTGAAAATCCACTTCTTCTCCGGGTGCATCATAAGCTCCCCTCATTAACACATACGTAGGTCTTACCACCGAACTGTCTTTCATCACCATGACAGCAACGGGATCTTTATTTTTTTTATTGATGAAGGTGAGAATATTTTTTACCTCCTCGTTGGTGATCAGAATTTTCGGCGGGTCGGCCAGCGAGCCTAACGCAATAGAGCCGACCATGCCTTTTTCATTAACCTGATTAAAGAAAGCAAAGGTGCTGAAGTATTCTTTCTGTGAAATGGGATCATACTTGTGATCATGGCATTTGGCGCATTCCAGTGTCAGGGCAAGAAATGCCTTTCCGAAAGTGTTAGTCCGATCAGTAACATATTCGATCCTGTATTCCTCATCAATCACACCGCCTTCCTGGGTAATCTTATGGTTGCGGTTGAACCCCGTAGCCAGCAACATTTCTCGGGTGGGATTGGGCATCAGGTCACCTGCCAGTTGCCAGGTTAGAAATTTGTCGTAAGCATAATTTTCGTTGAAGGCATGAATTACCCAATCCCTCCAGGGCCACATGGTACGCAGGCCGTCATCCTGATAGCCGTGAGAATCCGCATAACGAGCCACATCCAACCATGGTATGGCCATTTTTTCACCATAATGAGGACTTTTCAATAGGCCGTCAACAACTTTCTCATAAGCATCAGGTGAATTATCTTTCAAAAAGCTCTCCTGCAAATCTAAAGACGGAGGAAGTCCTGTGATATCAAAACTTGCACGTTTTAAAAGTCGCTCCTTGTCTGCATGCCCGTTTGGTTCCAGATTCTGATCCTCCATTTTCGCCAATACAAACCGATCAATTTCATTGGAGACCCAGTCAGTGTCAACATCAGGTGGTTCCTGATTTTTCGGAGGAATAAAAGCCCAGTGTTTTTGATATTTTGCGCCTTGGTCAATCCATTTTCTGATCAGCATTTTTTCATAAACCGTTACGGCAAGATTGGAATTTGGGGGAGGCATGACCTGGGATGTATCGTCCTCCATAAGGCGACGGTATAGTTCGGAATCCTTTGAATTTCCAGGAACGATAACATAGGCTTCCGGATTATCTTTCAGAGTCTGGTAAAGGCCTGCTTCGGTATCGAATCTCAGGTCACTTTTGCGCTGGTGGGCATCCGGGCCATGGCATTTGAAACACCGGTCGGATAGAATTGGGCGGATATGGAAGTTAAAATCAACTGCATCGGGCATTTTTTGAGCGGTAGTTGAAGGCAAGGGGTTACTTGTTAAAAATACTGCCGCTACAACGGTTAGTAATCCCCCAGCGAAAAAATACCAATACTTCTTGGTAAAAATTGCCATATATATCAAAACTGAAACGTCGTTTTTACTTTTATTTCCTTATTCTGAAGTTTTTTTTATTAAAGGTCAGAAAACTATTCGCGGACGGGATGTGCTTTAAAAAATTTCCGGAGGGAAATGATTGATTTACCTATCAGATTATAAACCGATTTAACATTTGTGTTCATGACAGACGCAATTTCTTCAACGTCATGTTTTCATTGAACTTAAGGTAAATGGCCTCTTGTTGGCTTTTGCTTAAAGTGGCAACAGAAGCTCGTAACTGGAGGGAAACCTCTCTGGAAATCTGTTCCTGAATAAGATTAAATTCAATATGAAGTTCTGTTTTTTCGGTACAATCTTCCCGAAAAGATCGCCCCACAAAACGTCTGTCAGCGGACAATCTTCTTAATATTCTCCTGCGAACGGATTTAATAAGATAGTGTTTTATGGAGTTTACCTGCGCGGTCAGCGCCTCACGTTTTATCCAGAGTTCAATGAAAATATCCTGGATACAATCTGAAACCAGTTCATGATCACGGGTCATATTTTTTCCATAGGCATAGAGCAGGCGCACATATTTTTCAAAAATAGCATTCAGCGCTTCCCGATCACCTAACCGGAAGGAATTCCATAATTCAATTTCAATTTCCTGAGGATTGGGATTTGCCAGGATGAAATTAGCTTTATTCAAATCCGAATACTTATTTGATAAGTGGTTCATCAGGGGTGGACGATTCGATCGGCTTACCTCTAATATCATATAATTTTTTGAATTTACGAAGTAGCTTAATTACTTATTTGTTTTCTTACTTAATCCTGAGTTCCATGGGTAATTCGCGAAGTCGTTCTTTCCAGACTCCTTCAACAAACTCCTGTGGAAACAATCCAGTCAACGCAGAAACAATTACACTTCTGTCGGTTTGGCAGTATGCTATGTAGCCTATCGCTTCTGAAGTAACGCCCTCCGATTGTGCAATATTGGGCAATTGCTTCAGCAGCTATCAACAGAACCTCTCCATAGCGATAAACAAGCAAATCTTTGTCACCTCTTCCCGTTTCAAAAAGAGCGACGTCATCATGCCATTGCCAACTGTTACCCCTTAACCAAACGATGCAGCTATACGCGAAGGAATTTTTAGGTTCAGAACTCCAGAAAAACGGTGGAGAATTATTTAACGCACGCTTTGAAATATATCAGAACCTCATTCGGGGGAGTCCTGGGTTTTCCTGATTCTAATGAGGCTGTAATGAAATCATAATTAAATTAAATTATATTGCTTACACGAGTTTCTTAAGAAATCCGATTTCTTTAGTGGTCTGAAAAGTATGGAATGAAAGACTTCCGCGGTTCCCGTGGATTATCTTAAAATGGACTGAATCGAACAGGTAAATCCCAAAAATGCTCAGTTAAGAGCCACTTCATCAATAAAAATTGATGGGCCCACGGTTTTTTTATTTGTTAGCCAACGAGGGAGCGCGCTAAATTTTTTAACCTTAATGCGGATAAATTTCACCGGCTGTTCGGGAAAATCTATTTTCAATATACTTTTTGCGCTTGACCTCTCCTCCCGGGGAATACTGGTTTTAAGTTCACCTAATTTTGTAAGTTTATTTTTATCGACACCACCCCAAATTTCTACGTGCTCCGGAGCAAAAACACCGTTGCCAACATCCTCCAAAAAGCTTATGGTCAATTGAGACAATTTTACCGGTATATTGAATTGAAAGAGCGCCTGTGGGTTTTGCTTTACAAATCCAAGATACTCCTTAGCACCGCGATTTAAACCTCCCGATTTACCATCTACTAATGTAGTGTCAAGTTTACCTGAATGTTTAGGATCCGGGGTTGTTTCCAGCGTCACGCGGTCGGGTTTTATTCCCACCCTTAGCAGAGGAAAGGTAGCAACCTTGCTCTCAATCCAGCCTTCCATAGTGGCGATGAACTTTAATTCACAGGATTGTTTTACCTGGAACGGTTGTGCGTACAAATTTGCTTTTGAAGAAGGTTCCGAACCATCCAGGGTATAATAGTATTTTACCCGCCCCCGCGATAGTTTTACTTCAACGGTAGCGTTCTCACGGAAAAAAGTACTGTCGATCTTGCAGACAGGAATAGTTAATTGAGCATTGTAAACAGAATCCGATAAATCAAATTGAGTATTGAAGACCTGAAGCTTCGTGTGCGCAGTCTTTAATGTCTTTACATTTTCATCCGC
This sequence comes from Cyclobacteriaceae bacterium, assembly GCA_040902445.1. Classification (GTDB taxonomy): domain Bacteria; phylum Bacteroidota; class Bacteroidia; order Cytophagales; family Cyclobacteriaceae; genus Chryseosolibacter. The sequence continues at coordinate 15,209 of JBBDXJ010000127.1, read as the reverse complement.
TATTGGTGTATTGTAGACGTAGAGTTTCTTTAAATTCTCCCAGCCTGAAATTTCCTCAAGTGCCCTGGCACTGATCCTGGTTCCCGAAAGGTTTAATGTTTCAAGATAGCGCAGGCCTCTCAATTGTCTTACATCCTCATCTCCTATATCAATATTCTGAAGATGTAACTTTTGGAGATGTGGAAATTGTGTTAATAGTTCAAGATCATCTTCATTGACCTCGGAATTACCCAAATCTATTGAAACGATCTGCTTGCGGATTCCTTTGAGCTCATTGAGATCGACAGAAGAAAAATCTTTTTTACTTCCCAGGAATACCGCGACATAAGGTTTGCTGGCTGATATCTGCTGTACGGTTCTGTAGGGATTATTTAGCTTTTTAACAGTTTCCGGATCTGCAAAAGCAATGTCGACCAGATCAAGGCCGGTTTTCGGACGGAATTTAGAAAGCATGATCGGGTGAATGCTGTCAGGTTTGGAGTAGTTCACATATTTAACATCAGGCATCGCGCCGGCATTGATCCACCAGCCAATAAGTTCTATTTCTTCCGGGTCCAGTTGAAGTTTTCCTTTGGGAGGCATGTGCAGCGAGTCGTCCATGGGAAGTTGGACGTATTTATACAATAAACTTTCGTCGGCCTTTCCTGCGACAACCGCATCTGCATTTTCTCCGCCGTCTAAAATGCTGTTGTAGTCTGCAAGGATAAGATCATTTTTAGCCTTGTTTGAGTTGTGGCAATTGATACATTTTTCATTCAGGATTGGCTGGATCACATCCCTGAAAACAACGGCGCTGTCAACATGAACTATTTCAATCCTTTCAGACCAGTGTCTTCGCATGGGCTCAGTTACAAAACCTTTGCCGTGAGTAATTTCAGCTCCCAGATGTCCGGTGAGCGTAAGGCACACAGCGGTTAGACCTAAGGTTGCATAATACAATACCGAAGACTTTTCTCTTAGCAGTACGATCATGACGGCGAATAATGAAACCGCGGTCCCGGTCCATTTGTGCCAGTCCACCTCCGGGCCCAGGTAAGATCCTTCCTGATAGAGAAAAAAACCAAACAGCGCCGTAAAAGATGCCCCTAATGCAAATAAATAAAAAATACACGACGTAAGATCGCGGCTTGCAGGATGATTAAAGCTTTTCCGGGACGTAAGCCATTCGAGGAAAATTCCGACGAAAAGTAAAGCAAGTGGAAAGTGCAACACCAGGGGGTGCAACCTTCCGGTAACCTGCAACATTACAGGTAACTGCACTTTCTCCTCGAATATCAGCAGGAAAATTAAAAGGACATTACAAAAATAAAGCAGGTTAAGGGTGATCTGTCTGAATCTCAACATTCGGGAAACTCCACATTAGGTAAAAATTAGATTGAAAACACACGGTCAGGTAAGTATACTATTTATCACATGTCCATGGACATCTGTTAGCCGATAGCGTCTCCCCTGGTGTTTAAAAATTAGTTTTTCGTGATCATAACCAAACAAGTGAAGAACTGTGGCTTGAAAATCGTGTACATGCACGGGATCTTTGACAATATTATAACCAAGCTCATCAGTTTCTCCATAGGTAATTCCCGGCTTCACACCACCGCCGGCCATCCAGATTGAAAAACACCTCGGGTGATGGTCGCGGCCGAAATTATCTGTTTTGAAAGCACCCTGACAATAGTTGGTCCGGCCGAATTCTCCTCCCCATATTACGAGTGTTTCGTCGAGCATGCCTCTGTTCTTCAAATCCTGAACCAGCGCTGCTGAAGCCTGGTCAACATTTTTTGAAAAGTTGCGGGTTCTTTCGGGAAGGTCGGAATGCGCATCCCAGCCCATGTGGTAAAGTTGAATGAATCGAACTCCACGTTCTGAAAGACGTCGCGCAAGAAGGCAATTAGCCGCGAAAGTACCGGGCTGCAAGGAGTCAGCTCCATATAGCTTAAATGAACTTTCGGGTTCGTCTGAAAAATCCATTACATCAGGCACGGAAGTCTGCATCCGGTACGCCATTTCATATTGGGCGATCCTCGCTGTGATTTCAGGATCACCAAATTCTTCCTCCTGCATGTGATTGAGCGAAGCGAGATGTTCCAGCATTTTTCCCCGGCTTTCTTTGTCGGTGCCCGCAGGGTTTTGAAGATACAATACTGGATCGTGTCCAGATTGCAGGTGCACACCCTGGTGAATCGAATCCAGGAAACCATTTGCCCAATTGCGGGAAGCCAGTGGCTGGATATCGCCCTTACCACGGGACAGCAACACACAAAACGCGGGTAAATTTTTATTTTCACTACCCAACCCATAGCTAAGCCAGGAGCCCATACTCGGCCTGCCGGGCTGCTGGCTTCCCGTTTGAAAAAATGAAACTGCGGGGTCATGGTTGATCGCTTCTGTATGCATACTCCGGATGATACAGATATCGTCTACAATTTTTGAAGTGAACGGAAGCAGTTCGCCAAGCCAGGCGCCGCTTTGTCCATGCTGATTAAAGTCAGAGAAAGACCCCATCAGCGGCAACGACTTTTGGAAAGCCGTCATCCCTGTTAACCGCTGACCATTCCTGACGGAGGCAGGCAATTCCTCACCCTGCATTTTCCGCAACAAAGGTTTATAATCAAAGAGATCTAACTGCGATGGCGCTCCGCTTTGAAACAGGTAAATTACTCTTTTTGCTTTAGGTGCAAAATGTGCGACGCCTGGCGGCAATGATTCTTCATCCCTGTTTTTGCCTCCGAATAATTCCGGCACAAGCAATGAGCCTAAAGCCAGACTGCCGATCCCTACACTTGCCCTGGAAAGAAAAGTGCGTCGGTTCAGATTTAAAGAATATCTTAAAAATTCTTTGGACATAAAATTATTTTTTAAGATTTACTGATGGCTTCGTCTAAATTATAAATGATGCTCACAACGTGCATCATGGCCGCATTTTCCACCGGATCCAATGTTTTATTTTGTGGATGCGCACCTACCTTTAAAAACTTTTTGGCTTCTTCAGGGCTTGTGCTATAGCGCTCGTATTCCTGCTGATATCCCTGTAACAGCACTTCAATCTCTTCCGGCCTGGGTTTGCGGCTGATGATTTTCCGAAAAGCAAGTTCGACCTTTTTCTCCAGCGTGAGTTCCTTACTTTCAACCAACTGCGCCGCTAAAACCCGGGCAGCTTCCAATAATTGTGGATCATTTAATAAGTTGAGTGCCTGGAGCGGAGTACTGGTGCGTACCCTGCGCACCTCGCAAAACTCCTTCATCGGTGCATCAAAGATCAGCATTGATGGCGGAGGGATAGTTTTTCTCCAGTACGTATATAAACTCCTGCGGTACAACTTTTCGCCCTGGTCCGTAATGTATGTACTTTCACCTCTCCCTTCTATGCCTACTGATATTGCTTCCCAAATGCCCTCCGGTTGGTAAGGCTTTACACTCGGGCCTCCTATTTCATCATTCAATAGTCCACTGGAGAATAAAATATTATCCCGTATCATTTCTGTATTCAGGCGGTATCGCGAACTGCGCGCCAGATAAGTATTGTCGGGATCCCGTTCCCGGAGTTTATCATCTGTTGCGGAGGATTGTCGGTAAGAAGCGGACGTCACCATCAGTTTTAACATGTACTTTATGTCCCATCCTTTTTCCATAAATTCCACCGCGAGATAATCTAAAAGTTCAGGGTGTGTTGGCAATGTTCCCTGGTTTCCAAAATCATCAGACGTAGCAACAATACCACGGCCAAAGATCTCCTGCCATAAGCGATTTACCATAACTCTTGAGGTAAGGGGATTACCCGGATGAAACAACCACTTTGCCAGGCCGAGACGGTTGCCACCGAATTCCTTTTCATTATAAGGCAAAATTGACGCGGGAGCATTGAAAGAAACTTCAGTCGCCGTTGGTGCATCGTATACTCCGCGGTCAAGAACAAAGGTCTGGCGCGGTTTATCGTCCCGCATCACCATGACCTTTATTGTATCCTTAGCGCCAATCGTTTTGCCGTTGATAAAATTTAGAATGCCGTTGACATCCGTTTGTGTGATGGCAATATTAGGCTTCGGCAATTCGCCGTAATTGATAAGCCCTTTTTCGTTGGCCTGATTGAAAAAAGAATAAATAGAATAGAAGTCTTTTTGTGCTATCGGATCGTATTTATGGTCATGACATCGGCTGCACTCCACACTGATCCCTAAAAATGCTTTTCCAAACGTGTTGGTGCGATCAACAACATATTCGGTGCGGTATTCTTCGGGAATTGCCCCACCCTCCTGAGTTATCTTATGGTTGCGGTTAAATCCGGTAGCAAGGATCTGCTCTGCAGTTGCATCCGGTAAAAGATCACCCGCAAGTTGCCAGGTAACGAACTGATCATACGGCAGATTTTTATTGAAAGCATAGATCACCCAATCACGCCAGGGCCACATCACTCTTGGCAAGTCGTCCTGGTACCCATGGGAATCACCATAGCGACTGACGTCCAGCCAGTAATTTGCCCATCTCTCTCCATAAGCCTGAGAGGCAAGCAATTCATCTACCAATTTATCATATGCTTCACGAGAATCGTCTGCGAGAAAATTATCAACCTGTTCCAGGGAAGGCGGTAGTCCGGTGAGATCAAAACTTACGCGCCGGATCAGGCGCTCTTTATCAGCGGCGACATTTGGATCAAGCCCGACCTGCTGAAGTTTAGACCAGATAAAATTATCAATCTCATTTTCTACCCAAGCCTCAGGCGCTTCCGGCAATTCGGGTTTCGCAGGAGGTATAAACGCCCAGTGCTTTTTGTATTCCGCTCCCTGTTCGATCCACTTTTTAAGAATATTCTTTTCTGCTTCTGTAAGTGCCAGGTTTGATTCGGCAGGCGGCATATGGAACTGCGGGTCTTCTGAGAATATCCGTTTGACCAAAAAACTCTTCTCCGCATCGCCCTTAACAATGGCGAAATTATGGGGATCGGACTTCAGGGCGTGAAATGCACCTTCTTCGGTATCTAACCGGAAATTAGCCTGCCGCTTCTTTTCATCAGGCCCGTGGCATGCAAAGCATTTATCCGAAAGAATTGGTTTAACGTGAAAGTTGAAATCAATTTTTCCTTTCGATAACGGCTTGACTGAATTGTCGCCGGAATTTCGATCGGTGCACGCCTGCCAGATAACCGAACTTAGCAAAATTGAACCAGCAGCCAGGGCTAAAATTTTCATCAGTATTTTTTTACGAGCTCAATATCAAATTAACCTACAAATTTAATAAAAAGCCATGACAAAGGGATGGGCCGCTCCCTGGTTATATTTTAACCAACATGCCGGATTTAGATTCTCGTTAGAGAAGTCTATTGTGATTTCCAATTTCCTTTCCCTGACGCTCCAGGGTCTCTGCCCTTGCAGGTTTGCAGGGGTCAACATCATATTTTATGTGTTTGCCTAACGACTTTATGAACGGTTCTGACAATACGGTCCTCTATATTTCGTGCCCATCTCCAGGCTGGATGACCATATTCATCAAGGTGCGGACCACCCTCATATCCTCCCTCTTCCCATACTCGCCGCGAAGGGATGTAAGCTGACATGTAATTAGAATACCCGCAGACCCAGGTCTTTCCGGGAAACTCCCTTTTGAATCGAAGGGAGTAGTCAACAACCGCCTCGCCGCCAATGCCTATCATAAGCAACTCTCCAATTTGCCAGGCCTGAACAGGGTATGGATATGAGGTTGGAAAATCGGTACCCAGATCTATCATCTTAAGCATACGCCCAGCCCAACGGGCCTGAAGGGCATTGTCACCGTTTGCTATAGGTATAAGTTTTTCCCGCGTTGCAAGCTCTTCGTAATCAAGGTTTATAAACTTAAAGGCCGTCTTGAGATCTGCTGATACCGGTTTCATCGAGTTATTCAGTACGTTCTCAACAGCATCAGAGAGCATCTTCCCGTATTGCTCACATAGTTCTATTTTACGGCGTGGGATCGGATTCTGGTCGCCCCCGCAGGCATTAAAGAACATGGCGGATATTTCCGGGTAACGGGCTTCCAGGTTTATCTGGGCATAACCCGGGTAATCACCACACCACTGATTTATGTTTAGGGTGGTCGGATGGCAGGCGTAACCGAATAATACGCCAAGAAGGTTACCATGTTCACCCTTCACCGCAAGTACAGGAACGTAATGGTCGACAACTCCTTTAAGAGGTTTTCCTTCGACCATTAATTTAGGAACTTCGGCTTCAATATTGTCACGGCGGTTAACTGCAAACGTGCATTGGCCCTCCCCCATCAGTAGTTGAGCTGGCTTCCAGTTAGCCAATGCGTCACCCACAGCCTCTGTTATTTTTCCCTCCATCCAATCGGTGTAGTCTTTCACTAACGCTCTTTGTTCTTCGTCGCTTGGATAATAATCAATGAGGTCATCCTCCAGACATGGTCCGCAGTGGTTATGGGAAAACGTCAGCATGAATTCAGAGCGATCCAGCTGAAACCGTTGACTGACTTTCTCATATAGCCGTTCGTAAATGGTCTTGGACATTCCCATATGATCCGTAGTGGCCATAACGACACGCTTACCACTGGCGCTTTTAAGCGCAAGAACCTTCACCCAGATGTCGTGGATCTTTCCCTCCGGAACCCGTTTAGTACCGTAGCCCGCCAACCAAACGGGAGTATACGGAGTGATGATCCGTTGGCTTATGCCAACCTGCCAATTCAATTCATCTGCGCCGGCTTCTGAAATGGGACGATTGCTGGCCCCCTTCCCCGGAAGAAAATTTGAAGTCATTGCAAGAAGAGAACCTGTTGCAACAGTGTTCATGAATTTCCGTCGGCCAAAATGAATTCTACTCATATTCAATATACTTAATCGTTGTCCACCCCTGGGCTGGGTGCCCCAAGTATGCGAGTTCGATTTTTATCGGCCAATTAACCTGGTAAATGTTTTTAGCCTCAGATTTGTTTGGGTATTTTATAAGGCTCCCTGTATTCCCGGCTTAGCATTCCTGAAGCTTCCTTATCATTGAGAATAGTTTGTTTATCAGGGTCGAAATGGATCGTTCGTCCCACCCTGTAAGATATATTGGCCAGGTGGATAAGTGCACAGGAATAAAATCCTTCTTCAATTGGAGATGTTAACACCTTCGCATCATTTGCCCTGATAGCGTCCGTGAAATTCTGGTAATGGTTTCCAATTCCTTTTCCTGACGCGCCGGGCTCCCGGCTCTTACCCATGTAGGTTTGCCAATGGTCAACATCTTTCAGCATGTAGCCTTCCGAACCATAGAAGATGTTCCCGACAACATTTACTGAACTGGTCATATAGGAATTATTCTGACTCTCAGCTGTACCTAAATGATTTCCCTCCGGGTTTGTCATCCAGGGTCGGACTTCAAACTGAAGGATTTTCTTTTTATCACCACCAACTTGCTGATCGGGAAATTCAAATACTGCCATTAAAACGTTGGGAGTCTGCTGCGCATCATTAAACATCAAATGTCCGCCTATGGCGCTGATCTTCATAGGTAATTTTACGCCGAGGCCCCAGCGGGCGACATCCATTTCATGCACTCCCTGATTACCCATATCTCCATTGCCATAATCCCAATGCCAGTGCCAGTTATAGTGAAAGCGATTCCGGTTAAATGGGCGCATTGGTGCGGGCCCAAGCCACAGATCATAGTTCACTTTCGACAAATATTCATTTGTATAAGGGTGTTCAATGTTTTCACCACCTGCTGTGAAAGAAAATCTCTCGTCCGCAAGCATTGGGCCGTCAGCATAATTTCCGATTGGGTCCCGCCATTTATAACAAACACCTTTCGCCATATAAACCTCTCCCAATTTTCCCTGTTTCATAAAATCCATTGCCGTTTGGGCACAGGGGTTGCTTCGTTGTTCTGCTCCATCCTGAACAATAACTTTATATTTCCTGGCGGCTTCAACTAACTTTTGTCCTTCATAAAAGTTGTGACAACATGGTTTTTCTACCGACACATGTTTGCCTGCCTGAATCGCCCAGATAGAGGCAAGCGCATGCCAGTGATTGGGAACTGCAATCGACACTGCATCGATATCCTTGTCATCGTAAAGTTTACGGAGGTCCTGATACGTTTTAGGGCTTCCCAATTGCCGGTCAGCAAACAGAGTTTTAATTCTGGAAGCAAAAAGATTTTCATCAACATCGCAAATCGCGGCAACCTGTACATTTTTTAATTTGGAATATTCAAGGATATGGTTTTGCCCCATTCCCCTGATGCCCAGTACTGCGACATTGATCCTGTCATTAGCACCCTTCCATTTGTGACTATTGCCCCACAGTAGTGGCGCTGAACCGATACTTGCTGTGGCTAAAGACGAGGTCTTGATAAATTTCCTGCGGTTCATAATAATTGAATAATAAGTTAGTGATCATCCCCTGACGAAATCCTTTACAATTTTTTATCGGATCCTATTTGTGCTTAAAGTCAACTTCTTCGGATATTCCTTTGGCTGTCGCGTGTAGGATAGCATCGTCCGTCACTTTCTCAATGGGTGTGAAGGATGAAGTATTATCTCCTTTAAAAGGTTTGTTGCTTATAAGGTTATAAACTGTGATCATCGATACGCGTGCGGAGTCGCTTCGATTGCTATCGGATCGGTGAAGTAAATTACAGTCAAAGAACAGCGAATCCCCGGGCTGCATTTCCATATAGACAAGTTCCATCCGCTTTCTGGCTTCTTCAACTCTCACCATATCAGCCCCCACCTGTTCACCGGCAAATCCATGTTCTATCCTACCCAATTTGTGAGAGCCTTTGATCACCTGCAAACACCCATTCTCTCTGGTAGCGGGCGTGAGCGCCGTCAACACACTGACCATGTGCGGATACAAGAAACCGTCGCGATACCAATAACCGTAATCCTGATGCCATTCCCAGGCACCTCCGACTTTCGGCTCTTTTTTCATAAGCTTCGAGTGAAAGTGTGCCGGCTCTCCACCCAAAAGAAGTTCTGCCCCAGATACCATACGTTCGCAGCGCGCCATAAGACTGTAAATACTGTCATCCAGTGAAAACCACAATGAAAGTTTTGTTCTCAACCCTTCCTTGTCTTCCCTGTCATACATATTCTTACTGATCACGACATCGTCTTTGGCTATCGCATAGAGCTTATCGATCTCTTTATTTTTAAAAAAAGCAGGGATCAGCAAATAGCCCTGTTGCTCAAAGATCTCTTTATCCTTTAAAGTAAGCTTCTTGTAACTCATCGCTCAGCCATTTGTCGTTGAAACTTTTTCCAGGCAATCATTGACTTTTTCAGATGTTCGCTTTTTTCTTCCTCTATATTATAGCACTGTAAGCCCACCGGCCCGGTAAACCCACGTTCCACAAAGGCTTGAAAATACTCATAGGTGTCAAAATTCCCATGGCCCAGGGGCTGTATGAAATATTTCCACTGATTCGGACTTGCCAGAATTTCCTCCGTAGGTACATCAGCGCCGTTAAGACTTATAGCAAAAACGTAAGGCATAGCCTTTTCCACCAGCGGAATAAAAGCCGATTGTGCTACCATTCCTTTGTCTGCCAAAAAATGGCAGAGATTAAATGTTAATCCAAGATTATCCCGATCGACTTTTGCGGCTACACGCAGCGCATCTTCGACATTATCGACCCAAAAATTAACGTGCGGATATATCATTACTTTAACACCGTATTCACGGGCCATATCAGCAATTTCCTGCAGGATAGGTACTGCGATAATATCATTTTCTTCTGACGACGGTTTAAATTTCTTGCTCGTTATATAGAACCAGGGCATTGCAGATGTTCCTTTGATCATGCTGAATACTTCCCTTAGGCGTTTGTCATATGGCTGCTCATCATCGAGATTGATATTGATATAAATGGTATAGAGTTTAAGTCCATGTTTATCCAGAGCCTGAATGGTTTCCTGAATGCCATCAATGCCTTTCATCTCCATGCCGTCATAGCCGAAGGATTTCAACAAGCGAACCTGCTTCTCGGGCGTGTTATATTTCTCGTCGTTTACGCCGTTGTTAAAAACGAAAAATGGATGTTCCTGTAACTTCTGGGCTGACAGATGGCTGGTAAAGCAAAAACTGATCAGGATAAAAAAAATTAAAACAATTTTGGCTGAGCGTTCCATATGTGCAATTTCAAAATGTTTAAGCAGACTGAAATTTAATCCAGTTCTTTTATTCTTATGTTGCGGAAAACGATCTTACTCCCGTGGTCCTGGAGGAGTATGTGTCCCCGTGGTGCTTCTCCGAAATTCTCATATTTCGCGAATTTACTTACTGCAACCTTCTTTCTAAAGTCCTCACTGCCTCGCTCATATTCCAGCACTTTAACATGGTTAAGCCAATGTTCGACATGGCTGCCATTTGCCAAAATCTGACTGTGGTTCCATTCACCCAGGGGTTTGGGCGAAGTATTTTCAGCGGCATAAATTTCATAGAGGGAAGCCATCGTATGGAAATCGCCTGGCTGCATCTTCCCTTCCAACATCCAGGGATGGTTTTCATCATCGAGTATTTGATACTCGAGTCCTGGTCCGTATTTTTCATTACCCGGAACATCTTCTTTCACAAAGTACTTTACGCCACTGTTGCCTCCTTTGGTTTGCATCTTCCACTCCCAGTCAAGCACAAAGTCGCCGTATTCTTCTGTGGTAATTATATCGCGACTTTTTCCGGATTCGATTTCATCTCCGGCATTAAGCACCAGATTTCCATTCTCAATTCTCCATCCTTGCATTGGAAATGTTTTCAGATTGATAGCCCGCCAACCTGTTGTAGATTTTCCATCGAAGAGCAGTTCCCACCCCTCCTCATTAGCACTATCCTGTGATTCTTCTTCATGCCCTCCAGGATTTCCACAGGCTAACAGAATAATCATCACAGCCATATGCGATATAGAAAGTGTTAACTTCCTGCCGGTTGTATAAAAAAATTGCATCGTACAATTTACTTATTTCTTACTAAGCTTCAGTTTCCTGACTGAAAAAGAATCATCGAACCCTTGGTTTATTTGCTATTCTGTAATAAATTCTCCTCTTATCAGATTGAATGAGTCATTTTCTTTTCGTCCCGTGAAGATCAGCGAGAACATTTTGCCATCCTCACTGGTCCATTTGTTCGAAAAGTTCCAAAAAAAAGTGTTAAGCGGAACATGTCCTTCGCCCCAATTTTGTTCATAGCAAACTGTCGTCCACGGTCCCCACGGTTGGGCGGCGTCAAAAATGCTGATATTTCCCCTGTGTGTTTCTGTGTGCTCCGTAGTCAGAATATAACGGCGAAGCCCCGCGTTATAGTTGACATTTATACACCACCCGACGCCGGCGGAATTTTCAAATACGGGTTTGCGCTTGTTGATCTCTTTAGTCCAGGTCGGTTTACCATCCTTTGTGCCTGAAAAAAAAGTATAACCTTCACGATCGAGGATTTTTTCTTTCGGGACGCGCGCGAGATCTATTAATCCGGGTTTTTGACAGTTCAACCAATCGACTTTATCAGGATAATCATCAGGTCCGTCATATGATTGAAACCGGATAAGGTAACTATAAACAAATCCATCGCTGGCGCCTTCGTAGTTCTTGCCGTAGTTACAAACTGTGGGCATCATTACGCCATCTGCTTTTTTGAATGACCAATCAGTAAACTCCCAGCTTGCACCAAGGTCTTTTGATGAGGCAATTTTTACCTCGTTAAACTGATCGGCTTTGGTTTCAAACATTCCGACCCACATATACAGTATATTTTCAATACAAACAATGCCGTAACTTTTTCCAATCAGGTCGTGCTTATTTTGAGTATTGTATCCACCCCACACGTTGAAGGTTTTGAAATCGTGCCAGTTACCTTCAATACGCGCAACCCCGATACTCGAGCGTCCAATGCCATTCGTGCCACCAAATCCACCACCATCACCCCACACGACGTATTGATTATCATCACCGGCCCAGGTTACTGGCCAGTTATCGCTGCCGGAGGCAAGCCTTATGTGAGAAGACCAGTCAAATTTAATACCTTTTATAAGCGTACTTAGCGGATATGGTGATTGTTGGCCATTACCCGATATCGCCACCAGGATGAACAAACTAATAAATGCCAGATTTTTTTTGATCATCATAATTACGATTCCAGGAAATGAAAAAAAAATTACTTGCAGGTTAATGGGTCATTCAATCTCGTGATCGTTTCGTATGGTGCTGAACACAAGTATGCTATTACAGCTGAATAGTAATTCCTTTTTTTCGGAAAATACTCTGGGCAAGTCGGCGATAATTTCCACCAAAGATCTTCATACGCTCCGAATGCGAAATTGATGCGTCTAACACTTTTGAAAGCTCCGTTGAAAATGAACGGCCAGGGCCATGTCCTCCCCAGACTATTCGAGCACCTCCCAACTCCTTTACGGCATAATCTACCGATCCTGAATGGGGATCGGAACCACTAAATTCAAGGAATACATTTTCAAAAGGTCTTATGGCTTTTACACCTAATTCCCAGTCTCCTCCCGAATGACCGCAGATGATAGGAACATTTGGAAAACGTTTAGCCAGTGCTGCCACGTTCATTGGCGTCGATTCCCCAGGTTGATTGCTGCCGCCAGGTAACCTCGGAGTTCCTCCAACGATCAGCCAGCTGTGGATATAGATCATGGCGGCGAGGTCCGCCGCCAGTTGAATGATCTTATCGTTATTGGGATGATCACACGTAATACCCAATTTATTTCCTCCAACATACTTAATTCCAATACAGGGGCCGTTCTGAATCCAATCCTTTATTTTGGAAGAACTTTCATCAGGGAATCCAGGATCAATCGGAATTATACCTGAGATGAATGCCTTATCCCGTTCAAGAATAGCTCTGAGTCCCCCATCGTGCGGTTGAGGTGTAAGTGGATCTTTGAGCGTTCCTCCGATGTCCAGGGAAATTACTCTTTCGATCCCCATGCGCTCGACATAAAACATCATTTCCTTGTGTTGTTTCAGAGGATTCCCCGATGTCATCAATCCGTGATAATGTGAATCCCAGATCCGAAGATCTTTTAGTTGCTGCAAGTCGGGGACACCATAGTGTGCAGGGTTAAGAACAAATTCCTGGGGGCGCAATGATGTTTTGTCGGACATATCGAGGCTTATTTAAATTGGCCCAATAAACGACTTGCATTATCAACCATAATTGCTTGCATCTGTTGCAGGTTCAGAGGTGATTCGAAAAGTTTAAGGATATTGGCTTCGACAGGGAAATACGGGGCATGTGATCCAAACAAAATCCGTTCAACCGGCACAGGCTTATGGGAGCCATACCAGGGTTTCCCTTCGATCAACCGGCCAACGCTACCGGTACCCTCAATGCGTGAGGTGTCGAGAAGTACGTTCGTCTCGGCGATCAACCTGTCAAGCTGTGCTCCTTCAACCTTGTGATTCCAGTAGAGCAAATGAACCTTTGCTCGGGCATTTTTTTTCACGATTTCAATAAGAGGCTCTATTTTCACTCCCCGAACATGGACGATCGGATGTTGCGTTCGTGAATCCTCCATATCGCCGACTATCTGTATGATCAATCCTCGTTCAGTGGCTAGCTGAACTAAACGCGGAAACTCCGGGTGATCAAGATCAAAACTCTGATAGCCGGGATAGAGTCTAATGCCAGGCATCCTGTATATTTCATGACATCGCCTTAAGTCTTCTTCCCAACCAGGCCAGGCCACATTTACCGCACCGAAAGGCAACATCATACCATCTCCGTTTTTCCGGCATTCTTCTGTGAGCCTGGAATTTACACCATTGACGTCCTTATGGAAAAGCGCTTCAAAACTGCCAGCCCAGGCTTGTCTGATCCGATGCAGGCGCAATTTTCCGACGAGCGATTTAGTATCACTATATTTCAATTTCCGGAATGGCCATTCAAATACATTTACATTCGTATCGATGATCTCGGGACCAGTTTGAAAACTGCCGTCAGTTCCGTGGCGAATGTTTTCTTTTCCGACCGAAAGGGCAGCCGGTAGTGACAATGAAGCAAGCGAATGACTAAAAAACGTGCGTCTGCTAACTTTCTTCATCTGATATGAATTTCATAAACTGACCTGATAATCTGATAAGATTGAACACCACGAATATGGAAATCAAATTCGGAATAAGTAATCAAGAAGCGTGTCAAACAATATATCTTAACTAATTGATTCAACATCTATCCATTGCTGACTTTCAACAGATTTTTCCAGCGCTTCAAGTACAGCAATACCTTTTAATATACTCTGATGACTCCGGGGTTCCTTTCCAGTCCTGAACATCTCAACCATATCCACATATGCCTTGCCAGGTTCAGGCTCTTCAGCGCGCGCTTTAAGCGGAACAATTCCGTTTTTAGTTTCGGCATACATTTCGAATTTGTACGCCATGTTCAGGAAGATCAATGTCGCGAGCATCCCGTCACTAAAAGCAAGATCTGCTGTGGCGTTATTGCCATTTCGCGAAACCCTGACCTTTAAGATCTCTTCTCCAAAAATAACCATCAGAGGCTCGACAAGGTGGACACCATAAAAGAATACTCCGCCCCATACCGATTTAATATCAACCGGACCAAAACTTACAAGATGATTGATCTTACCCAACGACTCCACCTGACTCTTGATATCCAGCGTCTCGCCGGAATGCGCGGATGTACTGTAAGAACTCACCGGGGTTCCGAGTTTACGCGCAAGAGCAAGGAATTTTTTTCCCTCCTCGACCCGATAACAAAACGGTTTGTCTATAAACGTTGGGATGCGCTCCTTGATAAACGGCATAGCTGCTTCCAGGTGATATTTTGCGTGACGGTGATCGACGATGAGCGCATCAATTTTACCTAACATTTCAGCGGGGTCTTTTACCATTACGGGAATACCACCTTTTTCCATGGCATTTATTGCAAACTCTTCCGTCTCGCCCCAGACATATTTTACTTCTACCCCGGGAAATTTTTTATCGATGTTAAACATTTTGCCATAGCCGATGGTGTGAGAATTTTCAGCTCCGATAATACCAATACGTATTGGTTTCGCTTGTTCGTCAGTCCGCGCTAAAGAAAAGACCGATGTGGATAAACCCAGCGGCGCCAATGCCGCACTTCCGCCAATTTTCTTAATAAAGGAACGTCTTGAATCCATAAGTTCTTTGATCTTTTATGATAACACATTTTTTTAATTAAACTACCACCTGCAAAGCAGGTGGATTTTTTAGTTAAGTGGACTCAAAGA